>JAZKEM010000208.1:0-5375 GCA_040387055.1 Pseudomonadota bacterium | reverse complement strand
GCGCGCATGGCTTCAATCACGCCATAAGGCAGGCCGCTGCCGCCGTGAGCGGCAAAACCGGCCGGTTTGTTGATGGCCACATAGTGAGCATCTTCAAAAATGATCGATTCGCGCAGATTGTTTAGAACCTTGTCTGGCGGACGAACGATCTCGCCCTTCTCAGCCAAGCGAACCGGTGGAATACGGATTTCTTCGCCTAAAACCAGCTTTCGCTCCGGTTTAATGCGGCCGCCGTTGACGCGGACCTGCCCGGAACGCAAAAGTCGGTAAACATGCGACTTTGGAACGCCAGGCATTTGTTTTAAAAGGAAATTATCAATGCGCTGACCATCTTCCTTCTCGGAAACGGTATGGCGGCGCACTTGTTGTTGATTCTGTGTCAAAATATGTCACTCTGGATTTTAGAGCCGGAGTTTTCCAACTGCCGCATCTGCGGTTTTGGATTTGTGGCGGCGGATCTGCTCGACATTGTAACAGCCCCACCGCACCGAAAATTTTACGTCCGACGCCCAGCGGCGGACACCTGATAACAAGCGTTCCCGTAAGACGGCGATCAAAAAGGCAGGCGCACAGCGCCGCCACAAAAGTCCTCCCGCCCTGCGGTTGAGCGCTTCAATAGAGACAAAGCATGAAACGTATTTTAATCAACGCCACACAGCGTGAAGAGCTGCGCGTGGCGATTGTTGATGGACAGAAGCTGTTCGACCTTGATATCGAAATCGCGAGTCGCGAACAGAAAAAATCCAATATTTACAAAGGCAAAATCACCCGCGTTGAACCAAGCCTTGAAGCTTGCTTCATCGACTACGGTGCAGAACGCCACGGCTTTTTGCCTGTAAAGGAAATCGCCCGCTCTTATTTCAAATCAACCTCCGGCAACCTCCGCGATCAAATCCAGGAAGGTACCGAGATCATCGTTCAGGTTGAAAAAGAAGAACGCGGCAACAAGGGCGCAGCCCTCACCACGTTTATCTCACTGGCCGGTCGTTATTTGGTGTTGATGCCAAACAACCCACGCGCTGGTGGCGTGTCACGTCGCGCAGAAGGCGAAGAGCGCGAAGAAGCCAAAGAAGCGTTGTCACAACTGCAGATGCCAGACGGCATGGGCGTGATCGTACGCTCCAACGGCGTTGGCCGCACCGCAGAAGAACTGCAGTGGGATGCCAACTATCTGGTCGAAATCTGGAACGCGATTGAAAAAGCTGGCGGCGAACGCTCTGGCCCGTTTCTGATCTATCAAGAAAACAACATCATCCTGCGCGCTCTGCGCGACTACCTGCGCCCAGACATTGGCGAGGTGATGATCGACAACCCAGAGATTTACGAACAGGCTCGTCAGCACATGGAACATGTGATGCCGCAGCACCTGTCGCGTCTCAAGTTGTACAGCGACGAAACGCCGCTGTTCTCACGCTTCCAGATTGAAAGCCAAATCGAGAGCGCGCACGAACGTCAGGTGCGCCTGCCTTCCGGCGGCAGCATCGTGATTGATCACACGGAAGCGTTGACCTCGATCGACATCAACTCCGCCAAGGCAACCGGCGGCAAAGATATCGAAGAAACCGCATACAACACCAACCTTGAAGCCGCTGATGAAATCGCGCGCCAGCTGCGCCTGCGCGATTTGGGCGGCTTGGTGGTGATCGATTTCATCGACATGAACTCGCAGAAGAATCAGCGCGAAGTTGAAAAGCGTTTGGAACGTGCGAGCGAAATCGATCGCGCCCGCATTCAAGTCGGTCGCTTGTCACGTTTCGGCTTGCTCGAAATGTCGCGTCAGCGCTTGCGTCCTTCGCTCGACGAACACACGCAGATTGCTTGCCCACGTTGCTCTGGCCGCGGCCAGATTCGTTCGGTGGAATCGATGGCGATGTCGATCATTCGTCTGATCGAAGAAGAAGCAATGAAAGACCGCACAGGTCGAGTGATTGCACAGTTGCCGGTAGACGTTGGCACCTTCTTGCTCAACGAAAAGCGCGCACAGATTCGTGAAATTGAAGGCCGTTGCCGCGTCAGCGTCACGCTGGTACCAAACCCAAGCCTACATTCGCCGCACTATGAGATTAAGCGCGTTCGCGGTGATCATCTCTCACTGGAAAACAACGCCGGTGTCAGCTACACGCTCGCACAGAATTTTGATGCGCAGGCACAGGAAGAAATCACAACCGCTAACGCCGCACCGGCCAAAGTCATTGCACAAGCTGCCGTGAAGCAGATTGTTCCATCGACACCAGCCCCAACGGTCGTAGCAGCTGCGCCAGCCGTTGTGATGCAGCCTGTTGTTAGCGGCGATGGCATTTGGAAACGCTTCATGCTTTGGCTTGGCATTGGTGCAAAAGTAGAAGCACCTGTTGCTGCGCCTGCCCCAAGACAGCAGAACCGCGGCGGTCGTAATGATCGCGGCAATCGCAACGGCCAAGGCCGTGATGGTCAGCGTCGCGATGGCAATCGTGGCGGCAATGATCAGCGTCGCGATGGCAACCGCGAAAACAATCGCGGTGGTAACGAACAACGTCCGCAGAATCCGCAGCAAAACCAACAGCGCCAGCAGAATCAACAGAATCAGCCTAAGCGCGATGGCCAGCCGCAGAATCCACAGCAACAAAATCAGCCACGCCAGCAGAACAATCAACAGCAGCCTAAACAGCCGCGTGAAGATCGTCCGCAACAGCAGCAGCCACGTCGCGAAGACCGTCCGCAGCAGCCTCAGCAACAGCCGCAGCAGATCATCGCTGAAGGCGTTGAAGGCGCGCCGCAGCAAGGTGAACGCACGGGTGAAGAGCGTGGCGATAATAATGGTGGCCGCAGCTTGCGCGGGCGTCGTAACCGTCGTGGCCGTGGCCGCGGCGGCAATCGTGAGGAGCGTAACGGCAACCCGCAGCAGCAAGCCGGTGCAGCAGCAGAGGAAGTTGCTGGCGAAAATGCTGAAGCGCCAATCGTTATCAATACATTCGTGAATGAAGTTGCCGCCGCACCTAGCGCTGGCCTCGAGTTTCGCGAAGTAGTAGCGCCGCAGTCAGAAACGTTCTCAGCACCTGAGCAAGAAGTTGCTGCAGCACCGAACTACAGCGAGCAGCCTGCGCCGCAGCCAGTTGTCGAAGCTGCGCCTGTCAACGCACCGGAAGTTGAAGTAGCACCTGCGCCAGTCGCAGCTCCTGCACCAGCACCAGTTGCCGTTGCAACACGCGTAGAAGAAGCACAGCAGTCACTGTTCCGTCCGGTTGCACCAGCAGCGGAATACATCCTGCCTGAGATCAAACCTGCGTCTGCACGCGTTGAACCAGCAGCACCTGTTCAAGTTGCGACCGAAACGGCAGCGCCTGAGGCTACAGAAGAACGTCAGCAGAGCTAAGGACTAGCGCATGGACATCACCATCTTTGGTTCTGGCTACGTTGGTCTTGTCACTGCGACCTGTTTTGCTGATGCAGGCAATGATGTTGTCTGCGTTGACGTAGATGCCAAACGTGTAGAAACACTGCGTCGCGGCGAGTGCCCGTTCTATGAACCGGGCCTCGCCGAGTTGGTCAAGATCAATCACGCTGAAGGTCGTCTGCGTTTTACAACAGACGCCGCCGAAGGCGTCAAGCATGGCCAGTTCCAGTTCATCGCCGTCGGCACACCGCCTGGCGAAGATGGTTCAGCCGATCTCAAATATGTGCTGCAGGTGGCCAACACCATCGGCCAGCACATGACTGAGCACCGCGTCGTCATCACTAAGTCGACTGTTCCAGTCGGCACTTGCGACAAAGTTCGTGCGCAGCTCATCTCCGCGCTGGCTGCACGTGCTGCGGAAGTTGAATTTGATGTCGTCTCGAATCCCGAATTCCTCAAGGAAGGCGCTGCGATTGCAGACTTCACCCGCCCCGATCGCATTGTGATTGGCGTGGATAGCGATCGTGCAGAGAAACTGATGCGCGCACTGTACGAGCCGTTCAATCACAACCATGATCGTTTGATCTCGATGGATGTCCGCTCATCCGAGTTGACCAAGTACGCCGCTAACGCATTGCTGGCCACCAAGATCAGTTTCATGAACGAGCTAGCTAATCTCTCTGAGAAAGTTGGCGCTGACATTGAAAACGTTCGCATCGGCATTGGCTCTGATCCACGCATCGGCTATCACTTCATCTACGCTGGCTGTGGTTACGGCGGCTCCTGTTTCCCCAAAGATGTGAAGGCACTCGTACACACCGCGCAACAAGCTGGCATCAAGCCGAGCATATTGAGCGCAGTGGAAGAAGTGAACGAGCGTCAGAAGACCGTACTGTTCTCACGCATAAGCGCGCACTTTGGCGGCAATCTCAAAGGCAAAACCATTGCAGTCTGGGGCCTGTCGTTCAAACCCAAGACCGACGATATTCGCGAAGCTACCAGCCGCGTGCTGATGGAAGCATTGTGGGATGCAGGCGCGATCGTAAAAGCCTATGACCCGGTTGCGATGCATGAGATTCGCAAAGTCTATGGCGAGCGCGCAGATCTCAAACTTTGCGACAACGCAGAACAAGCGGTTGATGGCGCAGATGCGCTGACCATCGTGACGGAGTGGAAGCAGTTCCGTAGCCCCAACTTTGCGCGTATCGCCAAGCTGCTCAAGCAGCCGGTGATCTTTGATGGTCGTAATCTTTATGATCCGGAACTGATGAAGCGTATGGGCTTTACCTACGTTTCCATCGGCCGACAGCCAATTACGCCAACAGTAGAAGCATAAAAAGAGCGCCGAAAGGCGCTCTTTTTCATTGTGCCGTGTGCCTACAGGTGAACCTTGTGCGCTTCGCTTGGCTCAACTGGACACATTGATGTGTTGGCGCGCCGCCTTGCGGCGTGACGCTTCCGGTTCTTCTTTGATGTTGTGTGTTCCGCGCTGAGGCGCGGGTAACTTTCTTTGATTAACGTCAAAGAAACTCACGAAAGAAAACGTTTCTAAAAGCAAAGCCACTCTTGTTTTTCTCAAGCAAGCAGTTAGCACGATGGCGCACTTCAGTCATCAGCATGTAAAAAGTGTGAGTGGCACTTTTTCTCGCATTGGAAGCAGCAGCCAGAACACATTCGGGTGCTAAAAGCTGAAAGGCACAAGTGGCTTTGCTTTTAAAGGTGATTTCTTTGGGTTACGTTTCTTTGCACCAGCAAAGAAAGGTAACTCGCGCCTCAGCGCGAAAAACGCCACCTCAAAGCACAACAGGCAGAGTTACGCCGCAAGGCGGCTAGCTAGCCCCACCCTATAGAGCTTAGTGTTTAAGCAACCCAGCAACCACCGCAAAATCATCTTCCGTATCCACACCGCGCGGCGGCGGATTCTCTGTCACACCCATCCGAATACGTAGACCATGTGCCAATGCACGCAACTGTTCGAGCGCCTCACAATCTTCCAACGCCG
>JAZKEM010000207.1:0-2364 GCA_040387055.1 Pseudomonadota bacterium | reverse complement strand
CGCGCGATGAACTCGGCTTCGCCCTTGACCATCAACAGCTGTGCGTCGATGTCGGTCGGGTTGAGGCGCAGTTCTTTGTAACCGGCTTCGAGAATGGCCGGGCGCGCATCCATGATCGCCTTGAGCAATTTGCGGAGTTTGTCGGCGCGCTGTGCAGCAGTGGTCAGTGCGAGTTCATGCGATTTGATTTTCTGGCGATCAAACAAATCACCATAGGTATTTGCTTCCTTGAGGACGGCGTTCATATTCATCTCTCTCAGGCTTTGTACTTGGGAATTTTGAAGGTCATGCGGATCATGCTTTCCAACTGGCTGTCGGAGAGCAGGCGGCGCATCAAACCCATGGGCTTCACGTCTTTGCCGAGGTATTCCATCGGTTTCCACTTTTTCTTGGCGAGAATTTCCAGCGTGCCTTCCAGAGCTTGCTCTGGCGTGCTGCCAGTTTTTTCAAGCATGTCAGGCAACACTTTCATCATCACATCGCCAAGGAACGGTTCATAAACCTTGCGAATAGCCTCAGGCTGTTCGGCCCAGGTTTTTTTGGTGTTCTCGTGCGCGTTAGCGGACATCGCAGTGAGCACGCCACCAGGAATGATCGAGGTGACCTGAATGCCCAAAGGACCTAGCTCGTGACGCAGCGTCAGCGTCATGCCGTGAATCGCATGCTTGGTCATGTTGTAAACGCCAGCGCCAACTGGGTTGGCGAGAATCGCGCCCGAGCTGTAGTTGGCAATGCGTGCGCCTGCGCCGACTTTGCGAACCATCGGCAAGAAAGCCTGAATCACGCGCAGCTGGCCAAACAGATTGATCTGAAACAAACGCTCAGCTTGTGCGAGGTTCGCTCCTTCAACAACGCCGACTGCAATGTTGGCAACGCCTGCAACGTTCATCAGCAGATCAATGCCGCCGCCGTTGAGTGCCTGCGCCACAACTTCTGCGCTCTTGTTAACGGACTCAGTGCTGGAAACATCTTGATCAACGACAACGATGTTGCCACCGGTCTTCAGATCAGTCGGCGCGCCAGGCAGCACGCCAGCGAATACGCGCCAGCCCTGCGATGACAGCGACTTAACCAATAGGTTGGCCTGGCCAACGTTGGCGCCGGTGATGAATGCCGTTTTCATTGCAAATTCCCCCATCTATTTTTACTGAGCCTTTATCGACTCTGGTTTCTAAAACTACGTGCCCGGCATAAGCCGGGCACGGAGACATCATTCAAACAATGCAGCGCGGATTAGTGACCGCCGCGTGCCGCTGCATCCGGGCTAAACAGAGCCGGGGTGATTTTTGGGCTGTTCAGATCCCACCACTTGTTGCCTGCCTCGTTGGTCAGGTAGCCAGCTTCGTATGCGTTGGCGGTCAGATCGTTATAGATCGACGCGCCGCGGTGATACGACAGCGACTGCTGCGAGTAGTGATAGGTGATCGTGGTAGTGCGCCACAGCTGGCCACGTGCATCGTAGTTGTCGGCAGCCAGCGTGAGCCAGGTGTCTTCGTCGATGTACAGCGTGCGCTTCTTGTAGATGTGACGAACGCCAGATTTGAGCGTGCCTTCCAACACCCAGACGCGATGCATTTCATAGCGCAGGTAGTCAGGGTTGACGTTGTTCGGCTTGATCAGATCTTTGTACTTAACGGCTGGATCGTTCACGCGGAAGTTGTTGTACGGAACATAGAGTTCCTTCTTGCCAACCAGTTTCCAGGTGTAACGCTCAGGCGAACCGTTGAAGCCGTAGTCGTCGTCCACCGTACGCAGACCTGCTGGTGGAACCGGATAGTCGAAGCCCACTTCTGGTGCCTGACGTACGCGACGGATGCCCGGCTGATACTGCCAAGACTGCGTGGAGTCTTTGGTGAAATCGTTAGGCTGGAAACCAACGGCTACGAAACCCTTATCGCGCTCTGGCAGATAGTAGGCGGTGTAGAAGTAAGCGTTGATCTTGTCCTGATACGAACCGCGTTTCTTCGGATCGTTAGCCAGTGCCATCGTCATGAAGTGCTGTTTGCCCCAAGCGATGTTGCCGCTGGCGTAGACGTCGGCGATATCCACAACGCCGTTTTCGTTCCATGCACGATAAGGATCAATTGCGTTCCAGATCGCTTCCAGACCGGTGGTCGGGAATGGGAATGGAATGCCGCCGGTGGTGCCGGTCACGCCGAGGCCGTCATGAACGACTTCGGATTCTGCAGCGTTCTTTTTAACAACACCGCAAACCCAATCCGGCACGCGGAAATCGCGGTGGCTTGGATAGATGTCCATACGGAAGGTGGCTGGATACTTCTTCAGCATCGCCTTCTGGCCGTCGGTCAGCTTGGCAGCGTACTGCGCAGCATTGGCCGAGGTGATCTTGAGGATTGGCTTTTC
>JAZKEM010000206.1:0-2733 GCA_040387055.1 Pseudomonadota bacterium | reverse complement strand
TACAGAACTACTTAGGTTTGTGGATCAGGTCATTCCTAACGTTCTGCACGCCTCCAACAGCGGCCGCGACTTGGCCTGCCTTTGCGATTTGCCATTGCGAATCGACAAAGCCAGAAAGTTGCACGGTGCCATTAAAAGTCTTTACTTCAATTGCAAGTGAGTTGACGTCCTTCTCTGCCAGCAAGGCCGCTTTCACTTTAGTGGTGATTGCTGCGTCATCAACTACGACGCCAGTGCTGCGTTCATGTCCGTTGCTTGCACAGCCGCCGACAAAGATGGCGCTGCTTGCGAGCAATACCGCGATGGAAATTGTTTTTAGATTCATTGCCAGTCCTCATAAGCGTTATGCAGGTTTGCACGATCGCATCCTGCCCAAGCCGAATCGGCCGGTCTGTTCGCTGCAACACCTAAGCACTTCAGAAATTCCTAAGTGCGACAACGCACAGAGTCCCGCAGATGTCGGCATGCATAGTTTCGCGACCCGTGTCTCGTCAAAAAAAATTCTGAGAACAAACGATGCGAAACCACCGCGCAAACCACGCAATCCACAAGACGGTCTGCGGCCTCCTCTTCACGCTTGCAGTTCTGGCATCCACTGCAAGCTTTGCGGAAGAAGATCCCAAGCTCGATACCCGCGCTCAGCAAAAAGCGCCGACAGCGTTTGCAGCTGACAAGCCCAAGCCTGTTTTGTCGTGGGGCACTGACGATGGCAAAAGCTATCTCGTGCCTGCCCTGAATATTGTCGTCGAAGAATTTTTGCTCAATCAGTACGACCGCCACTTCATTGATAGCGAGGTCTACGGCAGCGACTTTTCAAGCGCCAAACATAACCTCACGCACAAATGGGTCGTCGACTCCGATAAGTTCAAGATCAACCAGTTCCTTCATCCCTATCAAGGCGCCATCTATCAAAACCTGGCGCGCTCAGCGGGCCTCGATTTCTGGCCATCGATGGGTTACTCATTCCTCGGCAGCGCGCTGTGGGAAATCGCCGGCGAAACCGATCCCGCATCGATTAATGATCAATTCACCACCGGCATCGGCGGCGCTTTTTTAGGCGAGCCTTTATTCCGCATGTCGAGCCTCTTGCTAGAAACAGGCAAGCAACCGGGCTTTTGGCGTGAGATTGGCGCAGCGTTTATTTCTCCAGCCAACGGATTCACGCGCTACGCCTATGGCGATCGTTTCGACGGCGTGTTTCGCAGCAACAACCCAGCGGTCTATACACGCATACAACTCGGCGCAACGCTGGATCAGAACGTGCACTCCAACGTGAATCTCAACACTATTCCCGGCGGCGATGCCATCGCGCAAACGTACAAGAATCGTGAAGCCTCTGCTGACTTCACGATGGCCTACGGCCTGCCTGGAAAAGAGGGCTACACCTACAATCGCCCGTTCGATTATTTTCACTTTCAGTTCACCGCTACCAACAACAACGCTTTTGAAAACATCATCAGCCGTGGACTTCTATACGGCGCGCCTTATTCTGCAGGCGACAACTATCGCGGCGTCTGGGGTTTGTACGGAACGTATGACTACATCGCGCCACAACTGTTTCGCGTCTCGACAACAGGCGCGGGCGTAGGCACCACCGGACAATGGTGGGTTTCAAAAGTGGTAGCCGTTCAAGGCACCGCGCTCGCGAGCGTCGGTTACGGCTCGTCTGGCGTCATCCGCGGCACCGGTGATCGCGATTATCACAACGGCATCACGCCGCAGGGCTTGGTCGCATCACGCGTCATCTTTAGCGATCGTGCATCACTCGATCTTGAATTTCGCGAGTACTACGTCAGCAAACTCGCCTCTGGCAGCACCGGCGGCTCAGAGAACATCAAGCGTGGCGACGTTGCACTCACCGTGCGCGTCTACAACCTGCACGGCGTCACACTCAAGTACGCATGGACGCAGCGCGACGCGAAATATTCCGAACTCTCACCCGACACGCATCAGAGAGTGGGCGCCATCAGCATCGCTTACAGCTATCTGGGACAAACCCGATTCGGCGCTGTGGACTGGAGACCACCTAGTGCTGGCGGCCCGTAATCATCTCTAGAAAATAACAATCGAAATGCATCACTCACCATTAACGACAACAGGCCTCCCCATGCTCAGAACTCAACTCATCATCGCAGCAATTTTGGCATGCGGCCTGTTTTCTAACAGCGCGAGCGCCAACAAAAACACGTCCGAACTATCAAGCGACATCATCACCGGCGTCGTACCACTAAGCGCATACGCATACGCCTTTTTAACCGACGATGACGAAGGCCAAAAGCAATGGTGGCGCAACACAATAGCCAACCAAGTGTTCATCACAAGCGCCAGAGTCGCGTTTGATCCCAGCCTTGGCGAGCGACCCAATGGGCATCGATATGGCTTCCCATCCGGCCATGTTGCCTTTGTCACATCGAGCGCAGCATTTCTGCAAGAACGATACGGCTGGAAGTTCGGCGTACCCGCCTACATGCTCGCGGGCTATGTCGCCGCTGAACGCGTCAGAGATGATCACCACTATTGGCGCGATGTGATTGCCTCTGGCGTTTTATCTTTTGGCATCGCCAAGCTGTTTGTTACGCCGCAGGGCGCTACTTATGTTGCCCCGGTGATTGGGCCAGACTATATGGGGATGCGCTGGGAGAGATCGTTTTAGATTCATTGGGCCAAAGTAATTACGTCCACTGCGGCCGCATCTTACATTCCAGTTAGGAAAATCAGATCGCCGCCGCGAGA
>JAZKEM010000205.1:0-2619 GCA_040387055.1 Pseudomonadota bacterium | reverse complement strand
GCAAGATCACGCAAGATCTTTCATTGACCTATAAAGACTTTGGTTTTTTTGCCAAAGCTTTGTATTTCTATGATCAGGTGAACAACAACTTCACCGAATATCATCCCAATATGATTACGCCGGAGAACATTGATTCTCTGCGCGTGCCCGATCCAAGTGGTTTGCCACGTGAAGTTGTTCCCAAGGGCGCACCTGTTAAGAGCCGTCGCAACAACGGCGCAACGCTGGAACAGGTCGGCACCAATCTGCAGCTGCTTGATGCCTACGTTTACGGCAAGGTGCCGGTCCTTGATACCGAAATTGGTTTCAAGCTTGGTCGTCAGACTGTGAACTGGGGCGAAAGTACGCTCAATGTGATCAACTCGATCAACTCGGCGAACCCAGTCAATGCCAACAACTTCTACCGCATGGGTTTTCAAGTTGAAGAAGTCTTTGTTCCAGTTGGCATGGCGTTCCTCAGCGCTGATGTCTACGAAGGCCTCACTGTTGAAACCTTCTACCAATATGAGTGGAAACCGCTTGAAGCGCCGGCAGCCGGCAGCTTCTATTCGGGTAACGATATTGTCGGCACCAACAATGCTTCGGGTGGCGCTAACCTGAGCTTTGGTACTGCCGCAGATGATCCATATGGCTTGGGTTACCTGCAGGACAACCCTTTGAGCGGCATTACGCCGTCTTCTGCCCACGTTGGCAAAATCAAAGATGACAAACCAAAAGGCACGGGCCAGTACGGTATCGCGCTGAAGTACTACGCCGAATGGTTGAACAACGGTACGGGCTTGGGTCTGTACTACTCGAATTATCACTCGCGTCTGCCGTTCGCTAGCGCATTCGCAACTCGCGCCAGCTGCGCACGTGGCGCTGACTCCATCAACGGCTGGGATCCGAGCCTTGCTGGTAACAGCTTGCCGTCTCTGAGTGGCGGCACGGGCCTCAATGCTTTTGACACCGCGACGTTTGGTGCAGCTTGCTCCAACATTCCTTTGCTCGCAGACATTCTGCATCCAGGCAGCGTGAAGTGGCAGCCAGGTGATCCGGCCTCTTCTGGTCCATTGCCAGGCGTGCCTTCTATGAATGCCGCTGGGCAGTCGCTGTTCAGCGATGCAGTACCGCTCGATACCGCCAAACTCTGGATTGAATATCCACGCAATATTCACTTGATCGGTGCCAGCTTCAACACCACCGTCGGTAGCATCTCGCTCCAAGGCGAAGTGGCTTATCGTCCGAATGCTCCGTTGCAGGTTAATCCGGTTGACGTGTTATTCGCAGCTTTTGGTCCGACACTGACAACCTGCCATCGCGGTAACTGTATTGGTACGGCGGTGACGAGTCCGGATCTGGTTTCGCAGATCACCAACGCAACGCAACTCACCTCAACGCTTAAAGCCCTTTTGGGCAACCTCGCTCAGACAGTAACCAGTGCGGTTGATTATGGTCCTAGCGACGTAACGTCCGGCTGTACGCCTGGCCTTGGTATTGGCACTAACTATGGTGCGGGTTGCGATACCTTCACCTTGCTCGTTGGCCATGCTGACGGTTCGGCTCGTTCGTTCCCGAACTACATCATTCCGTACCGTGGTGGTTTGATTGGCGAAAACTCGCCGACCGATTTCAGCAAACCGTTGAACCGCAAAAACGTTGGTTACATTCAGGGTTACGAGCGCTTCAAGACCGCACAGTTCGACTTGGGCGCAACGCAGGTTTGGGGTGCTTCCGATACGGTCCCGTCTATCATCGCGGCTGATCAGATTCTGATGTTGTA
This sequence comes from Pseudomonadota bacterium, assembly GCA_040387055.1. Lineage (GTDB taxonomy): Bacteria > Pseudomonadota > Gammaproteobacteria > Nevskiales > Nevskiaceae > Stenotrophobium. The sequence goes on along the minus strand of JAZKEM010000205.1, from coordinate 857 downwards.
TGAAGTAGGCGCGAACTGGGCGGATATTCCGGATAGAGACGAACTGCAGATCATCGCTGAAGGCAGCACTTACACCTCAGCGACTGCGGGCGCCGATGGTTCGGGTGCTGATGGTTCGCAGCAGGCCTGCGCTGGCAATACGCACTACTGTGTTTCGAAAGCCAACTCTCCTGGCAGCGACGGCGTAGACGGTCTGCGCTTTAACCCACATCAAGCTCCGCTTGGCGATTTCGCTAACAAGTTTGCTTGGGGCGTTAACACGGTTGCGCTGATCCGCTACGAAAGTGTGTTGCCAGGTATCAGTATCGAATCGCAGGTGACTGCTAAGTGGGACGTCAACGGCAACGCACCTGGCCCTGGCGGCAACTTCCTCGGCGGCCGTAAGGTTTACGACATTCTGGTAACAACCCGTTACAAGTCGGCGTTCTCAATTGGTCTGGGCTATAACTGGATCACTGGCGGTGGCGACAAGAACTTGCTGATGGATCGTGACGCAGCGCGTGCGATTGTGAAGTACCAGTTCTAAGCCTCAAGTCTGTACAACAAAAAACACCCTCGAAAGAGGGTGTTTCTATTTGTGCTGTAGAACTTAAACGCGTTAAGCGCAGAGAATCAGAACTAGCTTTGCGGAAACATCCGGTCGGTGGTCTTCTCAGCTTTGCGTGCGCAATCGATGCAGCGTTTGCAGCCGGCTACGGCTTTGCGGCGTGCTTCAGGAATATCTTCTCCACATTCTTCGCACTCGGTCAGCGATTCTGCAGTGGGGGCTTTGCGCATCAGTGCGGCGAGGGAGTTGGCGCGTGCAATCTCTTCTACTTCTGAGCTGATATCAGCGTCATCAACCATCTAAATCTCCT
>JAZKEM010000204.1:9722-13475 GCA_040387055.1 Pseudomonadota bacterium | reverse complement strand
TGCGATTCAATCGTTTGATCAAGCAACATGCTTGTTCTCCTAATCGCCGAAGCGACCACTGAAGCGCAAGGTGATGGCGCGCGGCGTGATGTAGTAATACTCCTGGGCTGCCAACTCAGGTGACGGAATACCTGAGGTGAACGCATTGGTGAGGCCACGTTCGTCCATCACGTTGTTGGCGATCAGCGCGATCTGCGGCAGCCACTTGTATTTTTCGTTGGAAACACTCATCTGCAGGTCCAGCTGTTGAAAGCCGAAAATTCGATGACCACCGAACACCGGTGTCGCGGCGCCGAGCGTGCTGTAGGTGGCGAATCCACCGACGATCCAATCGCCGAAGGGGTGCATGTATGAGAGGTTCGACGAGGTTTGCCATTTTGGCGCCAACGGCCAAGTGGTGCCGACCGGGTAGACCTTTCCGTTTGCCGTCGTAAAAGGTTTGGTCGTCAATGTCTGGGCATAGGAAACGGCGGTGTTGAACATCAGGCCTTCCAGCGGGAACAGATATTGAATCGCGAGATCGCCACCGCGGCTGCGTACGCCGCCGACGTTAGTGATGAAAAGCGCAAGGCCGGAAGAGTCGTTCTGAAGACTCTGCGGATTTTTCCAATCAACCCAGAAACCCGTCAGGTCCACGCGCAGGGTGTTGTCGAACCACTGTGTACGGATGCCGGTCTCGTAGTTCCACAGCGTGTCGGATTTGAAAGTTTCAGGTGTGGTAGAAGGCGTGATCGTACTGGTCAAGCCGGCTTGGATACCGCCAACGCGAAAGCCTTTGGAGACCAAGCCATAGGCAAGAATATCGTCATTGATATGCCAGGTGATCGAGGCTTTTGGACTGAAGCCGCGTTCCTTGATTTCGCCTTCAACGACATGCGGTGATTCGCCGGTTTGAGCAAGAACATACACGCCGGACTGGACGTTCTCACCGCCGGAAGACGTGCGATAGAGGCGGCCGCCGAGTGCGATCTCGAGACTGTCACCCAATCGGCGTGTGATATCTCCGAAGACAGCGAGTTCGCGGATACGCACATCGGCTGCGGTCTGCAAGACGATCGGTGAACCCGATTGTGCGAACAACGAACTCAGCGGAGTCAGCTTCAGTTGCTCAAGGATTGTTGCGAGTGGTGCCACGTCTAAAGCCAGTGGCACGGTCAGGGTGCTGACCAGGCTCTGCTGCCATCCGAACACGCCAGCGACCCATTTCCAGCGGTCATCCGGATCGTCGACCGAGACCAAGCGGAATTCTTGACCGTAGGTGTCGGAGTCGCCATGGTAGTACTGCGCAACCAGCGATAGCGGCGGATTGCGGCCGATGTTGCGCGATGTTGCGTCAAAAAAATTATCGCCAGATTTGCGAATGTAAGAAGTGTCCGAGACGAACTGCGCCCAATCACCGTTGTGGGTGATGGAAATATCGCCCATCGTGTACTTGGTGGTGTTCGGGCTGACGCGCGCACGATCATTAGTAACGAGGCGACCCTGATCGTTATCGGCGGTGCCGACGTCACGCAGCTTGGTTTCCTGAAAGGCTGTCGTCAGCAAGATGTCCCAGGCTTCGCTGGGGCGCCAGCCGAGCAGCGCACGCGCGCCTTGCTGGTCGGTGCGGTTGGTATCTTTGCGAGGAATGTTGGTGTTGTCGATGAAGCCTGGTGCCTCGCGATCGAACGCCATCACGCGTAATGCCAGCGAATCCTCATGCAAGGGAATATTGACTGCCGCGCCGTAGGTGGGCGCGGAAGCGCCTTCGTGAATCGAGGTGTACTGCGCGAACCACTTCAGCTCGTACTGCCCGAAGCGCGGTGTTGTCGGAACATAACGAACAGCGCCGTTAAGCGCAGACGCACCAAACAGCGTGCCTTGCGGACCTTTCAAAACTTCGACCGAAGCCATGTCGAATGGATTTGGATCCAACGCAAGGATCGGCGTATAGCCGTCGCTGAACGAGACGTTGCCGAACAGGGTGCCCGTAGTTGAACTGGTGCCGATGTCCGAAGCGATGCCGCGAATCGTCACACGTGCCGGACTGTCGCCGGTTGAAGTGAGATTGACGCCTGGAACGAGTTTGACGATGTCGGCAGTGTCCTGCGCGCCACGCTGTTCCAGCTCTTCGCCGGAGAGCGCGGCGATGCTGGCCGGAATGTCGCGCACATTTTCTGCGCGCTTGGTTGCGGTGACGACCACTTCTTCGATTTGCGCATGCGAAGGCGGCGCTTTGAGTGCTTGCGATGATTCGGCTTTTTGCGGTGCTGCGATGGTCGGCAGCACTTCGTCGATTGCAGTCGCGGCAGGGTCCGCTTGCGCTGCCGGTGCTGCTGTCTCTGCTGCTGCTGACTCTGACGCGGCGGCAGGTTCTTCGGTTTGAGTTGGCGCAGAAGCTTCTGGCGAGTTCAGCAATTCATCGAACAGCTCGTTCTGCGAGTTGTCATCGCTTTGCGCCGAGGCAGCTTGGCTTGACTGATCTTGTGCATCTGCACGCGCAGGCACCGCGGCGACCATGCATAGCCCGATCATCAGGGCCGTCATTTGACGGGACATTTTGATGGACAGCGGCTGCTTGAAATTTTTCGTCACAATATTCTCCTCACACTCAATCAATATTCGACCAGCGCTTTATGGCTGGTGATGGGGTACTTGGCCCCAGGTATTCATGCTCGTTTAGGCTTGCAACTCTTCGACTAGCATGTCGATGCAAAGCGGTGCTGCGGGGCAGAGACTCGCGATCGACAAGAATGCGTGTGGCATGCCCATGTAGTTTTCGAAGCGCACCGGCACACCGGCTTCGCGCAGACGCTCCGCATAACGAAAACCGTCATCACGCAGGTGATCGGCATCGGCCGTGACGATGATGGCTGGGGGAAGCCCGCTGAGATCCGCAGCAAACAATGGCGAGACAAAAGGATCGTCGGCGGCTGTTGCTCCGCGATAACCGTCGATGATCAATTTTGCTTGGCTGCGCGACATGCCGTGTCGTGGCGGATCGATCGAAGGCGAGGCCATCGTCAGATCAAGGAAGGCATAAATGATGACTTGACGCCGGATCACTTTGCGATCGCGCATACGCAAGCTCAGCGATGCCGTCAGATTGCCACCTGCGCTATCGCCCATCACATCGATGACCGGCGATGTCTTCAGCAATTCTTCCAGTGCGTCCTCGCAGTCTTCGAGTGCGGCAGGGAAGGGATGCTCGGGTGCAAGTCGATAGCCGACGGCGGTTACTTCCGTTCCCAGCTTGTCGCAGAGATGGGTGCAAAGGTAATCCAGTGAATCAACGCCGCCGCCGATCCAGCCGCCGCCGTGGATGAACAGGATTGGTGTTGCAGATGCTTTGCGAACACGCGGAATAAATTTCTTCAGCGGAATTGCGCCGCCGCGTGCAGCCAGACTTGAACGCTCGATGCCGACTTCAGGCATGGGGCGCAGCATCCATTGGGCTGGGACGACTGCAGCGCGGCGTTCGGCGGGGATTTTCATCGCCTTTGCCGATGAGGGGCTGAGGCCTAGTACAGCCAGCGCTTGAGCGAAACCCATCAGGGCGCGCAATTTCCATCCATGTACAGATGCAATCGATTTCATTTTTGAATATGCCTTTGGTGAGATGGATGACATCACGCGACGCCAAGTCGGCGCAGGAAAAAATCAGCGGTTCGCTTGCGCGCCGAGACGGCTTCTGGCGAATCAATCGGTTTGAACTGGAAGACGTGCCACATGCCGTCATAGATTTCGAGCTCTGCATCGATGCCGCTGTCACGC
>JAZKEM010000204.1:0-9712 GCA_040387055.1 Pseudomonadota bacterium | reverse complement strand
CGCACGGCGTCACTAAGCAGAAGCTCGCGAGTTCCGCACTGGATCAATGTCGGCAGAAAGCCCGGCGTGTAATCAGCGAACAGAACTGAAACCAGAGGATCAGCCAGACTGGTTTTCCCCGCGTAGCAACGGGCGCCAGTCGTGAGAAATGCTTCTTTGTAAAACGGCTCGGAGTCGGCCAGTGTGCGATAGCTATCGCCGCTGCAGGTCATATCTGCCAACGGGGACCACAGAACCAATGCGGCTGGTAGCGGTAGACCGCGGTCGCGCGCTCTCAGCATTGCGGATGCAGCAATGGTGGCGCCAGCAGAATCTCCGTAAATGGCGATGTCTCTAGCAGAAAAGCCTTCGGCATAGAGTGCTGTCAGCACTGCGAGAACCTGTTCGCCAATGAATGTGTGATCTGCTTTTGGCGCTGGCGTGTAATCAATCGACACGATCCGCAGGCCAGTTTCTTCCGCGAGCGGCAGCGTGCTGTCCAGTGCATCGTGAGAGGCACCGCCGACAAAACCGCCGCCGTGCGTGTACAGCAGAACCTTGCCCGCAATAACACCACGCTTGGGACGGATATCGCTGACAGTAACGCCGCCCAATTTGATTGTTTGAAGATCGGAGCCGTATTGCGCTAGCAGACGAGCATTCATGGGTTCGCGCTTGCGTATTTCTTCTGCATTGCGCTGCTGCCAGCCATCGACGTCTTCTGCTGCTGGGAGTCGCATGGCGTCGCGTTCCGCGCGCGAAAACACATCACGGAAATACTGCTGTGCCTCTTGCGAGAGGTGGGCGGCAGGTTCCGGAAATCCGCTTGCGGGAATGAGGACAGGATTCAACATGGCGGCACTCTAATCACTTTTGCAATCGATTGCAAAGAAGGGTAGATTGCACTCAGTGGACACTATTAAGAACGCTTGGCTAACGGACGCGACCCTGTGAAAAAGAATGCAGGCCCGATGTCCATGGATGACATTGCACGCCTTGTCGGCGTGTCAAAAGCCACTGTTTCCAGGGCTTTGCAAGACAGTCCTCTGATAAATGATGAAACCAAAAAGCGGATTGTTGAGGTCGCGCGTAGTAACAACTACGTCGTCAATCGCAGTGCACAAAATCTGCGCCGCCGACGCACCGACACGATTGGTCTGGTGATCGATTTTCCGGCGCTTCCAGAACATCGACTGTCCGATCCTTTCCACTTCGAACTTCTGGGCAATATCGCGAATGCACTGGCCGCGCGTCAGCAAGATGTGCTTTGGTGTTCGCCACAGTCTGCTCACGCAGGCGGCTTTGAAAACCTGCTCGCTAATAAGGGCGTTGATGGAATCATTTTCATTGGCCAGAGCGGGCGCCATGATGAACTGCGAGCACTGGCGAAAGCGGGAGTTCCTTTTGTGGTTTGGGGAGCTCATCGAGAAGACGCCAACTATTGCGTCGTCGGCAGTGACAATCTGCTCGGTGGACGTTTAGTGGCGCAGCGATTTCGCAAACTAAAACGCAAGCGGCCGATGTTCCTTGGCCCGAAGGGTCATGTCGAGATCGAACAACGTTGTCGTGGTTTCGAGCAGGAGTGGGGATCGGCCATCGAACAGCTGCAAGTTTCAGATCTCTCGTTCATCTCCAGTCGCAATGCAGTGCTCGCGTGGCTGGATTCAGGAAAGCCTTTGCCCGATGGCCTGTTCGCAGCCAGCGACACCATGGCGATGGGCGCGCTGGCCGCGTTCAGAGAGCGCAATATTGAAGTGCCCAAAGCGTGCAGCGTCTGCGGTTACGACGACAGCCCATCCGCGCTTCATCATTCACCCGCGCTCACTACGGTCAGACAGGACACGCGTCTCGCCGGATCAGTGCTTGTCGAGCGTCTTGTGCAGATCATTCAAGGAATGCCCGCTGCTTCGGTGCTGCTGCCGACCGATCTGATCGACAGGGCAACCTGAGCGTGCGTCTTAGATGTTCGCGGCATAACGCTTGCGCGCATCTCGAGGTACTTTATATACTTGAGAACAATTCTTATCTGGGTCGACGATTGCCATCGCCGCAAGACAAGAATTTACAGCGGCCCTCGCTTGCGAGGGCACGCTAAACCGGTTGCCAGCCAGATAGCCAGAGCACCATCACTTTTTATGAAGATGGATCTCCATGAAGAAGCTTCTGTTGGCCGTGACGCTTTCAGCGTTCGTTTATATGCCTCCGGTCATTGCGCAGGATAGCAATGATGTAATCACTCCAAATGCAGCGGTGACGGGCGAGGGCGGTGCTCAGCAATTGCCGACTGTCACGGTGACTGGCACGTCAGAAACCAGCTACACCGTTAAAGACAGTGCCGCATCGACCAAGCTGCCGATGAGCCTGCGCGAGACGCCGCAATCGGTCACGGTCATCACGCGCGAGCGCATGGAAGACCAGCACATGGATTCGCTGCGAGATGTGCTCGACAACACCACCGGCGTCTATTCCTATTCATGGGACACCGAGCGCGTGTCGTTCACCTCGCGCGGTTTCATCATCGATAACCTCATGTATGACGGTGTGCAGACATCGGCATCTGCAGACACAAGTTCCATCGACGATACCCTCGACACCGCCTTGTACGAGCGCATCGAGATCGTGCGCGGTGCTACAGGTTTGATGACAGGCGCGGGTAGTCCGTCAGCGTCGGTCAATCTCGTACGCAAGCATGCCGAAAGCAAAAGCTTTGAAGGCGAGGCTGGCCTCAGTGCGGGTTCCTGGAATGACTACCGCGCTGACGTGGATCTGTCGCTGCCGCTTACGAAAAACGGTAGCGTGCGTGGACGCGTTGTGGGTGCCTTCCAGTACAACGAGTCCTATCAAGATTTGTATAGCCGTCACAAGCCGGTGTTCTACGCGATTATTGATGCTGACCTCACGCCCAAAACCTTGCTGTCCGTGGGTTACGACTTTCAGGAAACACGCGCCAAAGGAAACACCTGGGGCTCTTTCCCGATGTTCTTCAGTGATGGCACGCGTACCGATTGGGCGCGTTCTGTCACCACAGCTGCTGACTGGACGTATTGGAATCGACAAACCCAAAGCGTCTTCGCTGAACTCAAACACGATTTCGACAATGGCTGGGCGTTGCGTTCAACAATCACTCATCGCTGGAAAGAGGGTGACTACAAGCTTCTGTATTTCGGTGGATTCCCTGATCGCGTGACTGGACTAGGACTTGAGATAGGTGCTGACAATGACGGAAACGGATTTCTTGACGAAATCTCTGCCTCATATTTCGGACATGAGACGGATCGTCTCAATGTACTGGACGTCTATGCCAGTGGCCCATTCAATTTATTTGGACGCAAGCATGAATTGGTCGCAGGCATATCGGCATCGCGGTTAACGCAGGACGGTCGCAATATGGACAATGAAGTTGGAGGCATGGCGACTCCAGGCAATTTCTACAACTGGGATGGTTCTTATCCCGAGCCGCTGTACAACACGGTCGACATTACTTACAACGATGCCGTGACGACCCAGCGCAGCGTCTACACAGCCGTGCGCCTCTCGCTTGCCGATCCGCTCAAGCTTATCGCTGGCGTGCGTTACACCAATTGGAAATCAGAAGGCTCGGCAACTGGTGGCGTCAGTTATGGCGCGCATCCCTTCGTTCCTTACGCCGGGCTCGTCGGTGATGTCGGCATGGGCTTCTCCGTGTTTACCAGCTATACGGAAATTTTCACCCCGCAGTATGCACGCGATGTTTCAGGTAGATATCTGGACCCCATCGACGGCCGCAGTGTCGAAGCCGGCATCAAAGGCACGCACTTGAATGGGCGACTGAATACCTCATTGACCATCTTTGATACTCGCCAGAATAATGTTGCGGCGGATGCTGGCGTCGACGTGATTGGTTCAATTCCGCCAGAGCCAGCATCAATTGCAATTGATGGAACGCGCACGCGTGGGTTTGAAGCAGAAGTCTCAGGCGAGCTTGCACGTCGATGGAATCTCTCTCTGGGCTGGTCCTACTACAAACTGCGGGATGCCAATGGGCAGGACGTCAACCCTCATATCCCACGCAACTTGGTGCGCCTGTTCACGACTTGGTCGCCTACTGGAGACTGGAGTCGACTGACGATTGGTGGTGGTGCCAACTGGCAGGGAAGCAGTTACGCGAATCTGGCTGCCCCAGCGACTGCGCCATCGCCACGCGTCGATCAGCAGGCAGTCTTGTTGGTGAACCTGATGACACGCTATCAGTTCACGCCAAGCCTTTCTTTGCAGCTCAATGGCAGCAACCTGCTGGATCGCAAGTACTACATTCTGGATAACTACGACAACTCAAGCTACGGCGCGCCAGCCAACGTTTCTGCAAGCTTGAATTTCCGTTTCTAGTTTTCAAGAAAATCTGTTGCACAAATATAAAAGGGCCGTAAGGCCCTTTTATTGTTTAAGCGCTCGTCGACCTTTCCTCATTGATCTTTGCGTAACGATCTCGCAATTCTCGCTTGAGAATCTTGCCGCTGGCATTCTTCGGCAGTTGATTGATGATTGCGATGTGCTTAGGCGCTTTATAGCCAGCGAGACGTTCGCGGCAATGCGCCATCAGTGCATCGACCGATGCCTCTGCGCCAGAACGTAAAACTACGACTGCCATAACGGCTTCAATCCAACGCGGGTGAGGGACGCCGAACACTGCGACCTCGGCTACCGCAGCATGTTGGAAGATCACTTCTTCAACTTCACGGCTGGCAACATTCTCGCCGCCGGTCTTGATCATGTCTTTCTTACGATCGACGACGGTTAGATATCCTTCTTCATCAAACACGCCAAGATCACCGCTATGGAACCAGCCATTGCGGAAGGCTTCTGCAGTCTTCTCAGGATTTTTCCAATAACCCAGCGTTGCATGCGGGCTGCGATGGACGATCTCGCCAATCACGCCAACAGCAACCGGTACATCGTTGTCATCCACCACACGCGTTTCAACATTCAGTGCGGCTCGACCTGCAGAGCCCAGCTTTCGCATCTGATCTTCTGGACTCAGGATCGTCGCCACCGGCGACATCTCAGTCTGGCCGTAGAAATTGAACAGACGGATACCGGGAATTTTTACGTGAATCTCTTTGATAATTTCCATCGGCATGATGGAAGCGCCGTAGTAACCTTTCTTCAGTGAGGAGAGATTTCGACGGCTGAAGTCGGGATGGCGCAACAGCGCGATCCAGATCGTCGGTGGACAGAACAGCTTGGTGACGCCTTCTTCTTCAATCGTTTTGAGCAGCACTGCCGCATCAGGCGCGGACAGAATGATGCTGGTCGCGCCGATATAGAGATCGGGCGTCAGGAAGCAATCGAGCTGAGCGCAGTGATAGAGGGGCAGGGAATGGACCTCAATATCGCTCGCGCTCATCTCGCCGTCGGCGATACAGCTTGCGTAGTGCGAATACAGCGAGCGAGCTGAAAGCAAAGCGCCCTTGGGGCGAGATTCAGTTCCGCTTGTGTACAGCAGTTGGACAGGCTCATCGTCGCCGATGGCGACATCTGGTGCACTGATGTCGTCGTGCTTCATCAAGGCCGATATCGGCTCCCAGTCTTTCGGTACGGCCGCCCCAGTCTCTTCGATAACGCACTTCAAGCGCATCGTCATCTTCGCTTCGGTAATGGCAACATCAACTGTCGCAACCAGAGCATCTTCGACAACGACTGCTTTGGCTTCAGCATTGTCGAGAATGAAGGCGATCTCAGAAGCGTTCAGCATGAAATTGATCGGCACCATCACGGCGCCAAGGCGTGCCAGTGCAAAGCGGGTGACGACGAAGGCGTGATTGTTATGAGAGACCATTGCAACGTGATCACCACGCGAGATGCCGCGTTCAGCGAAAGCGTTGGCGACTCGGTTTACAACTGTGTCGAGTTCGGAAAAGCTGTGTCGAAGACCTTTGTAGATCAGCGCAGTTTTGTTAGGTGTTCTGGCGGCACTGCGCCAGAGAAGGTCGGCGAGTCGATTGCGTCGCGCGCTTGCGATCAAATTATTGAGGTCCTTTTCACTGGCAGTCATTGCGTTCTCCTAATCATTATTTTCGTGTCATGGCTTGGCCACGCATCGGTAAAACTTCAAAATCTAGTTCAACAACTGCGACTCGGGCTTACTAGCGTTCGAATTCGAGCGCAGGCGGGGTAATAGATTGTAGGCATCAATGCGACGTGCCACATCGAGCTTTCTGTATATGTTCTTCAGGTGATACTTCACGGTGTTGGTTGAGACACAGGACCGTTGAGCCATCTCCTGATTTGAAAGTCTGGCGCTGAGGTAACCCAAAATCTCTTGCTCCTTATCGGAGAACTGATCGATGTCGATCAGTGCAATCTCTGGCGGCAATATTTGTGAATCGCTGGAAGCGCGTGCAATCGAGATTAGCTTCCGTGCAAACGCGAGAACAGGTGTTGGCTCGGCGCCTTCTGTGGAAGCGACCAGATCTTTCAATAGATCAACCACCGCTTCGCCCTCATCGAGTATCAAGCGGATGTAGCCGTCTGCCTCGGCAGAACGCAGCGCGTTGGAGAGGTGACGGAGGCTTGCGAGGCCTAGGCCTCTTTTCTTCAGCACAATCGCTTGAAGAATGCTCAGCCGAATCGAGTAGTACAGATAACCGGGTCTATCTGCTTGTAGTGCTGCAAGTTCAGAGCTGGCCTCATCAAACTGCTCTTTGTAAATAGCGGCACGCACCGCGCTAATTTTTCGGCTTTCCAATAACTCTGACACTGGTAGCCAATCGGCAGGAATGGTTGATGTGGCTTGGCGCAGGCTGGACAGCTGGCTTGGAATATTGTGTAGATTATTGCTGGTTAAATTGGCGCGTAAGCGTTCGCCCTTAAACAGCTGCACAACGCGAGGCCATGAGTTTCGATTTGCGATGGCTTCGGCATTGGCAAGAATTGCCAGACTCTCCTCACGTCTACCGCAGGCAGCATGAATGCGCGACACGCAGATCATGCTGATTGCAAAGAAATCAGGAATGGCTGATTCAAGAACCATGTCGTGATATTCATCAAACACGGCCAGTGCAACATCGAACTCATTGGCTTCGTAGAGTGCCCAGATATAACAGGAAGCGAGTGGGGCAGAGCCAAAAGCTGAGTCGAGAACCTGACGCTGATCCGCAAGCCCGTTGCGTAGAACCGTAAGAGCCGATTTGAGGTGACCCTTGATGATGTGGCTTACACCTTCTAAACAGCAGGTATAGCCGCCGCTGAAGATGGCGGAGCCTTGATGATTGTAGATTTGCGCTGCGGCGATGCGGTTTTGTGATTCGTCCAGATCGCCAATTACAAGATTGCGAAACGCATCGAGATTTGCAGCGGCTGCCAGGGCAAAAGCTTCGAATCGATCAAGGTCCCCACTTCTATTCACGACTCCAACGATCTGTTTAAACGCACCTGACATATCGTCAGCGCAGATCGATGCCATGGCGTGCATGGCAAGCGAATCGTTTGGATATTCAGCTTGTGATTCGGAAGAGCCGAGAAGCTGCGCAAGTTTACTGCGGCGGCCTAGGAAGATCAGTGCCCAAGCAATTCGATAGCGCAGCGCGGGTCGCTTTTTGATTTCAGAAAGCGGGATGCAATCAAACCAGCGCTCGGCAATGGACATTTCACCATCTGCTACGAGATCCGCTGACCATAACTCAAGAATATCGGCAGCCAGCGATAAATCGTTTGCCGCAACGGCATGATGCAAAGCGTCTTGAAAATGACGATGAGTGAAAAACCAGCGCGCTGCTTGAGCGTGCAGCAGGCGATAAGTATCAGCCTCACTGGAGAGCAGCTGTTCTCTTAGGTAGGAAGCAAAAAGTGAGTGATAGCTGAACCAGGACTGGGTGAGGTCCATCGCTCTGATAAAAAGGCCAGAACGTTCTAAATCGATCAGCACACTTTGCGCATCAGAGCGGCCACTCAGTTCATTGCATATCTGTGCGTTGAGTCGATTCAGAATGCAGGTTCTGAGCAGGAATGATCTGACGTCTATCGATTGATCAGCTAGTACGCACTCGGTCAGATATTCGGCGAGTTCACGTGGGCGGTAGTTGTCCAGACGCTGCAATGTCGATTGTGCCGACAACTTTGATAAGCCGAGCCTGAATAGTTGTACGGCTGCGGGCCAACCCTCGGTGCGGCGGTGAACCTGATCAACATCGTCTTGGCTGATTGATAACTCCAGCGCAGATGAGAAGAAGGTTCGAACCTCTGCTTGCGAGAAGCGCAGATCATCTGACAATACGAGCAGCACGCGATTGGCGACTAATAGTCTGGCTACGCCAGCTTGAACTGCATTGCGTGTCGCAACGAAGACGCGCACGTTCTCTGGGCACCGATACAGAAAATCACGCCAGAACGACAGCACCGATTGGTTGGTAATTGATTCAAAGTCATCAATGAACAGCGCCATATCTGCGCCGCTGTTAGTCATGCGATCAATCAACCAGTCGGCACGCTGCTCAAACTGGTTGCCTGATTCTGAGTAGTCCAGTTCACGTGCGGCCTTAACGCTCAAGCGTGGGATGAGCTTGTCGAGCATCAGGCGCAAATGTTTGGAGTGGCGGCGGCTATCGTTATCGGACTCGTCCAGCGTCAGCCAGGCGCATTGCAGTCCTCGTGTTTCGCAGGCCCCACGCAACTGCCGCATCACCGTTGATTTTCCGTGCCCGGCCGGAGCCTGAAGGATGACCACGTTGGGGGCCACGTCGGCCATAACTCGCTTCAGGATGTCCTGGCGCAGCATGCGCTGACCGGGTTCGGTCACATGCTGGCGATAGCTTCTGTCTTCGCTATGTGGCATTGGGCAGGGCTTCTATAGGAGTAAAGCGTGCGTAAAAGCGCTTGTGTGGCCCGGATCATAGGTCTGCAGCCCCACCTCGAAACTACCCGTTTCGGGTAGTACGACGCCCCGAACCCGGTTCATAGTATGGCCATGAGAGAGAGGCCCAGCGGCTCAAAGTAGGCTGCTGGCGAATTTAGAACGAATGCTGCAGTAGTGCTGGATAGCATCCGGAATACTGCATTGAGCGCATGGCAGGAGCGCGCTCTAGATCTATTCCTCTCGTTTAATTGTCCCCAAAGCGCGGCGCATGCTGCACATGGATATAGGGAGTCATCACGATGAGTAGCGATCAGATCAAATCAAATGGCCAAAGCACTTACGACGTTCTGATCGTCGGTGCTGGTTGGTCGGGCATGTACATGCTCCACAAATGTCGCCGCCTCGGTCTGAAGGCCCGCGTCATCGAGAAGGGCCCTTCGGTTGGTGGCACTTGGTATTGGAATCGCTATCCCGGTCTGCACTGCGACGTCGAGAGCGTCGAATATTCCTTCTCCTTTGACAAAGAGCTTCAGGAAGAATGGAACTGGTCTGAACGCTACGCATCGCAGCCTGAAATTCTTCGCTACGCCAATCATGTGGCTGATCGCTTTGATCTGCGTCGTGATATCTCCTTCAACACCAAGGTGCTTTCGCTGTCCTTTGACGAAGCAACCGGCACCTGGGGTGCTGAAGTCGAAGGCCATGAACCACTGCGCTCGAAGTTTGTGGTGATGGCGACCGGTTGCCTTTCTCATCCGAAAGATCCGGGCATTGCCGGAATGGAAAACTTCAAAGGCGAGGTTTATCACACCGCACATTGGCCAGAGAAGGCGCCTGATTTTGCTGGCAAGCGCGTCGGCGTGATTGGCACGGGTTCTTCCGGCATCCAGACCATTCCGATTC
>JAZKEM010000203.1:0-21197 GCA_040387055.1 Pseudomonadota bacterium | reverse complement strand
CTCATAATCCCTTGGTCCTCGGTTCAAGTCCGAGCGGGCCCACCAATAAACGAAAAGCCTGGCTCATGCTGGGCTTTTTTGTGGTCGTCTTTTGATGTCGGCACGACAGGGGCGCTGGCCGCAAGGACGATCTTCATGACAATGTCGAAAGATTGGCGAAGATTAATCCGTCAGTGAAAATGCTTAGAATGGAAATAGAAGCGCATAAAACAAGGGAGAGCCTTATGAATTGGAAACTCGCAGTGATAGCGATCGCTGTATTTTTGAGTGCCTGCACAGACAAGGGCGCCGACGATAAAAAGGCTGCGGACTCTGGCATAAAGGCCCTCGAGGAGAATCTGAAGCGCCAAGTCATGAGCCAACCGGATTTCAGGTATGCCTTGGAGGAAAACAAAGCCAAGTGGGTTCGCGTGGCGCCCGGGAACAAACCTTGGTGCACGAAGTTAACGAACAACGTTTTCGACGCAGGCTATGTGTGGTGCATGAATGGATACGAAGCCCAAATCGAGAAACTAAGCAACGGTACAGTCCGGATTCTGCAAATTGAAAATCCGGCAACACGCTAAGGACCGATTCGCGTGCAGCCGGCATCCCGTTTGCCAAAAGAAAAAGCCCGCGCAATGCGGGCTTTTTCTTTGGACACTGATGATCAAGTACTGATCACAGGCGAATCCACTAGCGGCCAGTAACTTTGTTGACCTTTTCCTTGATGACTTCGACGCCGGCTTTCACCGCATCTTTAGCGTCTTCAATTTTTTCCTTGATCTCGCCTTTCAGCTGATCTTTCTTGCCTTCTGCGCTTTGCAGATGACCTTTTGCTTCGAGCTCATGGTCGCCGATCAGGCTGCCCACTTTTTCCTTTACCGTGCCAATGACTTCTTTGGTATGGCCCTTGGCCTTATCCACTGCGCCGCTGTGGGCGATGTCTTCTGCACGATCTTCTACACGGTCTTTTGCGTCATATGCGTTCATGGGGAATTACTCCGTATTGATCCACTTAAGAATCTAAAATTTCATGATGGATTTCCGCGATCTAAGATGGCGGAAGCGCTAATTGGCCGTAGTGATGAATGGCCTTCGGAAACCACATTAATCCTACGAGAGCTGCGCGTCGGTGCGAGAACGCACAGAGGATTATTCGTGTTTCAATATTTTTATATGACCACGAAGATGACAGGATCGTTTTCTTCAGAAAAATGAGCCTAGTTCTTGCGCGTTAGTGACGCAAAACTTTTTATGCAAGCGCCCGCATAGATCGCTTCAGCCCATCTTCCGCTGCAGCTCAATGGCTTTGTTACGCATGCCACTCACAGCCTCGGCGATACGTTTTCGCAGATCACCAAACATTCTTCCGTTTGCGAGAGAAATTCTGAGTAAGTAAATCTCGCTCACAAATAGGCCTGATGCGCCTCGCGAGATCGTGATGACTTCTTCGATGTCTCGCCTTCCAGAGGCACCCCACTTTTCGTAGGAACTACTATTGAGCAATTGAGTCCATTGCTCCCAAGCTCTTTTGCAGATGCGGTCTAGTTCTTGTAGATCGCCATTGCTGATTTGCCCGTCTGCTTCAGTTGCGGAGAGCACCTCTACGAATAGAATGGCTAACGCGTCCAGCTCTCCACCCAATCGGTAAGCCATACCAATTTGGCTGGGCTTTAAAGCTGTCAAACCGGCCAATTGCTTGACCGCAGGCGCGTCCATGTTTGCGTGGCGACAGGGGCCGACTTTCCACGATAGGTTTGAATCTGCAGAGATCGTCCATCATCGCTAAGTCGCGCTTTGCATTGATAGGTTCTGCCTTCGTCCGGGCTGTAGATATAAGCGCCAGACCACTCGTGATATTGCGCAGGACGAAAGCCGGCAATAATTCTCATGCCTTCCAGTGGGCGTGATCGCAGTAAGGGATCGGGATGAAAGACATCCGTTTTATTCTTTCCGATCACCGTTGCTGGAACGGCGCCCAATGCGCCCTCTCCCTCAATAAATATTGGATTCGCAAGTTTCACGATGCGGCCATCATATGCATCCGCATTCTGATAAATCGCAATGATAGCGTCGTCGTGATTATTGGAATGCTTCAGCCAATAGCCTGTGATGTCCTCTTCGAATTCGGTCGCGAGCCCCTGCATTGCAGCCATCTTCAGCGCAATCGGGACTCGCGCCATCGTTGAGAGAAACGCCAACGTGAGCCTTGGAGTCACTTTTTTATTCCGCCGATTGCCGGCTAAGAATCACAAGCAAAGCAGCGAGTTCTCTACTGCCGTTGGTTGCTTGTACATTGCGCAGCGTTTTCTGTGCGTCTGCCATGCGTCCAGCGACTAACTGTGCATAGCCGAGATGCAAGAGCGCGCCGCCAGGATCTTTCAAATTTCCCTTTGCAACGCCTTGCTGCATCAACGGGATTCCCTTCTCGTGCTGACCATAGCCGACGTAATTCAAGCCGGTCACAATCAGTCCGTCACCGTTTGCGAGTCGCGCCGCTTGGCGTTCGCCATCGGCCAGCGTTGCTTTGTCTGCAGCAACTTTTCTTTCGACCAAGGCCTTGAGTCTGTTCTGCCGCTCTACATCAGCAGCCGCACCTTTTCCGAGTACACCTCGATCGTAGCCTTGCTTGAGAAAACCAGCAGCCTCTCCAGGAAAACCATCTTGCAAGGCAAGCTGAGCAGCTTCCATAAAGTCGCTGGCGCTATCTAAGGTTCCGGTTAGCTTGCGAATACGATACACATCAAGATTGAGGCGATTTGAAAATCCTGGCTGGCTACCGGTGCGCAAGATCAAATCCAGCCAATAACTTTTCTTGGGATAGAAGGTCACCATGCGACGCAGTGCGGCGAGATAATCTGCCTGTGCATTTCGCTTCAATGCACAGCTGGCTAAGAGTTGCAGCTGCTGCTCAGTTGGGCTTTTTCCTGCCTTCTCCAAGTCATCGATCATGTTGTTAAGTTCTTTCTCAGCCTCTGCGTATCGCTGAGATACATAAAGCGCCTGTGGCAGAAGCTCTAACGTTGCCGCGCTGGTGCCGCCGCCTGCGCGATATCGTTGCAGGTAATCAATCGCCTGCGGATATTGCTTTGCGGAGTAACTCAATCGCACCAGTGCATCAAGCAAAGGCAGCTTCTCTTCTGGTGGAAGCAACGGCGATTCAAGCACCGCATTAAAAGACTTGATGGCAGTCGGTGCATCGCCTACACCCGCTGCCGCGCTACCGCGAAGTCGACGCAGAATGTAACTCTCGTACGGCGATGGATCGCTGACTTTAGCTTCAGCTTCATCCAGCTTCGATAGCGCTTCTTTGTACTTCTTTGCCTGAACCGCGTCCTGCACTGCCTTAAGCGGATCTTCCAATTGAGACCGCATTGATGCCTTCTCAGCTGCGACAGCAGTTGATGCAGCGCCAACAGCGAGCAGCGCCGTCACGAAGATCGCTCGCGCAAGGCCAGATAGGATTTTCTTATTTTTCATCGCCACTCCTATTGGTGCATAAACTGTTCGTTACCAACCAGTCCGATTTGCTTGATACCGAGCCTTTGTGAAGCGGCCATGACTGCAGCAACGTATTTGTATTCGACAAGTTTGTTTGGGCGGATATGGAGTTCGGGTTGAATCGGCTGCTGCGCTTCAATTCTCAAATGATCTTCGAGCGCTTTCCGATTCGGCAAAACGGCTCCGTTCCAGATATACGTTCCATCAAAATCTACTTCCAGATTCACGACTGGCGGTGGCGCTGGCGGCGCTGCGTTTGTGGGTTGCGGCATGTCGAGTTTCACGGCGTGCGTCTGCACGGGAATCGTGATGATCAACATGATCAGCAGCACCAACATCACGTCGATCAAAGGAGTCGTGTTGATATCAACAACGACTTCCGGATCACCAGACCCATTGCCTTGTCCAATGTTCATGCCCATGAGAGATCTCCTTCACGAGATTTTTTAAAGCCTTTTGGATTGAACATTTCTATCCTCTCGGCGGCGGTTCTGTGATGAATGCCACCTTGACGATGCCAGCGCGCTGACAGGTCACCACCACTTCACCCACCGATTCATAGCGCACTCGTTCATCACCACGAATGTGCACTTCAGGCTGCGGTTCTTTCACGGCTTCTACTTTCATTTTTTCGAGCAGCACTTGCAGGTCAGGCACGCGGCGATCATTCCAGTAAATACCACCATCGCGATCCACGGAAATGGTGATGTTCTCTGGCTTGGTTTGCGTGGGTTGATTCATTTCTTTCGGCAACGTCACAGGTGCTGTCGGCGTTACTACCGGAATGGTGATCAGGAAGATGATGAGAAGCACCAACATGATGTCGACGAGCGGCGTCGTGTTGATAGACGCGTTGAGTTCGTCATCGCCATCACCTGAGGAGGGGCCTACTTGCATGGACATAACGGACGCTCCTTAGCTCTGCTCCAGAACAATCATGCGCCGCGGCGGCTTGCCGCCTCGCCTACACGTGCACCTGAAATCAATACCGAGTGCAGATCGCCACCGAATGCGCGAACCTTGTCCATGGCTGCTTTGTTACGACGCACCAACCAGTTGTAGCCCATGACCGCAGGCACAGCGACCGCCAAACCCATCGCCGTCATGATCAATGCTTCACCAACCGGACCTGCCACTTTATCGATGGAGGCTTGACCGGAAATGCCGATGGCCGTCAGCGCGTGATAGATGCCCCACACCGTGCCGAACAAACCAACGAAAGGTGCGGTTGAACCCACGGTTGCGAGAACCGCCAAGCCTTTCTGCAATTCACTTTGGATTTCATCGACTGCGCGATTCACCGTCATCGTGACCCATGTTGAGAGATCAACCTGCTCAACCATCGTGCCTTCGTGATGCTCGTTAGCGCTCATGCCGCGTTCAGCGATATACCAGAACGGACTGCCCGCCTTGAGTGTTTCAAGGCCAGCGGCAACTGAGCGTGATTTCCAGAACGTCGCATTCGCGCTCTTGGCCTGGATCATGATTTTGCGCTGGTCATAGAGCTTGGCAAACATGATGTACCAGGTTGCTGCGGACATGATCAGCATCAGAAAGAGCACGCCGCGTGCGATGAAATCGCCGCCACTCCAAAGCGCTTGAATGCCGTAAGGGTTGGCCACCTGTTCAACTGTCACAGCAGGTGTCGCAGCTGCAGCAGCGTCCGCTGCAACCTGCTCAACTGCGACAGGCTCAGCAGCAACGGCTGCTGGCAACGCATCCGCTGCAATCGCTGCTTGTGGCGCGAGTGCAATTGTGGAAACAAACGCCAATGCAACGAGCGTTAAACGCCACGCGGGTACTGCAACAATTTCAAATGAAAACTTCATCTCTCTCTCCTCTTAAATTCATTTACTTATGGTCAGGCTGTGCGACAGTTAGTACGCCTCACCTTCTGTGGTTACGACTGCAATCAATTAGGAATGCGCCAGGTGTATTTGAGCTCGGCCCATGATTCTTCCTCGACTCCATTCAAAGTTCCCGGCGTGAATCGGCAACGACTCAGCGCTGAACGCGCCGCTTCATCCAAACGTGGATGTCCGCTGCTGTCTTTCACCTTGCTTTCCTTGACCTTGCCTTTGATGTCGATCAAGAACTGAAGCGTGACGGTTCCCTTTTCGCCAAGTCGCAATGACAGCGATGGGTACTCTGGCTCTGGGCAATTACGCTTTGCATTGATCACAGGCGGCACATGCTGCGGCGCAGGCACGGGCGGCACTGTTGTGACCGGTGTCGGCTCTGGCGAAACCGCTGCGATCGCATTTTGCGGCGGCGGCTGTGCCACTCTGATTTCCGGCAACGGTACGAATGCCGCAGGTGGCGGCGTCATCATCGGCGGAGGTGGCGGCGGAGGTGGTGGTTCCTCGCGATGCTCTTCTTCAACGATTTTTGTTTCAATCGGCGGCGGCAATACTTCAACCGTTTTGCGGGACAAGCCCACCACCAAGGCATACAGCAGGATCGCGTGCAGCAGCACAACAAAACCAATGTTGAGCACCCTGCGCTTCTGGTCCGGTCGCTGACCAAACTCCATCTGTTCTCTCCTAGCCGCAAGAATTGCAGTCGTTTATTGGCGTGCTGAATATTTCGCGCGCCTTATATTTACTAATGAAGTGACTCGTACCGCTTCATGCGTTTGCCGGAGGTGTATTTCCTACAAAGCGCATCACCAGCAACAACAATCATCTTTACTCGTACCGCTTTATTCACATCGTTAAAAAAAATGGGCATCGCGGGAGTTCACGTGCCCAAAGTCAGGTCAAACCAGCTGAACGAGAAAATGGCTGTCTCTCGCTCCTCGGCACGTCATCCGAAACTGGTTTGTCCTGTCGCTCGGACCGCCCGTTTTCACGGGCATCTATCTATAAGACGCAGGGCAAAGCAAAAACCGCATTGCCGCTGAAAAATTCTTTTGTAAAGACTTTTGAGAGCCCTCTCAGCGACCCTCACCACCAGGGACGTGCACGCTCATTTCCGTAGCTCGCGTCCATCGCTGGGTCATACCAAACAGTGGAACGCCGATATATCCGTGGAGATCGAGTGTGTTGGCGTCTATTACTGTTAAACGAACCGAATAAGTGTTGCCATCGTCCGGGTTATAGATGGTGCCGCCCTGCCAATGACCTTCGCCGTCATAAGTCAGGCCTTTGATGATGTCCTGGCCCAAAAGGCTCTGTGTGCGCTTTGCGTGAACAGGATTCTTCACGTCCTTCTTGACCGCACCATCTGTGGCACCTGCAACGCGTCCTTGATACACATCACCTGCACGGTAGATTTCGACGTAACCACGCTTGTCTTCATCCAACCAAGTTCCGACCACCGCATCGGCAGCCGGCGCGCTATGCGCCGGTGCCGATACCCACATCATGCTCGTGAGAACAACGATGCATTGAAGCCAAGCAAGGTAGCGTTTACTCACGCCAGTCTTACTCCGCGCCAAAGTGGTAAGTCATGTTCATGCCGTAGGTGCGTGGATTGGCGAAGATCTGTCCAGTTGCGCCGTTCACATCCGTGAGCGGAATACCGCCAACCAAGTAGTCATCCTTGTTCAGTAGGTTCTTGCACCACAGCGCAACTTCCATCCGCGCATCACTCGACATCCATGCGACGCGTGTATCAACAAACGCGGCCTTGTCGGACGTCAGAGCATGCTTGGTGCCTGGCTCCAAGACGATAGGGGTCGTATTGGTATCAGGTGGATCCATGAAACCAACAGAAATGCCTCGATCACACACGCCACCGTAGGTGAAGCAATAACTACCGCGATCAAAGCCGTTGTAGATTTCTGATGTATAGCGAACTGCAACGCTCGGCGTGATCGTGGCGCGGCTCGGCAGACGGAAGGTGTAGTCCGTCATGAAGAACGCTTGCAAACGTGGCACGCGTGGCATTGGTTCGTCGCTACGATCAAGGTAATGGACCTCACCGGAACGACGCTGGGTGTCGAGCTTCGTCTGCTTCTCCATCCATACCTTGATGTCGGCATCGGTGTATGAGCCGTTAACCATGACGCGCCAGTCGGGCAAAGGCATCACAATAAATTCTGCCTCAAGGCCTTTGATCACTGACTTGCCGACGTTCGATACATACGGAATCGGTGCGCCGACGAAGCTGATCGCCGTGCTGGTCAACTGCATGTCGGTGTAGTCCATATAGAACGCAGCGAGATTGGCTTGCACGCGATTATCCAAGGCCTGCGTCTTCAAACCGAGCTCATAGTTTTTGACGTACTCCGGCTTGAATTGCACCGGATCACCGGTGCCGTTGGTGTTGTCATCAGCCGCACCTGCGGTGACACCACCGGAGTGAAAGCCTTGGCTATAAGTGAAATAGGCCATCGCAGCGTTGAGGTTTAGTGCCTTCAGAACTTCATCGCTTGCCTTGTATTTGAGACTGGCCATCGGCGTAAACGAGACGTCCTTGCGGCGCATCTCATCACCCGGCATTGCGCCCAGCACGAAATTCGCTGGATTGAGTGATTCGTCTTCGAATCCCGTCGCCATACAAAGCTTGCCCGGTTGGCTGGGACTCAAGCAGGCGCCGAACTGCCAGTCGAGCACAGGCTGATACCCCGGCAAGGTCGATGTCGCGTAAACAGTACCTACCCCCTGACTGCCGCCGCTGGTCGTGATGTCGCCTCTGACCATGGACTTCGGATCGACAGTGCTCTTGGAATAGCGCGACCAGCGATCTTCGTTGGTGTAGCGCACGCCGGCCGACAACTGCCATTCCTTCGTGATGTCGAAATCCATCTGACCAAACCAAGCCCATGCCTTGTTCTTGGTTTCCAGGCGCTCCAGTGCAGGCTCTAATCCCAGCGTGTAGAACTCCTCCTCCGGTCGGCCGTTGAAGAAGCCCGGAGCCTGCGCGATACCCGCTGACAAAATCAGATCATCATGTGGCGTCTTCTCGCCGAAGTAATAGAGGCCGGTGCTGAAGAACAGACGATCGTTAAACGTCGAGCCGGTCAGCTGGAATTCCTGAGAGATCTGCGAGGTAAAAGTTTCCGATGGCTGAACACGAAGGAGATAAGGTCCGCCGACGGCGTCCAGATCTTCATCAGCGATCTGGCCGGTTTTTCTCCAGGCAGTGATGCTCTTGAACGCTAAGCCAGAGATCGGTCCGATGTCGCCAATGCTCCACTTGGCAGTACCACCCAAGGTGCTGGTATCAACCCAGTAACGAGCTTGCGGCTGCAAGTCGCTCGCACTGCCCGGGGCGTCGTTGCGATAGTCGATGCCATTGGCAAGATCGCTTGAGAATTGGTCCTGCGGCAGGTCTTCGGACGCGCGACATTGAGATTCAAAGCCAGGCGTTCCCAAAAATCCGCTAATAGCATCCATGAAGCCAACCTGCGCAGATCGGATATATCCAGGCGCGCGCAAGAACTTACATTTCTGCGGACGAGGACGTTCACGAATGCGCGTACGCTCGCCGAGTATGTCGATGCTGAGATCATTGGTCGGCAAAATACGAACTTGCGCGATGCCGGACATGCGATTGTCGTTGCCCCATTTGCTGTGATCGACGGTGTTGGTGAAGTAACCATCACTCTGCATGCTCGACAAGGTCAAACGCGTGAGCAGGAGGTTGTCGACAATCGGCACGTCGAACGCCACCGACGCATCGCGTCGACCAAAGCTACCGATGTTGGCGTTGAGATGGCCGCCAAAAGTGTTCTTTGGTTTTTTCAACGAAATGGCAATCGCACCACCGGTCGCATTGCGGCCGAACAGCGTGCCCTGCGGGCCACGCAGTACTTCCACGCTTTCGACGTCTGCAACATCAAACAAGCCGCCCGATGGACGACCAATATAAATGCCGTCGACATAAGTAGCGACGCCGGGATCAAGCGTTACTTTCGTTTCACGCTGGCCGATACCGCGGATGTAAGGGTTGTTGTCTTTCTTGATGCCGTTACCACCACCACCCATGTTCAAGCCAGGAACGATGCCTTCCAGATCGCCCATATTGCGAACGCCCATCGTCTTGATGTCGTCAGCAGAAATTGCGGTGATGGAAATAGGAACGTTCTGGCTAGACTCAGCGCGCTTACGTGCAGTGACGATGACTTCTTCAATGCCACCTTTTTTAACCGTCGAAACTTCAGAACTTTGTTCGGTGGAATTCGCGCCAGCATCAATTACCGCCCCGGGGACGGCTACTTCCCCCGAGACGGTTGCGACGTTTGGGCTTGATGACTCCGCAGCCTTCGACATGCGCTCAATATCTTCAGTGCGCGCAATCGCCATGGCGCCAGATGCGTCTTTCGCAACTGAGAAGGGAGTTCCTACCAAGAGTTTTTCCAGTGCGACATCGGGCGAGTAATCACCGCTCACGCCCTGCGTTTGCACGCCTTTAACTTGATCAACGCGATAAATAATTTGCGCGCCAGTCTGACGAATGTAGCTATCAAGCGCTACGCTCAAATCACCGGGAGCAAGTTGAAAACTCTGAGGTTGCGCGAGTACCGCTGGCACAACGATGGACAACAAGAGACCCACAACAGCAGATCTCATACGATTTCTATACGACATTCCTTGTCTCTCCTCTATCGGCTCTCAGTGGCCGCTTCTGATTGAGACAACTCACATTGTTAATTCCGGAACACTGGAATTACTTTTCGTCAATGGCTCAATGTAAAGCCAGTGACGCTCCTCATTCATTCTTGCTGCGCGATCCAAAGCTGATCTTTGTGATTCTCTACAGACAATCCGTATGCACGTTGCAGCAGTCGCCCAAATGCATCGACATTGTTCGCTTCAAAACTACCACTGATTCTTGTATCACTGATTTTCGGATCGTCGATCAAAATCTTCTTCTCGTTGTAGCGATTGAATTGTTCAGCAACGCTGGACAAAGAAGCACGATCAAAAACCAGATATCCACGTCGCCATGCCAATTCACTTTCAACTTTTTCTGGTGAAGCCATTGCAACCATCATGGAGCCAGACTCGGAGATCACCATATTGCCCGGCGTAATGACTGCAGATTTCACTGCCTTCGCAGCGTCCACACCTTCTACTCTAACGCGGCCTTCTGCAACCATGACCTCGATGTGATCATGATCGCGTCGCACCAAGAAGTGCGTGCCCAATACAACGACGCGACGATCGCCTGCATAAACAACGAAAGGACGCTTGGCATCGTGCGCGACTTCAAAGTAGGCCTCGCCTTTATCCAACCAAACGACGCGCGATTTTTCATCGACAACAGCGCGCAGATGCGTATTGGTATTGAGCTCCACATGCGATCCGTCCCTTAACGGAACCGTCTCATGACCACCCACCATCGTCACATAGCGCTGCGTGCCATGACCCAACCATTGCTGTGCGCCTAAAATACTCAAGCTCAACACCAGCAAAAATCCCGCTGCCATCGCCAGCCAGCGCTTCTTCGAATCAGGTTGATACTGCGAATAACTTGGAGCTGCTTGACTCAATGAGGAGCTGCGCAGAGCAGCCATCCGATCCACACGCTGCCAGCCATATTCCATGCGCAACATGGCGACGCGATGCGCAGTCGACTCCGTCAGCCAAGCGTCGAGCTCAGCTTGATCGCTGGCGCTCCAGTCCGATCGCTCGCGCCTGACGCACCAGGCGACTGCGCTTTCTTCAATTTGAGCTGCGTTACTCATGCCCAACCGCCTCATGTTTACGCGAGCCCCGAGAACCTTTTGGCTTGCGCTCAATCTTGCCGGAGCCTCCCAGCATGAAATTAATCAAGGCACGCATTCCATACATCATGTGCTTCTCTACCGTATCTTCGCCGACACTTAATTGCGCTGCGACTTCGCGCTGAGACAACCCTTCAATTCTTCTAAGCATCACCACCTCGCGACAACGAGGCGGTAAATTATTTAATCCAACCTGTAACTGACGTAACTCATCCCGAGCAGTGACTTCACGTTCTGGTGTGACCATATCTACTGCGACGTTCATCGCGTCCAAATCTGCCACAGCCTCAATAGAAACAATTCGTGCGCGACGCACGTGGTTAATCAGGAGATTGCGCGCAGCCATAAAGACGAAGGGCTTGGTCTGTGAAGGCAAGCCTTTAAGTCCAGACTCATAAATGCGGACGTAGAGTTCCTGCCGAAGATCGACCAAATCGGATTCGTTGCGCCAATTACGGCGAAAAAATCGCATCAACAAGGGCTCCAGCGGCAGGACCTCCCGCATGAACCACTCGTTGACTTGCCCTGCATCTTCCATTGCTACCCCATCGAACAAAGATGATGTTGTCTCCAACTATCTAAAGACAACTGGTCCGTAAAAATCCGGAACATCTATTTGTTGGGAATGTGGCTGACAGTCGCCAGCCAGTGAAGTCCGTTTCATTTAAGTGTTGAATTTAAACGAAATGTCGGCTTCTTGGATTAGTAATTTGATGGGAATCGGACGCTACTTTTGTTTTCGGCGCGCGTCCACTTCTGGGTAATGCCGAACAGGGGAACCCCAAGATAGCCATGAAGATCGAGGGTATTGGCATCGACAACGGTTAAACGAACCGAATAGGTGTTGCCGTCATCGGGGTTATAGATGGTGCCGTCTTGCCAGCGGCCTTGGCCGTCATACCTCAGGCCTTTGATGATGTCTTGCCCTAAAAGACTCTGTGATCGCTTTGCATCAATAGGGTTCTTCACGTCGTTCTTAACAACACCATCGGTAGAACCTACAACACGGCCTCTGTAGACATCTGCCACGCGGTAAATCTCAACATAGCCGCGCTTGTCTGCATCAAGCCAAACTCCTACAACCGCATCGGCAGCCGGCGCGCTCTGCGCCGGTGCCGATGCGAGCAACATGCAGATCAAAACAAGAATGCATTGAACACTTCGAATCACTGCACGCTTACTCCGCGCCAAAGTGATAGGTCATATTCATGCCGTAGGTGCGTGGATTGGCGAAGATCTGACCGGTCGCGCCGTTCACATCCGTGAGCGGAATGCCGCTGACCAAATAGTCGTCCTTGTTCAAAACGTTCTTGCACCAGAGCGCAACTTCCACTCGCGCATCACCAGACATCCATGCGATGCGTGTATCCACAAATGCAGCCTTATCGGAGGTTAAAGCATGCTTCGTTCCTGGTTCCAAAACGATAGGCGTCGTGTTGGTATCCGGTGGATCTGCAAAGCCAACAGCAATGCCGCGGTCACAAATACCACCGTAGGTAAAGCAATAACTGCCGCGATCAAACCCGTTGTATATCTCTGACGTGTAGCGGACTGCGACGCTCGGCGTGATCGTGGCGCGGCTCGGTAGACGGAAGGTGTAGTCCGTCATAAAGAAGGCCTGCAAGCGTGGCACGCGTGGCATTGGTTCGTCGCTACGATCGAGATAGTTCACTTCTCCAGACTGGCGCAAGATGTTCAGCTTCGTCTGCTTCTCCATCCATTCCTTGATGTCGGCATGGGTATAAGAGCCGTTGAACATGACACGCCAATCGGGCAAAGGCATCACAATGAATTCCGCCTCGACGCCCTGAATCACGGACTTGCCGACATTCGATACATACGGGATCGGCGCACCGACGTAGCTGATGCCCGTGCTGGTCAACTGCATGTCGGTGTAGTCCATATAGAACACAGCGAAGTTGGCTTGCACGCGATTGTCCAAAGCTTGCGTCTTCAAACCAACTTCGTAGTTCTTGACGTATTCCGGCTTGAACTCGACTGGATCGCCGGTGCCATTACCGTTGTCGTCAGCCGCACCAGCGGTGACACCACCAGAGTGAAAGCCTTGGCTATAAGTGAAATAGCTCATGGCTGCGTTGAGGTGCAGAGCCTTCAGAACTTCATCGCTTGCCTTGTATTTGAGGCTGAGCATCGGCGTCCAAGCGTCATCTTTGCGACTCATCGAATCGCCTGGCATCGCGCCCAGCACGAAATTCGCTGGGTCGATAGTTTCATTGACGCCTTCTAGCGTAGTCACACAAAGCTTGCCGGGCTGGCTGGGACTCAAGCAGGCACCGAACTGCCAGTCGAGCGCGTTCTTAATTCCCGGCGCGGTTGAATACGCGAAAACAGTTCCGATAGCCTGATTACCACCGCTCCCCGTAACGGTCCCATTGACCATGCTTTTCGGATCGACGTTGTTCTTGGCGTAGCGCGACCAGCGATCTTCGTTGGTGTAGCGCAAGCCGGCTGACAACTGCCATTCCTTCGTGATGTCGAAATCCGTCTGGCCATACCAAGCCCAGGCTTTGTTTTTTGTTTCGAGGCGTTCTTTTGCAGGCTCAAGTCCCAGCGTGTAGAACTCATCCGCTGGCCGGCCAGCTATAGGGCCAGGAGCCTGCGCCAGACCGGCGGACAGGATCAAATCATCATGCGGCGTCTTCTCGCCGAAGTAGTACACACCGGTGCTGAAGAATAGGCGGTCGTTAAACGTCGAACCGGTCAGCTGGAATTCCTGAGAGATCTGGCTGGTAAACGTCATCGATGGCTGAACACGAAGGAGATAAGGTCCGCCGACGGCGTCCAGATCTTCATCTGCAATCTGGCCTGTTTTTCTCCAGGCGCTGATGCTCTTGAACGCTAAGCCCGAGATCGGACCGATGTCGCCGATGCTCCACTTGGCGGTACCTCCCAGCGTGCTGGTATCAACCCAGTAGCGAGCCTGCGGCTGCAAGTCACTGGCACTGCCTGGTGCGTTGTTGCGATAGTCGATGCCATTCGCAAGATCGCTAGAGAATTGGTTCTGCGGCAAGGCTTCGGACCTGCGGCATTCGGATTCAAACGTGGGCACTCCCAAGGTACTGTTGAAAAAGTCCAAAAGACCGGTCTGCGCAGATCGGATGTATCCGGGCGCACGTAGGAACTTACATTTCTGTGGACGAGGACGTTCACGGATGCGCGTGCGCTCGCCAAGGATGTCGATGCTGAGATCGCTCGTCGGCAGAATGCGGACTTGCGCAATGCCAGACATGCGATTGTCGTTACCCCATTTGCTGTGATCGACTTCGTTAGTGAAGAAGCCGTCACTCTGCATGCTCGACAAGGTCAAACGACTGAGCAGGAAGTTATCGACGATAGGCACATCAAAAGCCACCGATGCATCGCGTCGGCCAAAGCTACCAATGCTGGTGCTGAGATGACCGCCGAAAGTGTTACTCGGTTTCTTCAGCGTGATCGAGATCGCACCACCGGTCGCGTTGCGGCCGAACAGAGTTCCTTGTGGACCGCGAAGTACTTCAACGTTTTCGACATCGGCAACATCAAACAAACCACCTGATGGTCGACCGATATAAATGCCATCAACGTAAGTGCCGACGCCAGGATCCAATGTCACTTTCGTTTCGCGCTGACCGATGCCGCGAATGAACGGGTTGTTATCTTTCTTGATGCCGTTACCGCCACCACCCATGTTCAAACCAGGCACGATGCCTTCAAGATCGCCCATGGTGCGCACGCCCATTGTCTTGATGTCGTCAGCAGAAATCGCAGTGATAGAAATGGGGACGTTCTGGCTAGACTCTGCACGCTTACGTGCGGTCACAATCACTTCTTCGATGCCACCTTTCTTTACCGTTGATACAGTCGACTCCGCATCAGATTTTTCATCGACAGGGCTAGCTGCTACATCCGCAACACCATTAGCGTTCGGCGGCCCTTCGTGCGCAAGCGTTGTCATTGCGCCATCTGGGCTTCTGGCAAAAGGGATTTTACTGACGTCGCCCTCCTCAACGACAAACGCATTGGCGCCCACACTGCGGTAGGAAATTCCCGTACCGATTAACATGCGGTTAAGTGCTTCCAGCGTCGTATAACGCCCATTAATCGCATTCGATTTTTTACCGACTACAAGTTCCTGCGGAATTAGAATTTCAAAATCCGCTTGGAGTGCTAGCGCTTTTAGCGCTGATGCAGCATCTTGTGATTCGACATTTAAGTCTTTTGCATCCTGCGCCCATGCAACTGATGTAGTCAGTGCAGCAACGACAATGCTGATATTTAAAAGCTTGCGGCACGCAAGCAGAACGAAGCGCCACTTAATCCTGTTCATCATCCCCTCCAGAAACGGCGCTTCTCGTTTTTGTGCGCCTATTCTCTACAACGGATCGCGAAGGAATGACCTCAGGGTGACTTTTATTTTTATCGCAGAAATCTTGCACTCTTTTCTGAATGACTCAATGACAATGAGAAAGATACCAGTCTATTGAGCAACAGGTTCAGCGCTCGCTTTGTCGTGCTCATGCACTCGCTCAGAAGAAGCACTTTGCACAGGCCATGGCATCGATGTAGTCGGCTCTACCAATAAGCCGCCGCCAACTACTGTCGCTTTCACTGGATACGAAGATCTTAGCGCATCAACAAAAGTCTCAGCACGTCCCGCGCGGAATACACCGCTGACATGGATATCCGCAAGATCGGGATCAATCACAATCAGTTTGACGCTCGAATAACGATTCACTTCTTGAATAACGTCGCCGAGACGTTCGTTCTCGAATACCAATCGCCCACTGAGCCATGCCGTTGTCCGGACAAGACTTGCCACGTGCGTCGGTGAAATGCCTTTGGCAGTAAGGCGAACCTGCTGCCCGGGTGTGAGAACGGCATGTTGCACCGCTGACGAATCTGAATCTGCTAGTGATGTGACGTCCACTTTTCCTTGGATCAGTGTCACTTCCACATCTTCGCCATGGCGATAAACGTCGAAAGCCGTGCCTAACGCACGTATGACGCCCGATCCCGCATCTACTTCAAATGGACGCACCACTGCATGAGCGACTTTGAAATGAGCTTGGCCACGTTCAAGAAAAACGCGCCGAGAAAATAATGTGAATTCGACGCGAATCGCTGAATCTGTGTTGAGCGTGACTTCGCTGTCATCGGCAAGATAAACCGTGTGCCGATCACCAGGCTCAGTCTGATAGCTAGCGCGTTGAAGCGGCAACAGCGTCATTGTCAGAATGATGCCGATGCTAATAATTGCAACGCTAGCAGCCAGCGCACGAAAATCCCTGCGCCGCCCAATCCGATGAGGATTCAGTACGCGTGTGGATTCTGCAACCGCTTCTTGCCTGAGAGCGATGACGGGTTCTTCTGAAGACAGCGAAGAGAAATCCGACCACATGCGTTCGAAAGCACGATATTCCTTCTCATGCTCAGGGCTGGCGGTGAGCCACTGATTAAATTCGCTCTGCAGACGAGGCTCACGATAATCCGAGCGCATTTTGGCGAACCACTCGGCGGCTTCATCTTCAACAGATTTTATTACTCGCGCTTTTGGAGGCATGCCTTTTTTCATAGGCCACCCTGCCATTTTTGTTTCAACTGCTTTATTGCGTGAATCATGTGCTTTTCCACAGCGCTGACGGATATATCAAAGCGCCTAGCAATCTCCGAGTAACTCAATCCCTCGTATTTATGCAGCAAAAAAACGATGCGGCATTTGGGAGTCAGTCCGCTCAAAACGAGCAAGAACTGATTTAAAGACTCCTTACCTTCATAAACGCTTTCCTCGGAAGGAACCTCACCAATATCCACAGCATCATCCAACGTGATGTGATGCCCTTGGAACCTCGACTTGTCTCTCCGCACGCGATCTCGAAGAACATTTGCGGCGATTTGGAACAGAAACGCCTCTGGTTGCCAGATATTCACTGAGGAATCGAGCCGCGTTATTTTTATAAAGACTTCTTGCGCGAGATCTTCTGCATCAGCAGAAGAAAACGAGCGCCGCTCAAAGAATCGGATCAGAGCCGGCTGAAAACGCTTAAACAACGCCGCGACCTCAACGCTTGAAAATGCTTCATGCGCTGGGACTTCTGGCACCGTTATCCCGATCTCGGGCATCTCGTCTCCGTTCGCCAAGCTAAGCCTATCCGTAAGGCCATATGAGCATGCACCGCAAACAATTGCGGGCTCAGTACCTTATCTAAACGCAAGGGAAAACCAATCCCTCAGGTCTATTTTTATCTTTTTAATCCCGGACAGGGAAACAGTGAGGGAGGGATCACTGAAGACTGCGCCTGCAGTCGCTATCGAGCTGATTCCAATAATGAATTCAATCCTTGTGCCACTGCCGTCATTGATGCGTGCGTAGGATGAAGCGGCGCTCCCATCAGCCCTTGAAGCGGATGCATCCCATTGATCCATGGATCTGAAGCACAGACATCATGACCTTGGGTCAAAAGCTTGGCATCCATCAGCAATGCCCCATGACCCTCTGCGGCTGCGTAAGTGACCTCTGCGAATTTCTCTGTAATAGCACGCATCTGGGCAACTTCTGATTCGCTTAGACCCAGTCGCTCGCACGTCCCTTGCTGCGGCAGGATCGTTGGATAGTTCAGCAACACAACTTGCGCCTTTGGCGCGCGTCGGTGCACTTCATTGATGATGGAGACAAGATGCTCAAACAGCTTGGGAAGCGCTTGTTCCATCTCTTGCAGGCTTCGTATCTTGCATCCACCAATGGCCCGCACATACCAAGCCGTGCTGTCATCGCAAGCCATCGCCATCATGTTGCCGGTGTAAGCAATGTCATTGCCTCCGATGGTGATGGTGACGAGTTCAGTCTCTGCTGTCACCGCGTCAATCTGAGCCGGCAGCATCAACAGTCCAGCCCCGAGAATGCCTTTGGTTGTGGCGCCGCCACAGCTCATATCCACCAGCGAGAGTCCGCGCAATCTTGCGAGTTGATGCGCGTAGTTGTCGCGTGAACGTGCGCAAAACCACGGGCTGTTGTCGGCTGCTTGTGTAATCGCGGGTCCCGCCGCAAAGGAACTGCCCATCGCGACATACTGTGGTCGTCCCTGTGTTGGACGGCCTTCAATATAAAGATGCGCGATGAAACCCGTCACCAAAACAACCAAGGCGATGAGTATCCATACGGTGACGCGGACTATTTTCTTGAAACCCACTGAGCGATCTCGGAAATGGCCTGATAGTGCGCTGGCGTTGGCTCTGTGCCAACGAAGCCATGTTTCTGTCCAGGATAGATTGTCGTCTTCACATCGACACCGGCCTCTTTCATGCGATCAGCATAAGCGAGTCCTTCGTCTCTCAGAAGATCTTCGTTAGCAATAATGACCAAAGTCCTCGGCAATCCAGACACATCATTGACGCGATAAGGCGTTGCGAGGTCATGGCTGGTTTGGCCTGATTTCCATTCCTTGCTGCCTTTGACATACCAACCCCAGATCTCCTCGATGCCCACACGGGTCAATGGATACTCTTTGCCACCATAGCTAACGTACGACGGCCACTCAGTTGAAACGTGATCGGTGACGGGATAAATCAGGATCTGTCCTTTCAATTTTCCTGGGTGCCGTGTTCGCGCTTGCAAGGTAACAACAGCCGCAAGATTTCCGCCTGCGCTATCACCACAGATCAGGATCTGGTTTGGGTTTGCGCCCAATTTCTCTACGTTGGCCACCAGCCAGTCCAATGCTTCAAGGCAATCATTCACACCAGCCGGGAACGGATGCTCAGGTGCAAGACGATAATCGACGGAAAGAATGATGTGCCCGGTTTCACGACATAAATCGCGGCACAAAGGGTCATGGGTATCCACATCAAAACCTACCCATCCACCGCCGTGGAAAAACAGAATGACGGGCAATGGACCGGATGCATCCTTCGGCTTGTAGGCTCTTGCAAAGATGGGTTTTTCGCGTGAACCCACATTGATTGATTCAGTGTTTATCGAGACATCAACTTTTCCGCGCCACTTAATCCTCACCGCGATTCGGATGAGAAAACGGAGCATGCGGATCTTCAAGATTTCAAACATGACGGGGACCTGTTTGTTGATTGCCAAACATTCGACCTAAGAAAAGAGCGAGTGTCCTTGGGAAAACACTACTGTGAGTCTCATTGTCGAGGCATATGTACTCAACGCTACACGCAATATCACCTTTCACTTCAGAAGCGTATTGCTCTGACTGAGGAATGCCTGCGAGCGTATTAAACGCATTGGCTTTCTCGTCACCACCGATGGTGACGAGGATGTCTCGTGCCTTTCCGGTTTTCGCCAAACCACCGTCACGCTTCAACATCCAGCTGTCACTGATAGCCACGCCTGGGCTAAACGCACCAAACGCTTTGAATGGTGTAGTCGCCTGCGCCGCTTCATAGCCGATATAAGTACCTGCTGCAGAATGTCCCACTAGGTACAGTCGCGAAAAATCCATCGGCAGCGTTGATGCAAGTGCGGGCAACAACTCCTGCGATACAAAACAATGGAACTTCGGCGCTAATCCAAAATGATCTCGTGCATTTTTTCCGAACATTGCAAAGATCGAAAGAAAGAATCTCCCCAAGGGATTCGCAAATGCCGCTTCAGTTACTGGAGGCGAGAGCTCCTCAAACCTGCGAAGTCCGAAGCTGATATCACCCTCCGATCGCGGAACGCCGATGCCAATCGTAATAACGTCCGCAATCTCATTTGCAGCAGACATGCGCGTGGCTGTCTCCATGACGCATGACCACGTTGTATTGGCATCCAGCGCGAATACAGCGGGATAGACTTTTCCATCTTCAAGTGGTTTTGCAGGCAGTGATACAAAAATTTCAAAAT
Organism: Pseudomonadota bacterium; assembly: GCA_040387055.1. Taxonomy (GTDB): domain Bacteria; phylum Pseudomonadota; class Gammaproteobacteria; order Nevskiales; family Nevskiaceae; genus Stenotrophobium. The sequence continues at coordinate 1,194 of JAZKEM010000203.1, read as the reverse complement.
TCCTGTCCATTATTTCTGAGCGGAATACGTGTCGATTCGACGCTCCGACGACCTGCTTTCCTTCACCAGATAGTTTTTTGGCAATACGAATAAATGGCACGGCTCGCGTCAGCATTGCTGAAACCAGCGGCGCCTTCAGTGACATCATCTCCTGGCCATAGGCATGGCCTGTACTCCAGAACGTGCGCACGCCATGGATAAGCGCAGGAATGACGCAGCCTTCATCACTAGTCTCAGCAATGCTGTTGTAGGCAATGCCATTTAAAGTCGATCCCGACAAATTCTGTCGTGTGCTCCACGCAATGCGTGGCCGCTCGTTGCGCTGAACAGCGCAGTGCTTGATCCAATCTGAAGATTCAAGCGCGACATCGGCGATGATGATTCGATCAGCAAGCGATTCCACCTTGCTCATCAAAGCACTGATGCTTGGCGCATTGTGCCTGGTGAGTAGCAGTGCTACTTCCCCGCCCTTCACTCTGAATTTAGACCGACACCACGTGATGATGCTCTCGACCCTCGCTGCCTGCAGCTGTGCATCTTCTGCTGACAGCAAAGGATCATGGTGATCGATAACAATACATTCTTCGACTTCTTTAGTGCCCGCGATGCCGCGCATCATTTCTATCGCTGAGCCCATGAAATTTGGACCTGATGACAGAATCACGACAGGATATTTTTTGCTTTTCGATTTTTCATACGAAAGCGGAATCGCAACCGTTACGGTGAACGAATCTACACGCGAAACTCCTGTCTCCCTATACGGTTTTACAAACGGCAGTCGCAAGAATGTGGATTCAACTTCATTGGTAATGAATGCACATTTGCCTTCATCCGCTTTTAGTGAGACCCCAGGCTTATTGGCGTCGTAAGGCATTTTGCTTTCCATTGATTGGATTCAAGGCTGAGCTTCTATTAGAAATTGAACGACAGTCGCGCGATCAAGGTTCGTGGCCTGATATAGACGTGATCTTTCAAGAACTGCGGGTTGTTTGCGCCGCTTATGATGCCGCGTGTATCGGTCGCATTGCTCAAAGTGATCGAGAGCTCTGGCTTGGACATTATTTCCGGATTGCGCAGAGTCAAATTTAAATCGAGCGTCTTATATCCAAATACCGTATCCAAGTACTCCAAGGTATTTGGGGCGCTGCTGATGGTTGTATAGGTTGCGGACCCACCACCCATCCAGGATGACCA
>JAZKEM010000202.1:0-2141 GCA_040387055.1 Pseudomonadota bacterium | reverse complement strand
TCTTTTCCTTGGCGCCAAATCCAAGTTGAATGAGTTGTTCAATTTGCTCGCCGCTCAGTTTCACTTCCATCTCAAGCTCCTGCTGTCATCAAGCCGTGTGCGCCATCCCACAATAATTTCACTGACATGATCAACAGTACGGCGTTGACCAGTGTTCTAAAACGTTCTTCACTCAAGCGTTGATTGAGTTGCTTGCCGACGATGGTGCCGAGCACCACGGCGATTGCCAGCGGAATCAATAAATCCATTTGCTCAAATGGGCTCAGCCCCGCGCTGCCGTAACCGAGCAGTTTGGTGCCGTGACCGAGGCACTGACACATCGCGAGTGTGCCGATGGTGGTTTCTTTGCGCCATTCAGGGCGAAGAAAAAGTCGGCCAACAAACAAGCCTGCCGCACCGACAAACATGCCGATGGTTCCGACCAATGCACCCGCGATCAGGTAGGCCCAACGCAACGGCAGCAAGCCATCTGCTTTTTTGCCAGGAATAAGCGAGCCAATGATCATCACCGCCAGCACCAACTCAACGATGTGCGTGTTCACCATCGGCACAAATGGCGCAATCAGAAACGGCGCTGGTGCGCAGCCCAACATAAACCAACCCGCCGCGCGCCATTCCACCGCACGGAAATACGCAACTGTGCGAGAAGCATTGGAGGCCAATTGAACTGCCGCGTGTAGCGGCACCGCTTGTGCGGTGGAGAGGCCGATGGCGTAGAACACGCCGATCAAAATAGTGCCGCCGCCGACACCAGCGATGCCAGACAAAGCAGCCGTCAAAAACGCAGCCGCAGCAATAGAGAAGGCGAAGAAGCTCACCCGCACATTTTAGGGGGTGTCGCTAGGAATTACCCGAAAGCTTTGCGAAATGACGTCTGCTTATTTGACCGACATGTTCGACGATCTCACCGCACGAAGCTCGTTGGATCGTGACAATACCGGCATCATTTTGCGCTCCTTGAACTGCACCGGACTGACGCACTGCGGCGCAACGCGTTTGGAGCTAGTGCTTTGAGTTTGAGTGGGCTGGGCTCTGTGACGCGTGAGGTAGGTGTAACGCTGTTCTGTTCTCAGTAATAAGTACAGACAGCCTGTTGCACCCATCATCAGAAACGCTAGGCTGTAGTCCGCTTGTTTGTTGAGTTGATAAAGGAAAAAGCCCAAGGTCGCCAGAAAGGCAAGCAGGCAGATTTGAGTGAGGCGAATCATGGTCGGCATCCATGCGAATTGTGCGTACAGAATAAACTTTGCACAGGTAAGCAAGGTTGCCGGTGGCACCAAAGAAACATGCCGCTCGTCACGAAGCGCTGTAAATTAAGAACAGATTCTTAAGGGGACTGCTTCATGATCAAGCTATACGGAATGACAGGGTCTGGAAATTGCTGGGTGAGGCCGTGCGCTTCGCGAGTACTGCTCGCGGCAGGGCCGAACGCCCGCACATGGATGTGCGGGCCGGGCGCTCCAATAGCGATACCGTCACGCCATGGATGGCAGCACTAAATTCTTTAGACAGGAGATCAACCCGTGATCAAGCTGTACGGAATGACAGGGTCTGGAAATTGCTGGAAACCCGCTGTGCTGATGAAACAGCTCGGTCAGCCCTTTGAGTGGACTGAGGTCAACACACTCAAAGGCGAAACCCGCACGCCAGAATTCCTCGCCCTCAATGCCAACGGCCGAGTGCCGCTACTGATCGTTAACGGCCGCAAGCTCGCCGAATCCAACGCGATGCTGTGTTACTTGGCAGATGGCACAGATTATTTTCTGGCCGATCGCTGGCAGCGTGCCAAGATTCTGGAGTGGATGTTCTTCGAGCAATACAGCCACGAGCCGTATATCGCCACTGTTCGATTCTGGGTGCACTTCATGCACAAGCAGGACGAGTGGAAAGAAAAAATCGCCGAAGCGATGAAAAAAGGTCACGCCGCATTGGGCGTGATGGAACAGCAGTTGCTGAAGACCTCATTTCTGGCCGGCGCTCGTTACAGCATCGCGGATATCGCGCTCTATGCGTATACGCATGTGGCGCATGAGGGAGGCTATGACTTGAGCGCTTATCCGGCGATTAAGGATTGGATGAAACGGGTTGAAGCGCAGCCCAAGTTTGAGAAAATGGCTGGATAAGTTGTAGGGTGGGTGCAG
>JAZKEM010000201.1:0-3337 GCA_040387055.1 Pseudomonadota bacterium | reverse complement strand
AAACACCAAGACCCGCCGCGACAAGGTTGACGATGGAAGTCACCTGCGAAGTTTCCTGCACAACACGCGGCGAGAAGCCGGCACTGCGGCAAGCGGCGATGATTTCTTCGTGCAAGCCAGCGCCAACCGCGCGTGGAAATAGAACGAAGGGTTCAATCGATAGCGCCAACAGCGGCACTTGTGCGCGCGCACACAAAGGATGACCGGACGGCAGTGCCACCAGCATTTCCTCGTCGATCAACGACTCCATAAAGAGTGAGCGATCGGTTTCGAGCAGCGGGCGCACAAAAGCCAGATCAATGGTTTCGTTGCTCACTAAATTGGCCAGACTCGGCGTTGTGCCTTCATCCAATGTCAGCGCGACATTCGGATAGCGCTTACGAAACTCGCGTATCACTTGCGGGATCAGCGCGTGGAACGGCGCTGAGTTGATCATGCCAACGCGAATGCGGCCCTGCTCACCACGCGCAACGCGACGTGCGCGATCAATGGCTTGATCGGCATCACGCAGGATGCGCTGTGCATCTTCGAGAAAAGCGCGCCCTGCATCTGTTAGCGAAACGCCACGCGGCAGGCGTTTGAACAGCGGTGTGCCAATTTCGCGCTCTAGTGCTTGAACCTGCTGCGACAAGGGCGGCTGTTCCATCCCCAGCGTCTTGGCTGCACGCGTGAAATGCTGCGCCTCAGCAACGGCAACGAAATATCTGAGATGACGCAGTTCCATACCGCACTCCTATCCATACTTAATATATATGAGTATCCCACTATTCATATATTGGACGTATTAAGTGCTCGAGGTCTACATTGGCGACATACTGAATAAAGCTGGACGGAGAAAAAGTCATGACCGATGCAATCGCCCCCGTGGGCACGAGCGTAGGGGACGTCGATCCCATCGAAACGCAGGAATGGCTGGACGCACTTAAGGCAGTTCTTCAGAAAGAAGGTCCCGAACGCGCGCACTTTCTGTTGGAAGCACTGACCGAAAAAATGCGCCGCAGCGGCGTGTTTCTGCCGTTTTCGCCAAACACCGCATACATCAACACCATTCCGCCTCATCTGGAAGACCGTTCTCCCGGCGATCACGCGATGGAGTGGAAGATCCGCTCAATCATTCGCTGGAACGCGATGGCGTTGGTGGTGAACTCCAACCGTGAGCACTCCGGTATCGGCGGTCACATCGCCAGTTTTGCTTCTGCTGCGACCTTGTATGACGTCGGCTTTAACCATTTCTGGAAAGGCGCCAATCATCCGCAAGGACAAGACTTGGTTTATATCCAAGGTCACTGCGCCCCCGGCATTTATTCGCGCGCCTTCTTGGAAGGCCGCATCAGCGAAGAACAGCTGCGCAATTTCCGTATGGAAACGGCTGGCAAAGGCTTGTCCTCCTATCCGCATCCTTGGTTGATGCCGGATTTCTGGGAACTGCCCACCGTCAGCATGGGTCTTGGCCCGATCATGGCGATCTATCAAGCGCGCCTGATGAAGTATTTGCATCACCGCGGCATTGCGAACATGGAAGGCCGCAAGGTTTGGTGTTTCTGCGGTGATGGCGAAATGGATGAGCCCGAATCACTCGGCGCCATCGACATCGCCGCGCGCGAGAAGCTCGACAACTTGGTATTCGTCGTTAACTGCAACTTGCAGCGACTCGATGGCCCTGTGCGCGGCAACGGCAAAATCATTCAGGAACTTGAAGGCACTTTCCGTGGCGCCAATTGGAATGTGCTGAAAGTGATTTGGGGTGGATTGTGGGATCCGCTGATTGCTGCTGATCAAACCGGCTTACTGTTGAAGGCCTTTGCTGAAACCGTCGACGGCGAATTCCAGAACTGCAAAGCCAAGGGCGGCAAATACACGCGCGAAAATTTCTTCGCCAAGTATCCGGAGCTGTTGCGCCTTGTTGAAACGATGAGCGATGACGATATCGGCAAGCTCAATCGTGGCGGCCACGATCCGCACAAGGTTTATGCCGCGTATTCGGCAGCCAGCAAGCACACCGGTTCGCCAACCGTAATTCTCGCCAAGACCGTAAAGGGCTACGGCATGGGCGAAGCAGGCGAAGGCCAGAACATCACCCATCAACAAAAGAAGATGGGTGAAGACGCGCTGAAAGCATTCCGTGATCGCTTCCAGATTCCGATCTCCGATGCTCAAATTGCCGACACGCCGTTTTACAAACCGGCTGAAGATTCACCCGAGATCAAATATCTTCGCGAACGCCGCGAAGCGCTAGGTGGCTATTTGCCTTCACGTCGCTCCAAAGGCGAAGTGTTGGAGATTCCACAGCTCACCGCGTTTGAGCGCATCACTGCAGGGACAGGCGATCGCGAAATCAGTACGACGATGGCGTTTGTGCAGATATTGCAAACGCTGATTCGCGATAAGAATGTGGGTTCACGCGTTGTGCCGATTGTGCCGGATGAAGCGCGCACGTTTGGTATGGAGGCGATGTTCCGCAGCCTAGGCATTTACTCAATCGTCGGGCAAAAATATCGCCCTGAAGATTCTGATCAGCTGGCTTTCTACAAAGAAGACATCAAGGGTCAGATTCTCGAAGAAGGCATCACTGAAGCGGGCGCCATGTCGAGCTGGATTGCTGCGGCCACCAGCTACAGCAATCACAACGTCAGCCTGATTCCTTTCTACACCTACTACTCCATGTTTGGTTTCCAACGCATTGGTGACCTTGCTTGGGCCGCAGGCGATTTGCGTGCGCGTGGCTTCTTGCTCGGCGCCACCGCGGGTCGCACAACGCTGAATGGCGAAGGCTTACAGCACGAAGACGGGCACAGTCATGTGTATTCGGCCACCGTGCCGAACTGCCGCTCTTACGATCCCGCGTATGCCTATGAACTGGCCGTCATCATTCAAGACGGCATGCGTCGCATGTATCAGGAGCAGGAAGACGTTTACTACTACCTGACGATCTACAACGAAAACCATCAGCATCCGGCAATGCCTGCGGGTGTTGAGAAAGGCATCGTGCGCGGCATGTATTTGCTGCGTTCAGCTGAAAAGGCTTCCAAACAACATGTGCAGCTGATGGGCTCTGGCAGCATTCTGCGCGAAGTCATCGCGGCGGCAGATTTGCTCGCTGCAGAGTTTGGCGTCACCTCAGATGTTTGGAGCGTTCCAAGCTTCACCGAGCTGGCACGCGATGGCGCAGAGACCGAGCGCTGGAATTTGCTCCACGCACAAGAAAAGCCACGTCAGAGTTATGTGCAGGAATGCTTGGGCGGCATGATGGGCCCGGCTGTCGTGGCGACTGATTGGGTACGCGCTTACGCCGAACAGATTCGTCCTTACGTGCCGATGAAGTATCACGTGCTCGGCA
>JAZKEM010000200.1:0-26528 GCA_040387055.1 Pseudomonadota bacterium | reverse complement strand
AAACGCATCCGCAGGTTGCGCCCTCCAACGGCGACGCCAACACGCAGTACGACGTCTACGGCGAGCACGTCAATCGCTTCATCTCACCGCTGGGCGTGGTCAGCCCACATCTCTACGGCAAGATCAGCGAGCAGGATGTTCTCAACCAATTCACGCTCGGCGACAGCAGCGCAATGGGCGACACCAAGCTCAGCGTCAAAGACGGCGGCACCGCACGCGCCGTGATGGCCGAGATGTTCCGCGGCATGTTCGAGAAAGCCACCAACACTGATCTCTCGAAAGTGTCGGACTCTGAACTGCTCGACTGCTTCTCGTACACAGTCTTTCCCAACATCTTCCTGTTCCCCGGCATTTCACTGCCGATGATCTATCGCTTCCGTCCAGACCCACGCGATCATCGCAAGTGCATCTACGAAGTCTTGTTCATGCGCCCAGTGCCACTCGATGGCGTGCGTCCGATGCCCGCTGAACCGGTTCACCTGCAGGATCACCAGTCGTTCTGCGAAGCAGAAGGCATGGACCCAGGCTTCGGCGCCATCCTCGATCAGGACACCGACAACCTCGTCCTTCAGCAAGAAGGTCTGGAAGCCAGCGCCAAGCCCGGCCTCACGCTCGGCAACTACCAGGAAATCCGCGTTCGTCACTTTGAGCGTGCGGTCGACAAATACGTCAAACCAAATTCGTGAGTGCGCGTGAGTACAGAAACCATTTCCTCACCAGCACAATTTGAACGCGTCCTGAAACTTGCTGACCTGCCTGCAGGCAGCAAGAAGGTCGTTGATATCAATGGCAAGTGCGTGCTGGTCTGCAACGTCAACAGCAAACTGTTTGCCATCTCCAACATCTGCTCGCACAACGAGAAGCCCTTGGAGCGCGGACGTCTCGGCAACGGCTGGATCGCATGCCCCACCCACGGCGCACGTTTTGATTTGGCCACTGGTGCTGCGCTCAATCTGCCCGCAAAACTTCCTGTTGCCACCTTTGAAGTGCGCACAACAGACGAGTGGATTGAAGTCTTGGTGTAGACACCGCCCGAGACAGAATTCGCGCCTAAGAGGCGCTCCTACGGCATCTGCGCTTGGCAGGGGAGATGGAGCCGGTAGCTCGGGTGAAACCCGGGAATATCCGGCAACAACAACTTTCTCAATAAGCACAACAGATGAACGCATCAATTGATTGCTGTAGAGTTCACTGATGAACAGTACTGTTGACTCCAATAATCTGCGCGAAGAAGTTCGCGCCTGGCTCTCGCAAAACGTGCCGAAGGATTGGCGCAAAGCGATGACAGGCACGGATCAAGAAGAATTCGTGCGTGCGCAGCGCGACTGGTTTAACAAACTCGTCGCCGCCGGTTACGCCACGCCGCATTGGCCAGAAGGCTGGCCCGGTGGCGGCCGCTCACTGGCAGACCAAAAAATAATCTATGAAGAAACCGCGCGCGCCGATGCGCCGCGTTTGATTCTGTTCTTCGTCGCGCTCTATCACTCCGCTTGCACGCTGATGGAGTGGGGCACGCAAGAGCAAAAAGAAAAATATCTGCCCGGAATATTGAAGGGTGAAATCTGGTGCCAGGGTTTCTCGGAACCCAACGCCGGTTCTGATCTCGCCTCCGTCAAAACACGCGCAGAACTCAAAGGCGACCGCTACGTCATCAACGGCCAGAAAACCTGGTCGACCATGGCGCAGTACGCAGACAAATGCCTGCTTCTCACACGCACCGGTGCATCAGAGCCGCCGCAAGGTGGTCTCACTTATTTGCTGCTGGACATGAAAGCAAAGGGCGTCTCTGTGCGCCCGATCTCGCAGATCACGGGTGATGACGAGTTCGCCGAGATTTTCTTCGACGATGTTGAAGTCCTTGTTGAAGATCGCGTTGGCAAAGATGGTGAAGGCTGGGCAGTGGCGCAATCCACGCTCGCATCTGAACGCGGCCTCACGCTCGTTGAGCTGACGCAACGCATGCGTTATTCACTCACTAAGCTCGCAGACATCATGCGCGAACGCGAGTGTGCCAATGATCCTGCTGTGCGCAGAGATCTGGGTTCACTCATCGCCAAAGTGAACGCTGCATGCGCGCTGGCAGATCGTTACTTGCTCAAGCGTATCTCGGGTGAAGAAGCAGCGGGCGATGCCTCCATCGTCAAGCTCACTTACGCCAGAACACTGCGTGAGTTCACCAAGCTCGGCATGAGCATTAGCGGCTTGCAAGGTCAGTACTTCGATGACTTCACGCGTGGCGGTAGCCAAGAGACGGGCAACTGGACAGTTGATTTCATGAACTCTTACAACTGGTCCATCGCCGGTGGTAGCGACGAGATTCAACGCAACATCATTGCGGAGCGCATGTTGCTGATGCCGCGCGAACCCAAAGGTTGGAAACTGTGATGTCGCAGACAAATACATATCAGCGCAGCGCCGCTGAAAACGAATTGAACGAACTACGCGACTCTGCACGGCAAGTGCTGAGTGGCCTTGGCCTTGCGGTTGACGAAGAAAAAGTCTGGCCCATCGTCACTGATCTGGGGTGGCTGCTCGTCGGCGTTCCAGAAGCACTCGGTGGACTAGAGCAAGGCGTTACGGGCTCTTGCGCGTTCCACGCGGAACTAGGCCGTAGCCTTGCAGCATCGCCCTATGCCGCAGCAACCATCGCTATCGATGCCATCTGCCACTCCAGCCTTGCAGATCAGCAAAGCTGGATCGAGCGCTTTACGGCCAGCGACATTGTCACCGCCTCATTAGCAGAGTCTTCTGTTGCTTTCACAAACAACAAAGTCACCGGCACGCTGACGGCTGTGCCATCCGCAGACAAAGCGAGCCATGTTCTCGTCTGTGTTGAAAACAGCGAGCTTGTTTCTTTACTGCCACTTAATCAGCCCGGCGTAGAACTCATCGCCCGCAAGACCTGGGACACGACACGTCGCTTGTTTGATGTGCGTCTCACCGATGTAGCGCTAGACGAAACGCTCACGCTTGCTGCAGGAGCCGATGCAAGAGCGCTCAGTAGCCGAATCTCCACGCTGCGCGACTTCGCATTGGCAGCAGACTCCATCGGTGGTGCCGAAGCGCTGCTCGAAATGACTGTGGAATATCTGAAGACGCGCAAGCAGTTCGGCCGTCCGCTGGCGCTGTTCCAAGCGCTCAAGCATCGCTGTGCCGATCTCAAAGGACTCACCTCAAGCGCAGAAGCCTTGTTGAACGACAGCCTGAGCCGAGTCGGCAATCAACTTGAAGACGAACAAGCTGCGGACATGGGCAAGGCCGCAAAGTATCTGGCCTGCTCCGTATATGCCCGCGTCGCAGAAGAATCTTTGCAGCTACACGGCGGCATCGGCATGACCTCCGAATACCCCTGTCATCTGTACTTGAAGCGCGCCTTGCTCAACGAACATCTAGGCGGAGGCAATTACGAACTCGAAATTGCCGATCACTTTTTGCGCGTGAATTCCTAGCGGATCAGTTGGCGGCTTGGAGTTTGCGCTGCGCCCTCTCAGGCGCAATCGCATACCAAACAAACCAGACAAACAGAAACTGGAACGGCAAACGGATGTAGAGGAACTTGGCGGGGATGTCGACGTAAAGTTCTGGATGCATCGCCATGTAGATATTCGCAGGGTAGACCGCGATGATCAGTGCGATGAGGCCATAGCCTGCGAGGAGACGTGTTTGTGGCACGAGAATGCCAATGCCACCTAGCAGTTCGAACACGCCGCTGATGATGACGAGTTCCTTGTGATAGCCCAGATAATCGGGCATTGCCATCACGAAAAAATCCATCAACGCGAAGTGGGCAATGCCACCGCCGATGAAGAACGTTGCGATAACCAGCAAGGGAATACGAGGCATGGTGTTTCCTGTTCGGGTAACAGTTTGGTTTGTGGAATCTTGGGCGGCAGCTAAAGCATCATCTGCCTACACATCGGGTCGCGGCATCATCCTTACGGGTTATCTCTTATGAACGATATTGAAGCGCTCAAAGACATCGAAGCCATCAAACAGCTCAAGGCGCGCTACTGCCGCTTTCTCGATGCCAAAGACTGGGCCGCTTGGCGCGGCATCTTCACAGACGATTTTGTCAGCGACACAACGGGAGCGGGCGGTAAGTTGGTGGTCGGCGCAGACGCGTTCGTGGCTATGGTCATAAAATTCCTAGGCCGCCCGAAGCAAGTCACTGCGCACCAAGTACACGCGCCAGAGATCGAGCTGACATCCGCAAGCACAGCCAAAGGCATCTGGGCGCTGGAAGATTTTGTCCGCTTCGGCTTCGGCCTCAACCTGCGCGGCTATGGCCACTATCACGAGACCTACGAAAAGGTTGATGGTCAGTGGCTCATCAAGTCCTCAACGCTGACCCGCCTGCGAGAAGACCTCGTCACACCATTCTTCTCGATCTACGTCTCCAACTGGCTCAGAAGGCCGGCCAAGAAGTAGGGCGCAAAAGTGGAGTAGGGCGGGAGCATCCCGCCTGCAACGTGCATCCAATCTCCCAAAGGCGGCATTCTCCCGCCCTGCGAGCTAACCCCTTTAGCGTTAGCTCTGTTTCACCCTTGAAATACGCCGCCCCAATTATTCCGCGATAGACATAAGTCGTTGCCAGTGGGGTCACATTTGGGCGGACATGCAGCCGTATAGTCAGGACAGACATATAAACCGAGCTGGGCAGCAAAGAGATTCAGCCGGTCAAAAAAGCCCAACGAAGGGCTATGCGAAAACCGATTTACGGGCGCATGGGGGAGTCAGGGAATGCTCCAAAGAGCGATTGTTGTCGCAGCTATTTTCATGGCTTTGGCTGTGCTTGGATTTTTGGTGCTCAAAACCCAGTCCACGCCGCAGGATCTCAACCAACACATCGACCGCGTTTCTAAAATCACGCGACTGCAGCAGCTCAATGCAGAGTTCGATCAAGAGATTGCCAAAGCGCGCCTCGGCTTGGATGCAGAACCCAAAGCACTCGCCGCCGCGCAGAAAAAATACCAAGACGAAGCCAATGCATTTTCAGAAGGCAATGCCGTTCTGAAAAATGTCAGCGCTGATGTTGAACAGGCACTCACTGCTTATTTTCAAACCGCACGCCAAAAAGAACAGTTGCTGAGCGACTACCGCTCACAGCTCAGCGAATACAACAGCAAGTTTCGCGAAGTGCGTGAAGAAGGCCAGCAAGTGTTGGCGCAAGTGGCTCAACGTGAGCAAGTGCGCAAGCAAGTGATGGTCGTCATGGTGGAGGCCACAACCTACTGCATCGCCGCCGCGCCGCTGAATGGCGATTATCTCGACCGCCTCACCTCAACACTTGCTGATAGCGTGCCTGAGAGCGACAACGCCGCGTTGCACAGAAGGCTAGTGGTGCTGGCCTCAGCCGTACGCAGCGTCCGTTTCGCCAAAGACAATCTGCAAACCAAGACGCAAGCCTTGCTCGCCGTGCCAGTGGCAGACGCACTACAGAAAGTGCTCAACCAGTACTACAACTCTTATGCCACACAAGAGTCCTCCATCAGCCGCTACAGATTGCTGCTCGCGATTTATGCCTCTGCACTGCTGCTCGTATTCGCATTAGTCGGATGGCGCCTGCGCTACAGCTATCGCGAACTGGATCGCAGCAACGCGCAGTTGCAAGACAGCAACGCACACCTTGAAGAATCCGTGCAGGCCAGAACACAAGAACTCCGCAAAGCGCTGAGTGATCTGCGTCTGCAGCAAACGCAATTAGTGCAGTCAGAAAAAATGGCCTCACTCGGACAGATGGTTGCCGGCGTCGCACACGAAATTAATACGCCGCTCGGTTATGCCCGCAGCAATGTTGAAACCGTGCGTGAAGCTGCAACCGGCATGCGCGCACTCATCGATAGCTACGAAGCAGCCATCAAAACCCCAGACGCCGCAAACCTCGCCCAGCTGACGGAATCTCGCAAAAACTGGAACCCCGATGAAGGCCTAGAAGAAATGGCCGTTCTGCTCGAAGACGCCGATCACGGCCTCGGACAGATCTCAGAGTTGGTGATGAGCCTCAAAGACTTCTCACGCGTTGATCGCTCAATGACCGAGATGTTCAATCTCAACGATGGTTTGGAAAACGCCATCAAGATTTGCCAAAACCAATTCAAGCACCGCATCGAGATCAAGCGAGACTACGCCGAGCTGCCGCGCATCCCTTGCGCGCCGTCGCAGCTCAACCAAGTATTTCTCAACATCATCACCAATGGCGCACAGGCGATTGATGGCGAAGGCTCCATCCAGATCAGCACGCGTGATGTGGGCGATGTGGTGGAAGTGATCATCGCCGACAGCGGCTGCGGCATGGATGAGCAAACGCAGGCGCATATCTTTGAGCCTTTCTTCACCACCAAAGACGTCGGCAAAGGCACAGGCCTTGGCCTCTCGATTGTCTTCCGCATCATTGAAGATCATCGCGGCACCATCCGCGTTAAATCCGCAGTGGGGCAGGGCACCGAGTTTGTGATCTCTTTGCCTAAACATTCAGTCAAAGCCACCGCAACTGCGGCCCATGGCTCAGGCCAAACAGAAACCGAATCATGCCCAGCGTGAGTGCAGCACCATGAATGACTTGCCGCTAAGCGCGCGCCCACGCATCTTGTTTGTAGACGACGAGCCGCGCATCTTGATATCGCTCAAGGCGATCTTTAAACAGGATTACGACGTAACCACCGCACCAGGCGGAGCGTTGGGCATTGATCTGATCAAGAGCGAAAAGTTTGATGTCATCGTCAGCGATCAGCGCATGCCCGGTGTCACCGGTGTAGAAGTGCTCCGCGCCGCACGTGAGCACCAGCCCAAAGCCGTGCGCCTCTTGCTCACCGGCTACTCAGATCTCAACGCGATTATTGGTTCAATCAACGAAGGCGAGATTTTCCGTTTCATCTCCAAGCCTTGGTCCAACACTGAGCTGCGCGCCACGCTCGCGGCTGCCGTAAGAGCATCGTCGGTAGATCAAATTGTGATTCCAGCCTCCATGGAGGTATCAGCCAATCAACAGCCGCCGTCTGGTGTGGGGGTGTTGGTGCTGGATGATGACCCACAAACTTTTGCAACGCTGAAGCACGCACTCGAAAGCAGTCGCGATGTCTTCGCCGCCTCCACTGTTGATGGCTGTCTGGAGATACTCGGCAAGCACTCCATCGGCGTGATCTTTACCGAGCTGGTTGTGGGTGGTGAAGAAGTCGCACTATTGCTATCCGCACTGCGTGAGCATCACCCGAGCTTGGTTGTGGTGGTGATCACGCATCAGGCCGATGCAGGTCACAGCATCGAGCTGATCAATCACGGGCAGATTTATCGGCTATTGCTTAAGCCTAGCAGCGATAGCGTATTGCGCGGCACCGTCAATATCGCCACGCGTCGATTCCAGATGCTGAGTCAGAATCCGGAACAGATACAGCGCATCGTCGTTGAACCCAATCCACAACTGCAGGCACCTGCTGCTGGTGGGCTGTTGTCCCGCATCAAAAAGATCTTCACTTCAAGCTGGGCGTCGTAAGGATCAACAATGGCCGAAGAAAATCCTGAGAATCAAACCACCATGGGCAAGCTGGTTGCGTTGCTCGGGAAATCTGCCGAGTACTCCATCGCCTTTGCCTTAGTCGCAGTTTGTTTAATCGTCGGCATCGCCGTGTGGCTACTGCAACCGGGCAAGCCACCCGCCAACGCACAAACCTATCAGCCGTCACAAACAACACAAACACATTCAGCCGCAGCAGGCGGTGTAGCAGATGAGCAAGCAGCATTAGGTGCGTGGAAGAAAAATCTGGAAGGCGGCTTTGATCAGGCGAGCCAACGTCCAAGTCGGACAGAAGATAGAAAAGAAATCCAAGAGCGCAAACAACAAGCAGAAGAGCCACCGACAAGGCTTCAAGCCAAAGCGCCACAACCCGTTGAAGCTCCAGCGCCAACAGCAATCGCTGCGCCTCGCGTAGCCGTGGCACAGCCAGCGCCCGTTGTTGCACTGCCAAAGCCACAACCCGTTCGCACCAACGCAGCCATCGACTGGTCAAGCTGCAAACGCCCAGAATATCCAGACGCCTCAATCCGCAAGAACGAAGAAGGCATAGTCGTCATCGACGTCAGTCTTGCGGTGGATGCACGCATACTCAGCAGCAAAGTATCCGAGTCCAGCGGCCACAGCCGCCTAGACACCGCCACCCAGCGCGCAATCGAAAAATGCCGCTTCCATCCCGCAACACTAGATGGAAGGCCGCAGGCATCAACGGCGGTTGTTAGGTTTACTTGGGCGTTGCAGAAGAAATAGGGTTGGCTGCACAGGCATTTGGGAATATTTGCGCTAGACCCTTGCGGCTACTCATGCCATATAGTGGGGCGTGCCTCTCTACTTCGCTTGGTTTATAACAACTTGCGTTCTACACTCCGCATGAGAAGCGCATAAAAACTAACGCAAGTAGTTTTAGGGGTGGGGACATGGCTGGAGAAGATGATGCCAAGGTGCTCGCACTGGCTTTGGATTCACTCAAAGATGTACCAGATGTTGATACGTTCATTGCGCGTTGCCCGGGCCCACCCGATTTAGGCGACCCGCCAACCATATTGCTCTATCCGAGGTTTAAGGAAGATGCGCCGGATATCAGCGCGTTTGCTGAATGGCTGTGGATTAATGCAATTAATTACGCTATCCCGTTGCGCAAAAGAAAACTCGCACAACAGACTGCTGGGGCAGGGCCTAGTGGTGCTGATCTTGCTAGCACTGCGCGCTTATATTTAGAAGCAAAGAGAGCATTCCTAAACTTTAATAAAGCATACCCTTCTCGTGCCAGTGAGGTTGGAGAATTAATTGCGTATCTTGTTGCATTGCGTTTTCTGAATGCCGGGCAACTTGCATCGAAGATGGCACTCAAGACGAATACAAATATGCCAATTCATGGCTTAGATGGTGTTCACGCATCATTCGAGAATGGAGTAATGACGCTTTACTTTCTCGAGTCGAAATTAGCAAAGACAGCGGCTAGCGGTGCAAAAGAATACGCCGAGTCTGTTAAAGGCTTTGGTAACAGTCGGAAGCAGTACTTAGTTGAATACGAAATTCTTTCTGACCTTGGAAATCTTCAGGCTCTTTCAGATGAACAAAAGCTTCTCGCAATGGAGTATCTCGATATATATGGCAAGAAAAAGTCGCAGAGAATAGAGAGGTCGATCGGCGTCATATGTTTTACAGAAGGAAATCACTATTCGAATAAGTTGCAAAAGAATAAAGCGACGCCTCCGGCTGCACATGAAAAAAACTTTAGCTCAATATATGAAGCTGATCATGCGAGGCATCTGGCGGCAGTTAAAAAATATTTAGATGAAAAAGATGTCAAGTCCGATGAGTGCGAAGTATTTTTTGTTGCGGTTCCGGACGTAAATGTCTTGCGTGAACTATTTCAGGAGCATATGAAATGAGCGTTGAATTTGCTTCGGCTCTTTCTGAAAAGATTCAAAATCACCCTGAGTTTTGGAGTGATTTATTGTATGTACAAACTAAGGGGGTTGAATTTTGTATTGGTACAACTTTTGAAAAAGATAGCAAATCTTTAACGACAGAAAAAGATGTCGGATACGTACAAAGACTGATGTATTGCGCATCGGTTTTTGCACAATCAAGTGATGAAGGGTACCGGGGAATGGCTCAGACCATTGCGCTGAGCTGTTTGTTGGCTAAGCCCGAAGAACACGTGCGAGAAAGAACATCAAGCGTTCTGGCGCAAATTGGTAATTTTCCGGGAATACAGTACGTTAATCAGCATCATGGAGATTACCACTCATCGTTCCTTAGTTACTTGAGAAGTATCCTCTTGGAATCGATAAATTCTGTGCAAATCCGCGGCTTGCCGGTAGCGCTGACAGATTTTCAATTAAATGTTTGGAGATCGTTACAGGGCACTAGCTCTGCGTCAGTTTCTGCGCCCACATCGGCCGGGAAGTCGTATGTTGTTACTGAGTTTCTATGTCAGCGTGTATTGGATGCGCAAGCTATAACTGCAATATATGTGGCGCCTACGCGTGCATTACTTGCCGAAGTTCATAAGAAGATCCACGGTAGATTTCTTGAGCATAAAGACGTGCGTGTATCAACTGTTCCAGCGCTAGATGTCGAGGCGCGACCGAAGCAAATATTTGTTCTGACGCAGGAGAGACTTCACGTTCTACTGGCTATCGCGGATGTGCAAGCTGACATAGTTATTGTCGATGAAGCCCAAAATTTAGCTGATGGCTCTAGGGGGATGATTCTTCAGGATTGTTTGGAAAAACTTAAGCAAATAAAAAGCGATACGAAGATAATTTTGTTGTCTCCAGGCGCTGAAGGTTTTGAAAATGCTGCTCGGCTTCTCGACCTTGGATCTATAGAGATAAAGCAAACAAGACTCTCGGCAGTTATGCAGAACAGAATTCAAGTTAAAGCTGTTGAAGGGAATTCGAAAGCACTTAACTTGGCATTGCTCAATCGTGAGGGGGTAACTGATTTAGGTGAAGTAAAGACCTCACGGGGAGTGGGAGACCCTCAAACACGATTGGCTGCCGTAGCTTTGGAGTTAGGGCAGAAAGGCGGGGCCCTTGTTTACGCTACTGGGCCCGTAGATTGTGAAGAAACAGCAGAGCAACTCACTTCAGATCTTCCTATGCAGCAATCTAAAGATTTGTCGGATCTCTCTAAATTCATAAAAGACCATATTCATCCTGACTATGGTCTTTCTGAGATGGTATTGCACTCAGTTGCATTCCATTACGGGCGTATGCCAACCCTATTAAGAGAAGCAATTGAGGCTGCATTTCGTAATGGGCATATTAAATATTTGGTGTGCACTACAACTCTTTTCCAAGGTGTAAATCTACCCGCGCGTAGCGTTTTTATAGATACGCCGACTCGAGGAAGAGGAACGTTATTGGATCCAGCGCATCTTTGGAACTTTGCTGGGCGAGCAGGCCGACTGGGAAAGGATCTAATCGGTAATGTATTTCTGGTTGATTACGATACTTGGTCTGAGCAGAAGCTAAATGAGCACGCAGACTACAAGGTGATCCCAGCGTTCTCGGAGACCATTGAAAAAAACTTCGAAGCTGTGTTGCAAGCTATGCGAGGTGAGTTAGTAACATTAGATGAGAATACGGCACAGAGTGTTGATGAAGTATCAGCAGCCGCAGGACTTTTGCTCGCAAGGTCAGCAAACCTTCGTGCCGATTCATTGATTGGCAGACTGACTAACGTTTCGCTCGAACAGAAGCAGCAATTAGTAGAAGTCGCTCAGAATTCTTCTGGTGCTTTGGGTTTGCCATCAAAAATTTTAGAAAGTAATTGGACAGTGGATCTATATGGCCTTCAGCGTTTGGCAAAAAGGATGCGCGAGAAGATTGCAGATGGAAAACTGGATGACCTCATTCCCGTTCATCCTCGCGAAGCAAATGCGTATGACCGATATGGACTGATCTTCGGGCGTCTTGCTCGGGAAGTAATGGGCTATAAAGGGCAAAGCATCGCTAAGTACGGGAACTTTGTTGCAACCTATGCGCTTCTATGGATGAAAGGAACGCCCTATCCAGTAATTCTGAAAAAATGGATAGATTTTCAGAGAGGGCGGTTTCCAAAGAAGAAGACTAATGATCATGTTCGAGATGGATTCGATTTTTTTGAGACAGTACTCAGATTTAAGATGGTTCAATTGGGAAAAGCTTACATAGACGTTTTACTATTCGTCATGAAAGAGATGGGGCATGAAAGCCGTCGCGGCGAAGTTTTTGATTATGCCTTGGCTCTGGAACTTGGAGTTTCAACAACTTCTGGGCGTGCATTTGTGGAGCTTGGAACCTCTAGGATTGCAGCCATCGCATTGGAAGCCTTATTTCCTGATTCGGAACTCACACCGGCACTTGCGCGTGAAAAACTAGCCGCTCTTAATTTAAAAGCAGTCACTCTATCGCCAATAATTTTGGATGAACTTCGTCAGCTTAGATTGATCGAGGTGGCACCGGAAGATTCAAACTCTGCGGCTTATTGACAGGATGCGTAATTTCATAAGTGGGATCGATGTGATGGACAGGACAGCTGTGTATGACAGCTATTGGAAATTTGCTGCTGAGAGACATCTGATTTATGAGCGACGGCTAGCGGATGATGATGGGCCGTGGACTGATGATCAGGTACTGAGCAATTATCGATTTACGAATACTTTTCGCGCAGCAGATCGCGTTAGCCAATATCTAATAAAAAGCGTTCAATATGATACGCAACGGAGCCAAGATCCTAAGGAGCTTTTTTTTAGGACGATGATGTTCAAGTTGTTCAATAAAATTGAAACATGGGAGCTATTGGAGCGAGCTCTAGGACCATTAGATCTTTCCGTATTTAATCAAGAAAAGATCAGTTCAATTCTGACTGAAGCTTTGAGTAAGGGCGTCAGAATCTATTCTGCGGCGTACATTATGCCGCCACCCGCTCTAGGGTATGCGCGCAAGCATGAGAATCATCTGGAATTGTTGGCGACAATGATTCGAGACAATCTTCCGCTAAAAATATTAAAAGCCAAATCGCTTAAGAGTGTTTACGAGCAAATTCTGGCGTATCCGGGTATCGGACCTTTTCTGGCGTTTCAATTTGCTATTGACTTGAATTACTCAGAGCTTCTTGACTTCGATGAAGCAGATTTCGTTGTAGCAGGGCCGGGAGCCTTGGATGGGATATCTAAATGCTTTCGAAATACTGCGCATAAAAATCCAGAAGAAATAATTTGCAGGATGGTAGATATTCAGGACCAAGAGTTTTCGCGACTCGGCTTGAAATTTAATGGACTTTTTGGGCGGCGATTACAGCCGATAGATTGCCAAAATATATTTTGTGAAATATCAAAGTATGCACGAGTCGCACACCCTGAAATTGCGGGATTGTCCGGACGTGTACGAATTAAGCAAACTTATCGTCCAAATATCAGCCCGATTATTCAACCTTATTTTCCTCCTCGATGGCGAATAAAGGTTCCCACTTTAATTTCGGTGCAGTCTAGGCAAAGGCTTGGGACCCAAGGACTGCTTTTTGGTTAATTCTCATTAAGCATGCTCAGGAGCGAAGTGAACGCAATCATCGATCTGGAATTAGACCAATATCAAACGTTGGCGATGCGCACTGATAAGAGTGCCGGTGATGCTGAGGGCCCTAACCTTTTGCTTCTTGGTCTTTTTGGCGAAATTGGAAGTCTCCTCAGTGAATTGAAGAAAAAGCAACGCGATAAAAGTGCGTACTACGCATATGGTGCGTCGGCGGTTGAAGAGTTGGGCGACGTGGTTTGGTATTTATCTAACATTGCCCATCGCCGTGGGGTGCTCCTATCGCACGTTGCGGCCCGCGCATTTATGTCGCCTCACGAAACTGACATAACCAAAGGCGGTGAATTTCGTACTTTTAAAGATCTCCAGCCACAGAAGAGGTTGTTTTTAGGTCCCCATGTAGGTTCAAAAGTAGAGCAGCGACTTTTGATGCTTGGAGCACGTGCCAGCAGTTTGCTCGAGGCTATAGTCAAGGGCTTTCAAGATGCAGACGCGTTTGATCGAGCGCTAGGTGAAATATTTCGAACGTTGGTTGATGCTGCTGAAGACGCAGACGTAAGCTTAGATGATGCAGCGCAGAAAAATTTAACAAAAATTGAAACACGTTGGCCAATACAACGCAATTGGGGTGATCTTTACGATGCCAGTAGAGACGAAGATGAAAAGTTTCCAAACCAGATTCGTATTTTGTTTAAAGAGAAGATGATCAATGGAAAAAAATACGTAATTCAAAAATGTAATGGCCTGAATATTGGTGATCGGCTTACTGATAACCGGCAAGTAGAGGACGATTACCGATTTCACGACGTATTCCATCTGGCCTTTGCTGCGATTCTAGGTTGGTCTCCGGTTCTTCGTGCACTTTTGAAACTGAAGCGGAAGAGTGATGACAAGCTTGACGAGCAGCAAGATGGTGCACGCGCAATCATTGCAGAAGAAGGGATATCTAATTGGATATTCTCCCAAGGATTACGGCACGGGTTATTTGAAACAGTTGATTCATTGGATTTCACAATCCTTAAAACCATACAAGATATGGTTAAAGGATATGAGGTGGAAAACCGCCCATTTTGGATGTGGGAGCACGCTATCCTAGAAGGGTTCCGTATATTTCGGCTCCTAAAAGAAGCGCGTGGCGGTACCGTAGTTGCAGATTTTGAAAAACGGGCTTTGATTTTTGAAAGGTAGAACTAGATGCCAAATACTGCAGCAGAGTTCGTAGCTGAAATTGCAGCACTAAAATTTTCAGATACTTTTAATCCATATTCTAGTGTCTGTGCTGTTCATGATCTTACAGATGCGCAGTTAATTAGACAAAGAAATTTGACTTTAGCGCTGGCTGCAGCAATGCGTGATGGTGTGGACTCATTGTGGATCGCGAGGGATCTTGGACATCGAGGCGGCAGAAGAACTGGGCTTGCGTTAACTGATGATGTTCATCTTGAAGCGCACGCTCAACTTTGTGGTGCTATTGGTTTGGAAAGAGCCACAAAGGGGCCGCCTATGGCAGAGGCGACAGCAAGAGTGATTTGGCGCGCCCTTAAGAAAATCGATAAACGCGTTTTTTTATGGAATGTGTTTCCTCTCCATCCTCACGAATGTGGTGATTCATTCTCGAATCGAAAACATAAGCAGTATGAAAGGCAGCAGTGTGAACGTTATATTGCATGGTTGGTGTCTACATTAAATCCGCGAATGATTGTTGCGATAGGCAATGATGCTGCTTATGCGCTTGAGGGGCGGAGTTACAAATGTGTAAGTGTTAGGCATCCTAGCTATGGGGGGCAAACGCAGTTTCTAAAGCAGATTGGTCAGTTGTATCGTGTGAACATAGCTTGATTTAAACCGCCATCGCGGGCCATTTTTTGCGTTTATGTTCGACGCTGCTCATCAGGCGGTAGTTCGCATCTATTGAACAACTCTTAACGCCCGCTGCCTAAACTGCTGCGGCGTCTCATCCGTCGCCTTGCGGAACGCATAACAAAAGCTAGAAGGCGATGAGAACCCCAATGAATACGCAACTGCTTTAACGCTGGTATCCGTGGCGAGCAGTTTCTTCGCGTGTTCAAGCCTGCAACTCACAACATGTTCGCCAATGGAGCAACCACGGCTTTCGCGGAAGCCGCGGGTGAGTTGCCTCACGGAGATTCGGCAGAGGCCAGCGAGTTCTTCTAGCGTGGGTGGTTCGCGTACTTCGTGCAGGCGTTCGTCGATGAGTCGCAGGCGCCATGCGGCGAGGCCGCCGGTGTTGGCGTTTTCATTGATGTTGGCGCAGTAGCGGCCTAGCTCGATCGCCATTTGTCCGGCGACGAGTTCCACCAGCATTTCGCTGGCAAATCCGGGGTGGCGCATTTCTTCTGCTAGTCGTAGTAGCAGGCGACGAATGTTTGCGTCGTTGAGATCGAGGCCTGCGTGTAGGCGGCGGTCGGTCCATTCGAGTTCGCCGCCGAACCAGGTGCGGATGAGTTCCGGGCGGAGGTTGCAGACGATGGAGGCTTGATGGCCGCCGTCGCTGCGCGCTTGCATGGCTTCGCCGGGTGGTACGACGAAGATGTTGCCGAGTCGCTCGAAGCGTTGCGGGTTCCAGCGGTTGCGATAGCAGGCGCGGGCATTGCGCATGCGGGGTGTTAGTGAGAGATCAAAGCGGTAGACGCCTTCGTCGCGCATGACGTTGTCGACGGGTTCTGCGAGATCGAAATGCACGATCTGCGCGGTGGCGACTGGCACGCGCAGTTCGGCTTCGATTGTCGCCAATGCTGTTGCGGTGCGTTGCGTCATTGCGATGGATCTCCTCTACGTTTGCCGGTCTTTGCCGGGGCTCTTTTGGCCGGTGTTTGTACTGTACAGGATTGTTGATTAGGGGTGCCAAGGCCGCGAAAGGCGGGATGCTCCCGCCCTACGTATCCCGCCTTTCGGGAATATCGCGCCATATTGAAATGCGGTGCTGTTCCGGCTGGATAGATCAACGGTGTCCCGCTATCGACATTCTTTTGCGTTGTAAGGATTCCTACGTGGGCTGACACTGGTTTTCAGCTTGAGCCGGTCTGCGGCTTGCACGATATTGGAGATCTCAATGACGAAAGGTTTGTTTGATCTGAGCGGCAAGGTCACGGTCATTACGGGCGGCAACAGTGGCTTGGGGCTGGGCTTTGCGCGTGGCATTGCCAAGCAGGGCGGCAGTGTGGCGATCTGGGCGCGCAATGCGGAGAAGAATGCGGAGGCCAAGAAAGAGCTGGAGGCTTTCGGCGTGCGCGTGACTACGCACAAGGTGGATGTGTCGTCGGAAGAACAGATTGTTGCGGGCTATCAGGAAGTGCTGAAGGAGTTTGGTCGCGTGGATTGCGTGATCGCCAACGCCGGCCTGCCGCCACCGCAGACGCGCTCGATGCTGGATCTGCCGAGCAAGGAATTCCAAGACTTCATGAACGTGAGCCTCAACGGCGCGTACTACACGCTACGCGAAGGCGCGCGCGTGATGGTGAAGCGTGCAGAAGATGGCGAACCCGGCGGCTCGCTAATTTTTTGCGGCAGCCTTTCCATGTACAAGGGCCTTGCAGGCAAGCCTTCGTATGCGGGCTCCAAGGGCGCGATGGGCGCGATCGTGCGTTCGATGGCGGTCGAGTTCGGCAAGTACGGCATCCGCGCCAACTCGATTGCACCGGGCTATGTGAAGACCGGCATGACGGGCGAGGGCGAGCTGAGTCCGCTGGATAAATTCATGCTGATCAAGAACGCGATTCCACGCCCGGGTTATGGCGCGGACTTTGAAGGCGTTGCGGCTTATCTGGCCAGCGATGCGTCTTCCTTCCACACCGGCGACACCCTCGTGATCGACGGTGGTTGCATGGTCATGCTCTGAGGAATGCCCATGGGACATGTACTCAATATTCACGGCGTTGATGATTTCAGGCTCGACCCGATTGATCCGCCCAAGCCCGGCGCCAAGGATGTGGTGGTGAAGGTGAAGGCCTGCGGCATCTGCGGCAGTGATCTCACTTACATCAAGGTCGGCGGCATTCATCGCAAGCCGGGCGGCACCACGCCGATTGGTCATGAAGCTGCGGGCGAAGTGATTCATGTCGGCAGTGAAGTGAAGAACGTGACGCTGGGCCAGCGCGTGATCATCAATCCGATGATGACGCCGAGCTACATCGGCAGCGGCGGGCCGGAAGGTGCGTTCACCGAAGAGCTGCTCGTGCGTGATGCGCGCGTGGGCGACAGCCTGTTGCCGATCCCTGGCGATCTGCCTTACGAAGTCGCCGCGCTCACCGAGCCGCTGGCGGTGGCGCTGCATGGCGTCAATCGCGCGCAGGTGAAGGCAGGTGACAAGGTGGTGGTGTTCGGCTGCGGGCCGATTGGTCTGGGCATGATCGTGTGGTTGCTGGATCGCGGTGTGACGGATGTGGTTGCGCTTGATCTCGCGCCTGAGCGTTTGGCCCGCGCCAAAGCACTGGGCGCACGCGCTGCGTTTGATCCAACGAAGGAAGACTTGAAAGCGCGCCTGCTGGAACTGCACGGCAACGCTCGCGTGTTCAGCCGCGAGGCAGTCGGCACCGATGCGTTCATTGATGCTGCAGGCGCGCCAAATATTTTGTCTGACGTGGTGAAGATGGCGAAGTATCAATCGCGCATGGTGGTGACGGCGGCATACAGCAAGCCGGTGCCGCTGGATCTCGGCGCGATGCTCACCACTGAAATGACCATTACCACGGCAGTGGGTTATCCCACCGAGATGCCAGACGTGATCGCCGCACTGCCACGCTTGCGCGACAAGGTCAGCAGCCTGATCAGCCATCGCTTTGCCTTCGACAAGATCATTGATGCTTTTGGTGTGGCGGCATCGCCGGCTTCGGCGAAGGTGATGATTAACTTTGATGAAGGGGCTTCAGCATGAGTACGCCGGAGAAACCACTGCTGGCCTCGCTAGTGCAGGCGGGCGATGAGCAGAAGGAAGCCGTCGCGATTAACGACTTCATCTTCATGGCCAAGGATATTTCCAACGCCTATCTGGTAACGACGAGCGCTGGTGATGTGCTGGTCAACACCGGCTTCATGGACAACGCCGAACGTACCAAGCGCTTGCTCGCACCACATCGCACAGGCGCACTGCGCAAGATCATCATCACGCAGGGTCATCCGGATCATTACGGTGGCGTGCCGGTGTTGCGTGAAGGAGGGACGGAGCTGATTGCCGAGCGGCGCTTTGTTGATACCTGCCGTTACTTCCGTGAGCTAGGGCCATATCTGGCGAAACGCTCACGCAAGCTGTGGGCGAATACGATCAAGCGTGCGGCCAATCCTGCACCGCTGCCCGAGCTGGTGCCGGATATTGCGGTGGATCGCCGTCATGAATTTGAGTTGGGTGGTCGACGCTTTGAGTTGATCTCGACGCCCGGTGGTGAAGCGCTGGATTCACTCACGGTCTGGATGCCGAAAGAGCGTGTGGCCTTCACCGGTAATTTATTGGGGCCGGTGTTTCTGGCTATTCCCAATCTCGTGACCATGCGCGGCGACAAGCCACGTCTGGTGCAACGCTATCTGCATTCTCTGGATGAGTTGCGCAAGCTCGGTGCGGAGTTGTTGATCACCGGCCATGGTGAGCCCATCGTCGGGGCCGCCAAGATTCGCGCGGATCTCGACAAGCTGCATGCCGCAGTGAGCTATGTGAACAGCGCCACTATCGAAGGCATGAACGCGGGCAAGGATGTGCATACGCTGATGCGTGAAATCCAATTGCCGGATGAACTGAAGGTTGGCGAATTCCACGGCAAGGTTTCATGGGCCGTGCGTTCGATCTGGGAAGAATATTCCGGCTGGTTCCATCACGACTCCACCACGTCGCTTTACGGCGTACCGCGTTCAAGTGTGGATGCAGACCTTGTTGAGCTTGCAGGCGGCGCGACAGCATTGGCCGCACGAGCCCAGCAGAAAGTTGCGGATGGAAAGTTCCTGGAAGCACTGCACCTCACGGATATCGCGCTGGGTGCTGAACCCAAACAAGCCGACGCACTCACCGCGAAACGCGATGCCTTGCAGGGACTGCTGAAAGCATCCGGTGGCAGCAATCTGAGCGAGACGATGTGGCTGCGATCAGAGATCACTGCCGCAGAAGCCACGCTGGCTGAACAAACCACTGCGTGAATCCTTCATTCCACCAGCAATACGGTGAATGGGCCATTGTCACCGGCGCTTCATCCGGCATCGGTGAAGCCTTCGCCTATGCGCTGGCTGCACGAGGCGTGCGGCCGTTGCTGGTGGCGCGTCGCGAAGATGAGTTGCAGCGCGTTGCCCTGGCGGTGAAGGAACGCCACGGCATTGAGAGCGCCTGGATTGTGCTCGACATGGCCGAGGCCAATTTCATTGAGCGTCTGTTGCTGGCGTGCAGGGATATGGATATCGGTCTGGTCATTGGCAACGCAGCGCACAATCCTGCCGGTGCTTTCCTTGATCTGTCGCGTGCCGAGCTGCTGCGCGTGCTCGACGTGAATGATCGCGCGAACATTCTGCTGGCGCATGCTTTCCTGCCGCGCTTCAAGAGTCGTGGCCGCGGCGGCTTCATGCTGGTGGGTTCCACTGAAGGTTTCTCTGGCACGCCTTACTCGGCGGTTTACTCCGCCAGCAAGGCTTTCGTCCTTTCATTTGGCGAAGCGCTGTGGGGCGAGTTCAAAGGCAGTGGAGTGGATGTGCTCGTGCTGGTGCCCAATGCCACCGATACGCCGCTGCTTGCGAGCCGCAATGTCGGCTCGATGAAGATCAAAGGCATGTCTGCAAATGAAGTTGCAGAGACGGGCCTCAATCATCTCGGCAAAGGTCCAAGCGTGATCCCCGGCGCATTCAATCGCTGGAGCTTCCGCCTGCTGCGCCGCCTGCCACGCAAGTGGATCGTGCAGGGCATTGGCGCCGCCATGAAAAAGATTGTCGCGGATATGCGGACACATAAAAATAATTCGGAGATGTAGAAGATGAACACCGCAGAACTGATCGCTAAAGCACAAAAGACCACCGGACTTTCTGACCTCGGCGATCCCAAAGCACTCGAAGGTCTGGAAATCCTAGTGAAGGCCGCCAAGGAAGAAGCGCAGCTTTCGCCTGCGGGCGGCATGCGCTTTGGCGAGAACCTCTACAACATTCTGGTCAACCGTCTGCGAGTGGTCGACTATCTCAAGAAGAAGCCTGAGCTGTTGCAGCGGCCGGTTGAAAAGCCGATGTTCGTATTTGGCCTGCCACGTACCGGCACCACGCTGACAATCAATCTACTGAGCGCTGATCCGATGCGTCGCTGCCTGCTGCGTTGGGAAGCATTGAGTCCGGTGCCGCCAGCAAAGAAGGGCGAGCTTTCTACGGATCTGCGTTGCGGCAGCCAGCGACAGATGCTCAGCATGATGTTGCAAATCGCACCGCAGATTGCAGCGGCGCATTTCGAAGAAGCTGACAGCCCAACCGAGTGTCAGTACGCGATGCAGCTTTCGTTCTGCGCGGAAATCTTCGATTCGATTGTTCACGTACCGAGCTATCACGACTGGCTGATGGCAACCAGCTATCGCCACGCCTTCGATTTCCACAAGCAGTTGCTGCAGACGCTTCAAGAAAACAACGGCGGCCGCTGGACGCTGAAGAATCCTTGGCATCCGTTGTTTCTCAACGATCTGACCGCGGTGTATCCAGACGCACAGCTGGTCATGACGCATCGTGATCCGGTTGAGGTGGTGGGTTCAGCCTGCGGGCTGCTGAATCTTGTGCGGCCGATGTATAGCGACAAAGTCGACAAGCGCGCGATCGCGCAGGTGTTGCTGGATACCTTCGACGTGATGATCGAACGACAGAATGCTTTCCGCGATCAGCACGGCGAGAAGTCGATCTACGACATCCAATATCTCGAACAGCTACGTGACCCCGTCGGCACCATGCGCAAACTCTACAAACACTTCGATGAACCGTTCAGCCCCGCCGCCGAAGCCCGCATGACCAAGCAGATAAGCGAGAATCCCAAGGACAAACACGGCAAGCACGTGTACACGCTGGAAGAGTTTGGGCTTACGGCGGAGGGTGTGCGTAAACACTTCCGTGATTATTCGGAGCGGTTTGCGATTCAGACCAAGGGGTAGTTCTTTGTTGCTGGGCGCGGAAGGCGGGATACTCCCGCCCTACGGATGTGGGTTGGTATCGTGCGCAAAAAATCACGAAGAGGTGTAGGGCGGGAGCATCCCGCCTTCCGCGATTTCACTCCACGCTCAAATCTGCAATCTCACTCGCTACGCCCCAATCCGCGCTGTAAACCCCATGCCGCACATACCGGTGAAAGCTGGAATAAGGCCAGTCAACAACACGTTGAACATGTCCATGCTTAACCGGATTGAAATGGATGTAATCAACATGCTTTTCAAAATCACGCTCGTCGCGGATTTGATGTTCCCAGAATCGGCGCTGCCAGATGCCTCTTTCGCCTTTGCGTTTGCGGCGATCCGATAGGCGCTCGACCGCAGGAATGCTTTGTGAGAATTGCGCCTTGATGGCGTGCCACCGCGATGAAAAATCAGCATCTCCGGGTGGCAGTGTCCACATACAGTGCATGTGATCTGGCAATACGACGATGGCATCGACACGAAATGGTTTATTGCGTTTAACGTTCGTCATTGCTGTGCGCAATACATCGATATGGTCGGTTAATAAACGACGGCGACGTTCCAGTAATGTAACCGTGAAGAAGAAGGTTCCTCCCGGACAAAAGGCGCGGATGTATTGGGGCATGACAGCATTTTATTGATCGCTTAAGCCATGAATGGAGATGCGGTTCACGGCTAGACCGTAGTGCGGGAGCATCCCGCCTTCCGCGTTTGTGACTATGTGGAAGGGTGTTGTCGCGAAAGGCGGGATGCTCCCGCCCTACAACGGGTAGGTTCTATTTTTGATTGGTGATCTATGCTCGGGTGGCCATTCCCCAAACGGCCATCGCTCATGCCTGTCCGCAACGCACCCTCAACGCTCACCGCGACCTTGCGCTTTATGGGTTCAAGGCTGGTTCATCGTTTGCGCGGTGGTGCGGCTAATGATGTGGCTGGAACGCTGAAGGCGCAGCTCAATCTTGCATTGGCGGGATTCAATGACAGCGTGCTGCGTTGTGATTGGGTTGATGTGAAACCCGGTGGCGATGTCTGGACGGATAGTGGATTGGATTTGCCAGCTGGAGCTCGCATCAGTTTGTTGGCGGAAGGTTGGGTTTACATGTCTCGTGCCTTGGATGTCGCCATCGCGCCCAAGGTCGGCTTGTGGTTTCGGGTGGGCGATGAGGCCTTAGAGAAGATCATTGATACGGGTTGCAGCGTAGAGATTGCCAGCGGTGGTCGACTACGTTTTACGGCCAAGCCGCCGGGCGAATTTTCTGATTTAGCGGGCCGCTTTGAATCGACGCTTCCGCGTGATTCACTTGAAGGTGGCTATTGCGTCG
Source organism: Pseudomonadota bacterium (assembly GCA_040387055.1). Lineage (GTDB taxonomy): Bacteria > Pseudomonadota > Gammaproteobacteria > Nevskiales > Nevskiaceae > Stenotrophobium. The sequence goes on along the minus strand of JAZKEM010000200.1, from coordinate 4,048 downwards.
CTGTGATTCAGTGGCGCGATTCGCTGGATGAGAGTCTTGCTGCGGCTACTTCGGCGTCACCATCATTGTTCGCGCCGCTGCTGGATCGTCTACGCAATCCGGTATTGCCTCCACGCGGTTGGAATTATTTGTGGCGATTGGGGCAAGGTGAGATTTATCGTCCGCATGACGATGGGCACGCGCTCTGCTGTCACACGCGTGGCGATGTCGGCATTCTGCAATTCCCGCTGCATCGCCCACTCACTGCAGATACGCGTCTGAGTTGGGATTGGTTGGTGGAGCAGTTGCCATCGACACTACCCGAACACATTCCGCCAACGCATGACTATCTGTCGATTGCAGTGGAGTTTGATAACGGACTGGATCTGACCTGGATGTGGAGCTGTTCGTTGCCTGTGGACACGATCTTTCAGTGCCCGCTGCCGTGGTGGGATCAACGTGAAACGCATTGGGTGGTACGCAGCGGCACGCAGCAACTGGGTCAATGGCTGAGTGAACGTCGATCACTGCTCGCGGATTACGAGCGCGCCATTGGTGGCACACCGCCAAAGAACATTGTCGCGGTGTGGCTCATCGCAAACACTGCATTCCAACGTGGCGAGGGGCGTTGTCTCTATCGCGGCATTACCATCACGGATGCAGAAGGTGCGGTGCCCGTTCAGGTTTCCCCGTAGGGCGGGAGCATCCCGCCTTCCGAGGTTGTGCCTGCGCGTCCGTGTGATCGCGAAAGGCGGGATGCTCCCGCCCTACGTAATGATCACCACGCGCCGTTGGTCACCTTAACTACATAAAACCCACTATTCGGATCGGTGAACCAAATCTCTTTTCGCTCCGGCACGAATGAGGGACTCGATACTGCGCCGCTGCTTTTTACTGTGGGCGGGTTGAAGTAAGCCACTTCGCGTGGCTTGTGTGGGTCGCGAATATCGAAGATGCGCAGGCCCGACAAAATCATCGTGCACGCAGCGATGTCGGGATTTACGCGTGTGGGTACGTTGCAGTAATGCCCTGCGTAACCGCCGACGATGTTGTTCGCTTCTGGATCATTGGCGACGATGGCGCGATTTTTGGGCTCATGCACTTCCAAGCGAATGTTGGAAATGACGGCGGGTTTTGTTTCGTCGCTGATATCAATGATGCGTGCAGCGCCGACCTTTGGGCCGTTGATCGCTGGAATGTCAGGAATATCTCCGACTGAAAATTCGTCAATCTCCAACAGGTAAGGCTTGCCGTTGCGGCTGAACGGAATCGCATTCTGCGGAATACTTCTGTTGGGCCAGTTGAGTCTTGAGACTTCACGAACCTGCGGATTGGGTTTTCGCGATTGGATGTCTGAGACATCGAGAATGATCAGACCGGTGTTGGCGCCGTAACCCGATGCGAGATAAGCGCGATTGCCGTCATCGCTGATCGAGAGGCCATGCGATTGGTATGGCGTGACGAGGATGGTGGATGTTTGTGATGGATTCGAGATATCTACGGCGGTGAGTGTTGGCGTGCCGGTTGATGATGAGTAGAAGGTTTTTCCATCAGGCGCCATGCCGCTTTCGTGACCAAACACGCCGACCAAAGCAGAAGAGCGTAGTTGTGGATCGCGGCAATCTTCTGAGATGTCGTAAACATCAACAAATCCTGGTGCGAGCACAAGATTGCCCATCACCGCGGCGAGCACGCCGGCTTCTTGTGATACGACGAGTGATTCATGTGGCGACAGCATTGCCAGTGATTGCAGGCGCTTGGTGACGACGGGATGCGCCGGATCGCTCATGTCGAGCACGTTGACGCCAAGGCTCTCGTTGAGGATGTTGCTGGGAAATAAAGTGGTGGTGTCGTAGTACGCGCATTCGCGGCCGGACTTATCGACGTAGCGCTGCACTTTGTAGCCTGCAACGGGAGTGTCGGGATTGGGAACCGTGAATGAGCCGACAAGTTCGGTATTGCAGGTGTAGCCCTGCGCGGCGCGGCCACTGGCGCGCTCTTCTGCAGTGGTGCGTCCTTGCATGCCGGTTTCTGGACGCGAGCCGGGGCCGCAGGCTGCTTTGGGTGTCGTCAGATCAGAGGCTGACGGTGACTCGCTGCGACTGCAAGCCGCGAGCATGATCACGAGTAGTGCAGCAGAACCAGCGCACCATAATTTTCTTGTGACGCCCATGAACGCTCTCCCTATATTTTTATACCGTTGCGTGTTTAATGCGGCTTTGCTGCCAGTGCATTAATCATTCTTTTGATCAGGCCAATCTCTTCGGATTGATCCATTGCGATGCGGACTGCAAGATTGCGTACAGCAGGAAGCTTGGACTGCGCGGCTGCAAACTTCGCCATCGGCAAGCTGCCTTCGTGATGTACAAGCATCAACTTTAAAAAGAGTTCATCGCGCGCGCGGCCGTCTAGTTTGCGTAGAAGATTCATCTCTTCATTAGTGGCCAAGCCCACCATTCCCGTCGCAGAGTTTTTACAAGCGAGCAGGTAGCGTGTGAGTTCTGGATCTGGCGGTGTATCGCCGAGCAACATCCAGCTCATGCTTTTTGAGGTGGGCTGCAAAGGTTGTTGCCACAAATTTAACCAGCCGCGCATCTCGCCCATTTCCACCAACTGACTATTGATGATGGATTTGGCAAGAAGCGGGAGTTGTGTGGGTCTGCCATCAAGCAGCAGCTGCGACATCCAGATGGCCTGCTGATGATGCATGTTCATCGACTGAGCGAAGCCGATATCAATTGCTGTGGCTGTTGTCGCCGCTTGCGCAGATTTCATCTCGCGCACTGCTTTGTAAGCCACTCCGCCGACAGCGGCGAGCGCCAACACAACGATGGCTGAAGTGACGATTCGCAGGGACATAAACGGATAACGGCGGTTTACATTTGGCATCTGTTTTACTTGAAAGCGTAGATAAGCCGCAATGAAGCGGGCGAATGTGCAGTTAAGGTCATAAGCGCGTTCTTCTGGGGGTAAGGGGCTGCTAATGCCCTGGCCAGAAGGTCGGGGGTCATTTTCCCATTTCTCGCTTTGCGAGACCCCTGTTAAAGTGCGCCCTATGGGAGAGTTACACAGTACCTTCAAACGACGGACATACGGGCGCGCAACATTGCGTGCAGCGGCTTTTGCTGTGCTCGGGGTGATGAGCGTTCAGGCAATGGCGGGACAGCTGACGCTCTATATGTATAAGGAAAACGGCATGACGGTTTACTCAGACCGTAAGCCGACTAGCGCTGACTACACCGAGGTTCGTCCCGGATCAGGTGCGCCACGCCCTGTGCTGAGCGATCCAACATCGACAGACATTTCTGATGCCGTGAATGGCGAAGCGCTGACCGGCTGGGCCGCATCATGCAAGGGCGTGACCAAAGCGATTTTGGATCAGCGTGCTGAACAGTGGCAGTCGATGGTCACCAAACATGCAAAAACCCATGGCGTGCCTGCTGCGTTGGTGCGTGCGGTGATGCGCGTTGAATCCTGTTTCGATCCGCGCGCGGTTTCGCGCTCCGGCGCCCGTGGCCTGATGCAGTTGATGCCGGAAACGGCAGCGCATCTTGGCGTGCGTGACAGCTTTGACGCTGATCAAAATATTGCTGGTGGTGCGCGTTACTTGAGCATGCTGCTGAACCGTTTCAAGAACGACACCCGTCTCGCAGTTGCGGCCTACAACGCAGGCCCTACGGCGGTAGATTCATACCGCGGAATTCCGCCATACGCCGAGACCAGAAGCTATGTGCAGCGTGTTATCGCAGAGTACCGCGTCAACAGCACGATCAAGGCCAAGCAATCTAAGAGTTGATTGCGCGATAACAACGAATTGTAGGGTGGTTTAGTGCAACGAAACCCACCGTGCCGACCAAGGAGGGTATGTGTTTGAAAATCCGTCCTGAAGCTTACTTGCTGGGAATCTTCGCCGTCTTGGCACTGAGCGGCTGTGTTAAGTCTTGCTATCAGACAGACAGCGCCGTTTTGATTCAGACGCCTGTTACTGATCCTGCCGTTGGGGAAGTGACGCTTGCCAAGTTCCCGTTTAATACCAAGGTTGATCTATCGCAGTGCCAAACTGCGAGTC
>JAZKEM010000199.1:0-2089 GCA_040387055.1 Pseudomonadota bacterium | reverse complement strand
ACCGCGGGCTCGGAAGCAAAGCCGCTACCGGTAAACAGAATGGTGCCTTGCTTGGCGGCCTTCATCGTCTTGGCGACTTCTTGCGCTGCAACGAGCGCGCCACCGACGTTGACTTGGAATTCCTGAATTAATTGTTCTTGCGTCAATTTGCTTGGTCGGCCCAACGTCGCAACCGCAGCGTTGTAGACCAAGACTTCAATGTCGCCGAGCCCGCGGCGTACGCGGCCAATCGCAGTTTTGAGTGAGCGGGCATCGCCTGCATCACCTTCATAGGCGCGAACTTCACGGCCGGTTTTTTTGCGAATGAGCGAACAGGCCTCGGTGAGTTTGTCTGGATTGCGCGCGATCATCGCGATGTCGTAGCCCTCGTGTGCGAAAGCGTAAGCGACTGCTTGGCCTATCCCGGGCCCCGCGCCAACCACCAGACAAACTTTGCTCATATACGCTCCCCTGCGATGCTGATCAATGACGATTGCGTCTTGTATTCAGGATGCCATCTTACTGCGATAAAAACTGCGCCATATGCTGAGCGGTCTCTTCCGGCGCATCGAAATGCATCATGTGGCCTGCCTCCGGCACGACGACTCGCTGGTGTGTGGCGAAGCAATCGCGGCGCTGCTGCATCAACTCTGGCGTAATGATGTTGATGAAGGAGGATTTGCCAGCATCGAGGAGTAGAACCGGTGCCGTGACTTGCTTCCAGATTTCCATGCTCTGGTCGGCGCGGTACAGCGAAGGCATGTCGAGACGGTGCTTGGGATCAGCGCATAGTGTGATGCGACCATAGCCGTCTTCGTTGCCCCAGCAGCGCGCAACAAACAGGGCGCGTTCTTCCGACAGCTGCGGATGTTGCTTGCGTACGCGAAGAGCCAGTTCTTCATAAGAGCTGTAAGTCTTCTGGCGTGCTGGGGCATTAATTTGATCCAGCCAGCGGCGGAAGCGACGCGGCGCGCTGTTCACCGCCATATCGGGCATGAACAAGCCGTCGATGGCGATCAGTTTTTTGACGCGCTCTGGCCGCAGGCCAGCGTAAAGACTGGTGATCTGCGCGCCCATGCTGTGACCGGCGAGTAATACCGGTTCTTTGGGTGAGTAGTGATCAAGGATGCTTTCAAGGTCGGCGACATAGTCGTGAAACCAATAGCCATCCTGCGGCCACTGACTGTGACCGAAGCCACGCCAGTCCGGCGCCAGGATTTGAAACCGTGGCAACAGTGCTTCGGCGACATAGTGGAAGGTGGCGGAGACATCCAGCCAGCCATGGCCGAGGAACAGGGGTGTCGCCTTGGGGTCGCCCCATCGGCGGATGTGATAACGCAGTCCGCGGATGGTGATGAATTCGGAACGGCTGCCACCGACACTCATGGTTGGGTCCTTATATTTTTAGTGAGTATAAGGAGATTCTGGCCAGTTACGGGGTCACATCAGCCTAAACTGGCATCCATCTTGCCAAAGAATCATGCGGCCACTTGCCGCTAGGAACTGTAATGGCCATTCAAGCAGCACTCCATCACGTCACCACTTATCGCTATGACAAGCGGGTGACGATGTCGCCACAGATCATCCGCCTGCGACCGGCGCCGCATTCGCGTTCATTAATTCTGGGCTATTCACTCAAAGTGGAGCCCGCTGAGCACTTTATTAACTGGCAGCAGGACCCGCACGGCAACTGGCTGGCTCGCGTGGTGTTTCCCGAGAAGGTCGATCATTTCAAGGTAACGGTGGATCTCACCACCGATCTGGCGGTGTTCAATCCCTTCGATTTCTTTGTCGAGCCCTATGCGGACAAATTCCCTTTCGAATACGAAAAGGCGCTGAAAGAAGATCTCAAGCCCTATATGCGGCCACTGCCGCCGGGCAATGCGCTGCGCGCCTATATGGCGAAGATTCCGGATAAAGCGCCGAACACCGTCGATTTTCTGGTTGATCTCAATCGCGAGCTGCAACTGCATGTTAACTACACCATCCGTATGGAACCGGGTGTGCAGACGGCGGAAGAAACGCTGAAGAAAGCGTCTGGCTCTTGCCGAGACAGCAGCTGGTTGCTGGTGCAAATTCTGCGCAATCTTGGATTCGCCGCGCGCTTTGT
>JAZKEM010000198.1:0-12546 GCA_040387055.1 Pseudomonadota bacterium | reverse complement strand
CCTACGAGTTTGATGAAGCGGATCAGGCGCAAACACACATCGAACAATCCATGCGTAGCGTGCAGGACTACGGCCCGGCAGACGCGATGATCTTGGCGTATTTAACCCAAGCAAGATTGAAATTTTTGAGTCGTGATCCCGTTTCGGCCTATGCCATTTTGCATGAGGGTCAGGCGCTCGGCGCACGTCGTGAGCTGCAGCGTGTGGTGATCACTCTGGCAACAGAAGAGTGCACCTGGCTGGGCCGAGAAGAGCGTTACGAAGAAGCGCAAGAAGTAGCGATGAGCCGCGGCATTCTGTTGCCGACAGCGGATGACCCGGTATCGGGGTTGATCATCGACAAGGCGTCGCGCGTCGCTTTACGTATCAATGTCCGCAAAGATCCGGCAAAAGTTTTAGAGGCACTGGAGCCTGCGATTCAGCATTGCGCTGAGCTCGGTCTTTATCACCGATGGGCCGAGTTGCTGGGCCTCAAAGCGGTTGCGTACAAGCTCAATAATGAATTGCCCAAGGCGCTCAGCTGCATGAATGAAGCGCTACAAATCGCCGCGCCGCGCCAATATCTGCGGACCTATCTTGATGAGAGCCGGGAACTCGGCGTGGTCTTGGAGATGATGAGCAGCGCGGAAGTGGACTATCCAGAAACCATGCCGATCGTCCGCCGTCTGCTCCGTTCTATCCATAAAACAGCACAGGCCACGGCCAAGGTGGCAGAGGTTTCGAGCTCGGCCGGGGCTGAGTTTGGCGAGCTGACCCGGCGCGAGATCAATATTCTCAAGCGGCTGGAATCGGGCATGAGCAATAAGGAAATTGCCGAATCCATCTTCATCTCGGAAGGCACGCTGCGCTGGCATTTACACAATATTTACGGGAAGTTGGGCGCCAAAAACCGCTCCGGGGCCTTGGTCAAAGCGCGTGATCTGCGTTTAATTTGAGTGATTGGGCCTAGCCCAGCGCCTGTGCGTACATAGCGCCGCCGCTTAGAGGACCGGCTTAATGTATAATTACTGACCGCGTGACCTTCTCATCGACCCACGCAATCTGCGCTTGAACTTCGGCGTAGAACCCACAGATTAACCCTAGCGGCACACGATGAGTGTCGCGCCCAGCTTTTCCACCGACCGTAGCGCCCCGTCGAGCTGTTGATCTCGGCTCCAAGCATCACGCGCACTCGCGCTAACCAAGTCGGAAAACCAGACCGCAACGATTCTGGGCCAGTGTCAGTGTCGAGCAGCGTACCAAAGGTGCGTCGTCACCATCGTTTGTGAGGGACCGTGTTTATCCGGACCTTCGCCAGTTGAAGATATTTTCTTACGCCTGAGAGCGCCATTCAGCGGGGCTTTCAAGGATGTCAGTGGCTGTACCGCAGTGTTTCAGAATGCATAAGAGATAGTCGATGAACGTTTCCGATCAGCAGTCCAAAATCAAAACCCTAATCGCTTTAGGCAAGGACAAGAATTTTCTGACCTATGCCGAGGTCGCTGACCACCTGCCTGAAATCGTCGATTCTGAACAGATCGAAGACATCATCGGCATGATTCACGCGATGGGCATTCCGGTGCACGAAGAAGCCCCGGTTAGCGAATCTCAGTTTTTCGCTGAGCCAGCCGTGGTTGCCTCTGCAGAAGAAGAAGAGGAAGCCGCCGAAGAAGTTATCGCTAACGCCACGGTCAACGACAAGTTCGGCCGTACGACGGATCCCGTGCGTATCTATATGCGCGAAATGGGTGGCGCTGAACTGCTCAATCGCGAGGGCGAAATCCGCATCGCCAAGCGCATCGAAGAAGGCCTCAGCGAAGCCATGTACGCGATGGCCCTGTACCCAGAAACGATTGCCATCCTGCTCGAATCTTTCGAAGCCTATAAGGCGGGTAAGAAAGGGATTGCCGAGATCATTACTGGCTTTCAGGATCTCAATGCCGAGATCGCATTACCAGCGCCTGCTCCTGAGCCAGTCGCTGAAACCGAATTGGCTGATGACAACGCCGACGCCGCCGACGTCGTAGAAGAAGTCGTCGACACTGGCCCGGATCTGGTCCTGATCGCAGAAAAGTTTGCTGAACTGCAAAAGCTGTACGACGAAGCTTGCGATGCGCTGTTGAAGCTTGGCAGCGGCAACAAGAAGACGCAGCAAAAGCGTGCGGCTGTTTGCGAATTGGTGATCACGTTCAAGTTGTCGCCAAAGATGGTTGACGAGATCACCAAGAACTTGCGTGGCAAGGCGAACGAGATCCGTGAAACCGAGAAGGCGATCATGCATATCTGCTTGGTTGACGCAGGTATGGCACGCGACGAATTCCTGCGCATGTACAAAGAGGGCGGGGCGACCGACGAAGAGTGGGTCATGAAAGCCATCCGCGGCAAGCGTAAGTATTCCTCTGAGTTGAATATGCGCAAGGAAGAAATCTTTGCGCTGCAAGCGACGCTGCGTCAGAAGGAAAGCGATAGCTTGCTGCATCTTGATGAGATCAAAGACATCAATCGCCGCATGAATGTGGGCGAAGCCAAAGCGCGTCGCGCGAAGAAGGAAATGGTGGAAGCCAACCTTCGTCTCGTTATCTCGATTGCGAAGAAGTACACCAACCGCGGTCTGCAGTTCCTCGATTTGATTCAGGAAGGCAACATCGGCTTGATGAAAGCGGCCGATAAATTTGAATATCGCCGTGGCTTCAAATTCTCGACCTACGCGACATGGTGGATCCGTCAGGCCATCACGCGTTCGATTGCCGATCAGGCACGCACCATCCGTATTCCGGTGCACATGATCGAAACGATCAACAAGCTCAACCGTATTTCGCGTCAGATGCTGCAGGAAGTTGGCCGCGAACCAACCCTGGAAGAGCTGGCCGTGAAGATGGAGCTCTCAGAAGAGAAAGTTTTCCAGGTGCTGAAAATCGCCAAGGAACCTATCTCTCTGGAAACGCCAGTCGGTAACGAAGGCGATTCGCAGGTCGGCGATTTTGTGGCTGACGAATTGTCGGAATCACCACAGGAAACGGCGATTCTGCAATCGCTATCTGAAGCGACCAATCAGATCCTCGCAAGCCTGACGCCACGTGAGGCGCAAGTACTGCGTATGCGCTTCGGCATCGACATGAATACCGAGCACACGCTGGAAGAAGTTGGAAAACAATTCCAGGTCACCCGCGAGCGCATTCGTCAGATAGAGAGTAAAGCTCTGCGCAAGCTGCGACACCCACTGCGCGCGACACACCTGCGTTCGTTCCTCGACGAATGAGCGATAGCGTTTCGTGGGCCAGTGACAAGAATGCTCCAAATCATTGCTTGCCCTGGTCCGCGAAACTTGAAGAAGCTGCGCTCAACGATAAAGGCACCTGGTATTCAATCCCAGGTGATCTTGTTGACCAGCACGGCGTTATTTGGCTGAAAGAACCTGCATGCTCAGATCGCAATGATCTGGTGAAACGACTGCTGGGTGGAAACTACGCCAAGCCATTTGTTGTTGACGATGGCCTCACAAGACGTCTGCATTTCGATTTTCGCTTTGCACAGAGCGAGATGAATATGGACGAGCCTTATGAACTCATCTCGGCTTATGCGCGCAAGATGATGGCCTTCCTTTTGTTTTCCGCAAAGCCCAGACACATCGTCATCGTTGGACTAGGCGGCGGCGGCCTGACCAAATTCAGCTACCGTCACCTGCCATCCGCACGTATCACCACGGTGGAAGTGAATGCCGATGTGATTGCCTTGAGCGATTTATTCGGGCTGCCTCGGCAGGATTCGCGAATGAATATTGTGCATGCCGATGCGGCTGATTACTTTGCGACCGAAGACGCCTTTGCCGATGTCATTCTTCTGGATGGCTGCGACAAAATTGGTATCGCACCAGCGTTCAAAAGCACGTCCTTCTATCAAAACCTGCACGCGCGACTGCGCCCTCATGGTGTGTTGGCCTTGAACCTGATTGGCAAGGGCGATCAACTGGCCGCGCATCTGGCCCTTCTCGCTGAGGTTTTTTCCAACAAGCTCTTGCTGGCAGATGTCAGCGGCAGCGCCAACCGAGTTGTATTCGCGTTTAAGGATCCGGAATTTTCTCCTGACTGGGACAAGATCCGAGCTCGTGCAAACAAGCTTCAGATCGAACATGGACTCGATTTCCCTCGATTCGCGCGTTTGTTACAACGTAGTCAGAAACGATATGCAGGCAGCGCCCGCTGGGGCTGAGTGTTCCTCGCAAAGCTAGCTCCGTCATGGTTTCTCCCCCTTTCGCCTTAGCGTGTCTAAAAATAGCCAAGCCAGTGTTTAATATTGGCCTCTGGTTTTCTGGTGTTTCCTTGGATAGTGGATTCCAGTCCCGGTAGATACATTCAAAGCTCGCAGTGAGTTCGCTGCTCCGGGTGACGCCGGGGATTCACGACACTAGGGGAATGCGCGGTGCTAGGGAAAATTGTCTTCACGTCCATGAGCGTGGCCTGTTTGTTAACAGCCACAGCGGTTTCGGCTCAGCAGCCTTCATCATCTGCCGAGACCACGCCCGCGGCCGCGCCACCGGCGGATGCTCCTACGCCGACTCCTGCTGCGACGCCAACGCCAGCCGACAGTTCCAATGTCGATCTAGACCTCGATGCGCTGCTGGCGACTCAGTCAGAAGATGTGGCCCCAGCTTCTGCACCTGCACCTGCTGAAACCACAGCTGCGGCTGCGCCACAGGCCAGTCCTGCTAGCGATACTCCGGCTGCGGCAACAAGTGCATCACCCACATCACCCACAGAAAATGCAGCGGTCAGCGCGGGAGCCGAGTCTCCATCGACGCCGCCATCAGACGCTGCAGCAGCCGCACCAGATTCGGACGCGAGCTATGCACTGATTCCGGTCGCATTCAAGAAAGACGAGCCCGAAACGGGTGCGCAAGCCATTCGCAAAGCACCGACTCAGCTCGAAGAAATCGTTGTCACCGCCACTAAGCGCCCAGAGTTGGTGCGAGACATTCCAGCCAGCATTTCCGTGCTGACAGGGCAAAAGCTGGAAGAGTTGGGTGCGCATGAACTGAAAGACTTCATCCAGTCCGTTCCCGGCATCAATACGCAAGACGAAATTGCTGGCGTGCAGAAAAAACTCAGCGTGCGCGGCGTCGGCCCGGACACCGGCACCAACCAGACCGTCGGTATTGTCTACGGCGATGTGCCGCTATCCGATCCTTACGGCTCCTACACCATTGCAGATCCGGATCCATGGGATCTCAGCACTGTCGAAGTGTTGAAAGGACCGCAGGGAACGCTGTTCGGTGCCACTTCGCTCGCAGGCATCATTCGCTATGTTCCGAACAATCCCGTGTTGGGCGAGTGGGGCGGACGTGTTTCTGCAGATTGGGTTCGTGTTACTGATGGCGGCACCGAGCCCAGCTTTGGCGCGGTGTTGAATGTTCCGATTGGCGAGACGATGGCTGTGCGCTTTGCAGGTTCATGGCAGCACAAACCCGGCTTGGTTGATATCAATAATCCGTCGTACAAAGCCAAGGATGCGGACGATGGCTATACACGCACCGGACGCATCATGGCGCTATGGCAGCCGACGGAAGATCTCGCGATCAACGCTTGGTATATCAAAGGCCAGCGCAGCGCTGATGAAGCAGGCTATGTCACCAATTCCGACGGCAAATTCACGCGTGACGACTCGCCCGCGCCATCGTTGGTCAACAACGGTTACAGCCTGGCCAACCTCGATGTGCGCTACAACTTTGACTGGGCCACCTTGGTATCCATCAGCGGTTATCAAACCAAGCACGCCTTCAACGACGCGGATGCTTCGTACATCGTCACCGCATTGGCGCAGGCGGGTATCCGTTCTATCCATGCTTGGAAAAAAGTCGATACCAGCGGTTATTTGCAGGAGTTGCGACTGGTATCGCCGGGCGATGGCCCGTGGACTTGGTTGGGTGGCGCGTTCTACAGCAGCTATAAAGCCGATATCGACTCCACGCTCTATGTCTATCCCGGTCTGCCGGTGATTGCGACGGTGCTTAATCTACTGCCATCGCAACTCTTAGGGCCGACGGTTGACCCGCTCGGTATTGTTGCAGTGACGACTGGGTTTCATCCCGTCGATGCCAGCGAAAAAGCCTTGTTCGGAGAAGTCTCGCGCAAGGTGGGTGACGACTGGAAATTCACACTAGGCGGCAGGCTTTATCAAGCGGGCGTTTCGGGCACCAGCGTCAAAGGTGGCCTGACCAACCCAACGCCTAAGATTCAAAAAGTTGAGTCGATCGGCAAAGGCTTTAGTCCAAAGTTCGCTGCGACCTGGCAAGTCACTGACGACATTCTCAGCTACGCAACCGTTTCGCGAGGCTTCCAGTACGGCGGCTTTAATATCGGCACAGTCAATGACATCCCGGCCACCTTCAAGTCGAGCACGCTCTGGAATAATGAACTGGGTGTGCGCACCGACTGGATGGATAGCACGCTGCGTGTTGATCTCACCGGCATCTACGTCATCTGGAAGAATCCGCAGGTTTATCAGACCAAAGGTCAGACCGACGGCTACACCGACAACGTTGGTGGTGCACGTAGCATGGGCGCTGAAACCACCCTGAGTTATTTGACGCCGATTGAAGGCCTCAAGCTGGAAACGGCCGCGTCCTATATCGTTGCCAAGACCAGTGAAGCCTTTACTGATTCCAGTGGCAACATCATCCCGGTTGGAACCGTGCTGCCGAGTTCGCCCAAGTTTCAGGCGAGCACAACTCTCAGCTACGCTTATGGCATCGGCGAGTGGCAGACCCAGACTGCGCTGCAGCACACGTATCAGGGAACTGCTTTCAACAATATTGTTCACGCAACAACAGTCGGCGGTTACAGTTTGTTGAATTTGAATTTCTCAGTAAGCCGCAGCGATCTCGAATTTGCGCCTAGCGTAAGTCTGTCGGTCAACAATCTGATGAATACAAATGCACTGACCTCGGCACTGGGTGGCTCCGATACGCTTCCCAAAGAGCTACAGCTCACAGGAGCCGACATCACTTCGCGTCCGTACGTTTACACGCTGCCACGTAGTTTCCGCTTGAACTTCTCGGCAAAATTTTAAAGATGGATATGGCTGCCAGCTCACTTCACGAAGCCACGGTCGATATTGGATCTACCGTGCTGCACTACCGCACTCGTGGAGTCGCTGGAGATTTGCCTGATCTGTTGATGGAACATGGTGGTGGCGGAAGCACCAATGACTGGAGCTTGCTTGAGCCACTACTCGCAGCGCATACGCGCGTGTTCGATTATGACCGTGCAGGTTCTGGCACGAGTTTGCGAGATGATCTTGGCCGTGGCGCGGCCGCAAACACGCAGCGCTTATCCTTGCTGGTTGAAAAGTTAGGCATCAAGAAACCCTTCGTGCTCGTCGGCTATTCGCTGGGCGGACTCTATGCGCGGCACTACGCTGCGACGTATCCGGATCAAGTCGCAGCTGTGGTGTTGCTTGATGCGACACCAACAAAACTTGTTTTTAAAGAATCAGAATTCAAGCGAGCCCTGCGAATTCTCAATCTCATCCACTGGACTGCTCGCTCAGGCGTGGCAACGCTCTATTGGCATCTGAGTGGCAAGAAGATGGAGCGTGAACGCTTCCAAGGTTTTATCAAACAGATGAGCGCGCCGACGTTTGTTCCCAACGTGCGTGAAGAGTTGTTTGCGATTCCCGGCATTCAAGTTGAAGTGGCGCAGCTCTCTGAAAAACTCACGCATCCGACACTGGCTGTTATTGCAGGCATCCAGCGCAAGAACATGCCACCCGCAGAAGTATTAACGGTGCGAAAGCTTCACGATAAATTAATGATCGACGCGCCTGCGCCTTTGAGTAAGCAGGTTGTCATGGCCGATGCCAATCACAGTACGTTGGTTAGTGCTGCGAAACATGCAGAAAGTGTGACCGACCATATCGCAGCATTCCTGCGCGACGTGGCTTCTCGCTAGAGAGAGCAGCTCGCGTTGCCACGTTGCTGTGGCAAGTGAGTCTGGCTTCACGCAACGCTAAAGCCAGCGTTCATTCGAGTCCCTTAACGCCTGAATTCAGCCGCCCCGCGAAGCGGGTTCGGTTTGGATGGATTGTTAGGCGCTCACGCGACCAAGCTTGTTAATTCTGCTTTTCTTCTGGAGGCGTTTCGGTAAGCCCGCTTTCAAGCCTCTTTTCCCATAATCCAATTGAAGCCAGGATAGCCCAGGTCAAAATCGTGCCCAGCAGCGCAAGACCTAAGCCGCCCAAACCAACGGCGACACCGATGGCAGCTGTCATCCAAATGCCCGCCGCCGTGGTAAGCCCTTGGATTTCTCGCGACGCGCTTAACTTCAGAATGGCGCCAGCTCCAATGAACCCGATGCCGCTAGCAATTCCCTGAATGACCCGCGATACACCATCGGGCGACATCCCGCTTCCCGATGCCGCAAGTACGAAGAGTGTTGTGCCCAATGCGACAAGAATATGCGTTCGCAACCCTGCGGCCTTACCAGCACGCTCGCGCTGCCAACCAACAGCAGCACCCAGCAGTACAGCGGCCAGCAACCGAACGAGTACATGAGCTAGCTCGTTTTGATCAGGCAGCCCGGATGTCAACTCACTCCAAAGGATTTCGCCCATAAATTCTGTTTCAGCTCCTCTTAATCTTTTATCGGAAATCTAACGCCCATGTTCAGGGGCGGCCTCGCCGAAGGCGAGGACGTCCCACTGCAACCTGTTGTTAGGTGCATGGTGATTCAAGAGGACCTCTCTGTTGTTCTGCGTATCTGATACGAGCGGGCAACAACTTGGAGAGTCCCGCCAAATAGACCGACCTCAAACAGGACTAATGCATTAGCTGACGCAAGCTTGCCGGGAAGTGGGTCAATGCTGCGCTCGTACGTGACGTTCCATGCCGGTTTATGTCGGCGCATGACACGCCGGATAGCGGCAAGTGATGTTGATGCGCTTACATGCGATGTATTGCTTGCGGCGTTGCGCCTTAGCACGTGGGTATCGACCTCCAGCCCAACATTCTCGCAACCGATGAAGCGCAAGAGGCGCTGCTTGTTCTCCCAATGTCTGCAGAGCGTAACCTCGATGCAGGCCGACGCGTGCCCAGAATACGGGCGAACGAGAATAGAGCCCACAGTGTCGTCGTGTAGGTCGAGGAGCCGAAAGCTAGCAGCGATCTGGTCTGGTGTGCGCATGGGGCGCCTAACGCCTAAGCTAACCGGCGGCCGCGAAGCGGCCGTCCGAGTTGAGCGCTTTGTTGGACGGCTCTCATAGAGGCGCAACCTTCAGTGCTTTAAATCGCTGCAAAAACTCGAAACAATCCTCTTCGCTCAGGATGGGGCTCAGGTAAATGAGCTTGGACTCGTTCCATGCGACTACCCGCCGCGCAACGATATGACCGCGCCGCTGAAATTCCTTGATTTGAAGATTTGTAAGTGCGGCCGGTTCATATGTGTACTTCCAGGTGATTCCGAGCAGCCTCGCGTGAACCGATATATGCGCCGCGCTGAGTTTCACGCTCCAGCCCCCAAACCAGATCCAGGAAGCATTCAGAATGCCGAAAAGAACGAAAGCGACGACGAGGCACAAGAGCACTACAACAACCGCGACTGGCGGTTTATCTAGATTGTGATGCGACTGCTCAACATTGTCATACAACGCATAGAGTGCGAACGCAGAGCAGATCAGCGACCAACTTGCAGTCGCATGATTTCTAGACGGCGCAATGACAATCTCTGTCGTATCCGGCTTCAATGCTTTGATGACGATGCGCTCGCTCATCTTTTACTCGTCCAACTACAATTAGATAATAAAAGGCTGCCTGATAATCTGGCTGGCAGTCTGATAAACCGCGCACAGATTGAGCAAGCAATTGAATGATAAGAAGCTAGCGTCAAGGGAGGCGTTAGCAATGTCTGATAATCCTGCATCTTCTCAAGCACCTCGTTTGCTGGATCAAGTGCGGCAGCGCATACGGGTTAAGCATTACAGCATTCGCACCGAAACATCTTATGTGGACTGGATTAGACGTTTCGTCATTTTTAATGACAAGCGTCATCCAAGGCAAATGGGTGCGCCAGAGGTGGAGGCGTTTCTCACGCATTTGGCGGTTCAGCGAAACGTTGCTGCTAGTACTCAGAATCAGGCTTTGGCGGCGATTCTGTTTTTGTATAAAGAAGTCTTGAATGTGGAACTGGCTTGGCTGGAAGGGGTGACCCGAGCCAAGAAGCCCCAGCGGTTGCCCACGGTGCTATCGCGGCAAGAGGTTGATGCGGTGCTGGCGCGTATGTCAGGGACGCCAGCGCTGGTGGCGCGCCTGCTTTACGGTACGGGTATGCGCTTAATGGAAGCTATTCGCTTACGTGTCAAAGATCTGGATTTGCAGCGTCGCGAGGTGCTGGTGCGTGATGGCAAGGGCGGTAAGGATCGTGTGACGGTGCTGCCAGCTGTGCTGGTCACTGCGCTTAAAGAACATCTCGCGGCACGTCGCGCTTTGTTTGATGCAGATGTTGCGTTAGGGCGTGCCGACGTCTGGTTACCGCATGCCTTGAGCGAGAAATATCCCAACGCCGCGCGGGAGTGGGGCTGGCAGTACGTTTTTGTGGCCAAGAGTTTTTCTGTGGACCCGCGCAATCAGCAGGTGCGCCGTCATCATTTGGACGAATCGGTGGTGCAGCGGAGTCTGCGCACGGCGGCTATTGCTGCACAAATTGTTCGTCCGGTATCGCCACATGTGTTGCGGCATTCTTTTGCAACGCATCTGCTGGAAGCGGGTTATGACATTCGCACCGTGCAGGAGTTGCTAGGGCACGCCGATGTCAGCACCACCATGATCTATACCCATGTGCTGAACCGCGGCGGACGAGGGGTGGTCAGTCCGCTGGATACGGTGGTTTGAGGCCCAGCGCGGCTTCGCTAATGGGGTCGAGCTCGACTTAATCGCAGATTGAGCGGGTCACAAAAATGCATCACACGCCCAGATCGTGCGGACGGCCGGTGAAAATTTTCGCCGCATCGTCAGCGGAAGATCATCAACTGAGTCTGGAAAAACAGACCTCGGCTTTTCGGTGTTTCCTTGGATAGTCGCGTCCCGCTCTGGTAGATACATTCAAACCTCGCAGTAAGTACGCTACTCCGGGTTACACGTAATGCCGGGGTCACGACATCAGGGGGATGCGCGGTGCTAGGGAAAATTGTAATTACGTCTATGAGTGTGGCTTGTTTATTGGCCGCAACGCTTGCTTCGGCACAGACAGAACCCACGCCGGCCGCAGCGCCGCAAACGGATGCACCCGCTGCCGCGCCAGCGCCAGCAGACAATGCAGCGCTCAACAACGATCTCGATGCCTTGCTGGCAGCTCCTGAGGAAGCCGCTCCGGTCGAGGCCACTGCGCCTTCGGCATCAGCAGCAGCGACGCCTGAAGCTGCACCTGCAAGCGACAGCGCGGCTGCAAGCCCCACGCCGCCAGCGGATAACACCGCAGTCAATACCGAAGCCGATACGCAGCCGACGCCTTCAGCCGAAGGTGCAAAAGAAGCGAGCGTGGCTGAGCTCGGCACCATTCCGGTGCGAGTTAAAAAAGATGGCCCTGAGCCGGTAGAAGCGCTGCGCAAGCCGCCGACGCAACTCGAAGAAATCGTAGTCACCGCAACCAAGCGCCCGGAACTGGTGCGAGATATTCCTGCGACCATTTCGGTACTGACGGGTCAGAAGTTGGAGGAGATGGGTGCGCACGAACTGAAAGACTTTATTCAGTCGGTGCCGGGCATCAATTCCCAAGACGAAATTGCTGGTCTGCAGAGGAAACTCAGCATCCGTGGTGTCGGTCCGCAGACGGGCACCAACCAAACTGTGGGCATCGTTTATGCCGATGTGGCGCTGACCGATCCCTACGGCTCCTACACCATTGCTGATCCTGATCCATGGGATCTGAGCACGGTGGAAGTGATGAAGGGCCCGCAAGGCACGCTGTTTGGCGCGACCTCGCTGTCCGGTGTGATTCGCTATGTGCCCAACATCCCCAAGCTGGGTGAATGGAAAGGCGTGGCTTCTGCCGATTGGGTAAGCGTCGATCAGGGCGGCACCGAACCTAGCTTTGGCGCAGTGTTGAATATTCCCGTCGGCGAGACCATCGCCTTTCGCTTTGCCGGTTCATGGCAACACAAGCCGGGCGTGATCGACATTATTAATCCGTCGTACAACAAAAAAGATGCAGACGAAGGTTATACGCGCACGGGGCGCATCATGGCCCTGTGGCAGCCGACAGAAGAGCTGACGCTCAATGCTTGGTATATCAAGGGGCAGCGAAATTCCAATGAGCTGAATTTCATCAGCAACGATAACAAGGAGTATTCGCGAGAGGATGCGCCTGGGGCTTCGCCGGTCAGCAACGGTTACACCTTAGCGACGCTGGACGCGCGCTATGAGTTCGACTGGGCCACGCTGGTGTCGATCAGTGCCTACCAGACCAAGAACAGCTTCAACGATGTGGATACCTCGCAATTGGTAGCGCCGCTGGCCAAGCTGGGACTTCGCACTTTGCATGCACAGCGAGACGTGAAGACCAGCGGCTATCAGCAGGAATT
>JAZKEM010000197.1:0-11933 GCA_040387055.1 Pseudomonadota bacterium | reverse complement strand
CGCGGAAATAAAGGGGTTTCTTTGGCCCGGGCACATTCGAGATCACGACATTAAATGCCGGGCGCACGCGGCCCACTGCACCGGGGATTTGCGACAGCATCATCGGCGCCATCAACAGTGCGCTGTATTCCATGATGCCCATCTTGGTCATGCCAGAGAGCTGCGCTTTGGCTTCGCGTGTAGACGCGATGATGGCGCGGAAGCGTTCGACTGGATCTTCAATATCGGTCGCGAGCGAGGCGAGAATTGAGCCAACAGCGTTGCCGCCGCCTGGGTCATCTTTAGGACGAATGTTGACGGGCAACATCGCTGTCAGTGGTTTGTCTGGCAGTGCATTCAGTTCCAGCATCAATTTGCGCAGGCCTGCGGAAGACAGCGCCAACACAATGTCATTGAGTGTGCCGTCATAAGCTTTGGCGACAGCTTTGAGGCGATCGACTGGAAACTGCTGCGTTGCAAAGCGGCGATTGCGACTGATCTTTTGGTTGATGATCGATTTGGGCGCAGACATCGGCGCGACCAGCGTGTTTTTCTCTTTGCCTGGTGCCAGCGTTTTGAACAAAGCCTTGGTGATATTGCGTGAAGCGCCGGCTTGTTCTTTGGCAAGACTCATCAGCGCTTCGAGCGTCGGTACTTTTTCTTCTGCGGCGCGCGCAACGCGTTCAGCAGGTTTGCGTGCGTAGAACATCGGCGTGTCACGTTCTTTCGGGTTATTCGCAAGCCCGGCTTCCATCAACTTGGCGCCGGTGTAGCCGTCAACGAGCGCGTGATGCACTTTGAAATAGATGGCGAAGCGGCCGCCTTCGAGTCCTTCAATAAAGTGAACTTCCCAAGGCGGGCGATGGAAGTCGATGCTATTGCTGTGCAGCCGTGAAACCAGAATGCCGAGTTCGCGTTCATCTCCGGGCGAGGGCAATGCAGAGCGACGCACGTGATATTCCACATCAAAATTTTCGTCTTCTACCCAGCCTTGTAGCGGGCTGGCGAGGATGGATGGCGTTTTGAGTTTGAGATTCCAAGGCGAGTAAACCTGCGCGTCTTGGCGAATCTCATCCATCAGCTTGCGCAGGAAATCAGGCGAAGCATCCGCTGGCGGCGTGAAGGGCGACAGTGAGCCCACATGCATCATCGTTTCGCGCGTTTCACCGGCGAGGAACGTCCAGTCGAGCGGGTTGAGGCGTTTAACGTTTCCCATGCACTCCTCCTTTCTTATTGTGGGGCGATGGTAGCGCTTTCATTGCGGGCCATCTTATATAACTAAATAGAATATATAACTCATTTAATATTATTTTTAAGTTTTGAGGCCAGTCCCTAGTATCCCTGCATCGCCGTCTACTGCCATCACGTCATCGCCGCTTGTTGCGGTTGATGCAAGGCACAGACGCCACGGAAAAGGAGAAAGGTCAGATGTCAGTCACAGCTCAAGAAGTGTTTGCTTCAGCTAGCGCGCAAAGCGCTGGTGCAAGCCATCGCGTGTTGGATGACGCCCGCGCAAAAGCGGCGGCGGCCTCTTTGACCTATGCCGGTGGCGTTTCCCCTAAAGATGCATGGGATCTCGTCAGTAGTGGCGCGGCTGTATTGATTGATGTGCGCACGACTGAAGAGCGCAAATTTGTCGGTCACGTGCCCAACACCTTGCATGTGCCTTGGGCCAGCGGCACGGCGCTCACACGTAATCCCCGCTTTGTCCGCGAGTTTGAACAGAAGGCCAGCAAGGATCAGGTTGTTCTCTTGCTGTGCCGCAGTGGCAAGCGCTCAGTGTTGGCGGCAGAAGCTGCAGCTAAAGCGGGCTTCAACAATGTTTTCAATATTCTCGAAGGTTTCGAAGGTGAGATCGACGCGCAGCAACATCGCGGTAATAGCGATGGTTGGCGTTTTCATGGACTGCCTTGGGTACAGGACTGAGTCTGTCAAAGATTCAAGGAGGAATCAGCGTGAGTAAATCTGTACCGCAAGCGGCACATTGGGATCTGGTTGGCATCGTCACCGAGCTGCGTGAAACGCGTGAGCGTTGGCGTTTAAAACGCAATCGCGATCTCGGTGCGCATGAGTTTCCTTCGCGCGACATCATTCGAGACATCGTTACGCAGTTGCGTGGCGCGTTATTTCCACTGCGACTAGGTCCTGCTGATCTTAAGCGCGATGGCGAAGATTTTTATGTTGGCAATGTATTGGATGCCGCGCTAAATGCGCTGGTAGCGCAGGTCAAGCTGGAGCTCACTTCGCGTCAACGCAACGAAGATAAGCCGATCGAGGCTGATGTGCTGAGCTGGAAGGCGGGTGAAATCGTCACCTCATTCGCAAAAGCACTGCCGGATTTGCGCGCGGTGCTTGATACCGATGTCGAAGCCGCTTATCGCGGTGATCCTGCTGCGCGCAGCGTAGATGAAGTGCTGCTGTGCTATCCCGGGGTTCTCGCATTAATTAATCATCGTCTTGCGCATGAGTTGTATTGGCTAGGTGTGCCATTAATCGCACGCATCATTGCCGAGTTGGCGCACTCGGAAACCGGTATCGATATTCATCCGGGCGCAACAATTGGCGGGCATTTTTTCATTGATCACGGCACTGGCGTCGTGATTGGTGAAACCGCACAAATCGGCGAGAACGTTCGTGTTTATCAAGCTGTAACGCTTGGCGCGAAACGTTTTGAAGCAACAGAGGATGGTGCGCTACTGAAAGGGCAGGCACGTCATCCGATTGTTGAAGATGAAGTGGTTATTTACGCAGGCGCGACCATTCTCGGGCGCGTCACCATCGGAAAAGGATCAACGATTGGAGGCAATGTATGGCTTACACGCAGCGTGCCACCGGGCAGCCAGATTACACAGGCTCGTTCGCAGCAAGAAGAAACGGGGGCAGCAAAGTGAGCCTTCTTGAAAAAAGATTTGGACAGGTTGTGCGCGAAGAGCGCGAGAAAAAAGGCTGGTCGCAAGAGCTGCTCGCTGAAGCAGCTAATTTGAATCGCAGCTATCTCGGCGAGATTGAGCGCGGTTTGGTGACGCCATCACTGGTCACCATTAGCAAGTTGGCGGCGGGACTTGATGTTGCGCCGTCGACGCTGATTACACGTTGGGAAAGCGACGCGGCATAGCTTTTGCGTTAGAAGAATTTTAAATCGCAGGAATGTTGATGGCGATAGCCTGTGGCCATCGTTCTTGTAAGAAGCAAAGATTATTAGCTTATTCATTTTTTTAAAATTAACACCCGGAGTACCTTATGGCGGACGACGTAGCCCCACAAACCTTGGGCGACCAAGCAGCACGGCAATTAGCGAATGCAACCAAAACGGTTGCGCAATATTCAGTGATTACGCCGCGTTGGCTGGTGCATCTGCTGCAGTGGCTGCCGGTAGAAGCCGGTATCTATCGCGTCAACAAGGTGAAGAATCCTGCGGATGTGAAAACCGCTTGCACGGTTCGCGAGAACGGCCAGTTGCCAGACTCCTTCGTCAATTACGAAGAAAGACCGCGCGAATATTTCCTCAACGCGGTGTCGACCAAGCTCAACATCCACACGCGTGTTTCGGATCTTTATTCGAGCCCGCATGACCAGATCAAAGAGCAGCTGCGTCTTACGATCGAAACGATCAAAGAGCATCAGGAAAGCGAACTGATCAACAACCCGGACTACGGTTTGCTGGCCAGCGTTGCTGACAGTCAGCGCATTCTGCCGCTGACGGGCGCGCCGACGCCGGATGATCTCGACGAGCTGCTGACCAAGGTTTGGAAAGAGCCTGCGTTCTTCCTCACTCATCCGCTGGCGATTGCGGCTTTTGGTCGCGAGTGCACGCGTCGTGGCGTGCCGCCTCCAACAGTGAGCTTGTTTGGTGCGCAGTTCCTCACCTGGCGCGGTATTCCGCTGATTCCTAGCGACAAGATTCCGGTTGCCGATGGCAAATCCAAAATCTTGCTGATTCGCGTCGGTGAAAAGCGTCAAGGTGTTGTTGGCTTGTTCCAGCCTGGTTTGCCGGGCGAACAGAATCCAGGTTTGTCTGTGCGTTTGATGGGCATTGATCAGCACGCCATCGCGTCGTATCTGATCTCGCTGTATTGCTCGCTCGCCGTCCTCACCGACGACGCCATCGCTCTGCTGGATGATGTTGAAGTCAACAAGTTCCATGACTACCCTGACACCTACAAATAGTCCTGCAAGTAGCCCCAGCACCGCGAGCGGTCTCGCGGGCGTTCCTGATCTGGATTCACTCACCGCACTCGCCAACCAGTTCTTTACTGCGTTGCCGGGTGCGGCGATTCCCCAAGAGAATCTACGTTCGGAATTCCCTGCAGCGCCGTCGCGTCCTGTGAGTATTGCTCCGCCGTCTGCACCTAGCGTGCCGACGTTGGGGCAGGCCAATCATTTGCCGCTGGCGACGTCGTTGCCAGCTACGCCACCTACTACGGTCTCGCAGCCAGCAGCAGCTTCGTTCGCAACGCCGCCTTCAGTGATTACGCCGCGCGTGCTGCCAACGCAGGCGCAATCGCTGGATACGCATGCAGTCACCGCAACGGCTTCTCCAGCGCTCACGCGCAGTGGCGGCCCAGCCTTGGGCGTGCCTGAGGCTTACGCTGCGGGCGTGCCCGTTGTGGCGCCAGCGCCGGCGGCGAGTGACACAGCGATTCCTTCTGGCAATGCTGCTGCGCCAACATCATTGGCTCCAGCAAGTCCGTTCTACTTTCTGAACGAAGGTAATGGTGCTCCGCAGGCCCGCGGACAGTCGCAAGATGTTGACGTGCCTCGCTCGAATCTGCCTTTTGATTTGTCGGCGTTGTCATCGCCAATTGCGCCGATTACTCCATCTGTATCGGCAGCGCCGTCTGTGCCATCTGCTCCGTCGACTCCGACGGTTGCGGGTGCGCCAACGCCGCCGAATTCACCTGCGCCGTCTTCGCCGTATTACTTTGTTGGTGAATCGAGTGCGTATCCGTCTGTAGCGACTCCTGTGAAGGAAGAGCCTGCGGCAACGCCATCGTTTTCATCGAATGGCATCTTCGATGTGCACGCAATTCGTCGTGATTTTCCGATTCTGCAAGAGCGCGTCAACGGCCGTCAGCTGGTTTGGTTCGACAACGCCGCAACAACGCAAAAACCGCAGGCGGTGATTGATCGCATCGCGCATTTCTACGCTCACGAGAATTCAAACATTCACCGTGCTGCGCATGAGTTGGCTGCGCGTGCGACGGATGCTTATGAAGGCGCGCGCAACAAGGTCGCACGCTTCATCGGTGCGAGTTCTCCGGAAGAAATTATTTTTGTACGTGGTGCGACCGAGGCGATCAACCTCGTGGCGCAAAGCTGGGGCAAGCAGAACGTTGGCGAAGGCGACGAGATTATTGTTTCCAATCTTGAGCATCACGCCAACATTGTTCCTTGGCAGATGCTGGCGGCAGAGAAGGGCGCCAAGCTGCGCGTGATTCCGGTGGATGACACCGGGCAAGTACGTCTCGATGAATATCAAAAGCTGCTGAACGATCGCACCAAGATTGTTGCGGTCACACAGGTGTCCAACGCGCTAGGCACAGTCGTGCCGGTTAAAGAGATTATTGAGCTCGGTCATCGTGCTGGTGCAAAAGTCTTAATCGATGGCGCGCAGTCCGTTTCGCATTTGCGCGTCAACGTGCAGGCGCTGGATGCTGATTTCTTCGTGTTCTCCGGCCACAAGATTTTTGGTCCGACAGGCATCGGTGTTGTCTACGGTAAGCGTGAGATTCTTGAAGACATGCCGCCCTATCAAGGCGGCGGCAACATGATTGAAGACGTCACCTTCGACAAGACCATCTACCACGGTCCTCCTGCGCGCTTTGAAGCAGGCACTGGCAACATTGCCGATGCCGTGGGCCTTGGTGCTGCACTGGATTATCTAGATCGCATTGGCTTGGAGAATGTCGCGCGTTACGAACATGAGCTGCTGGAATACGGCATGCATCATCTGCGTGGCGTTCCTGGTCTGCGCTTGATTGGCACAGCGAAGGATAAAACCAGCGTGATGTCGTTTGTGCTCGATGGCTTCAAAACAGAGGAAGTCGGCAAGGCGCTCAATCAAGAGGGTATTGCGGTGCGTTCTGGACATCACTGTGCTCAGCCAATTCTGCGTCGCTTTGGTGTTGAGGCGACGGTGCGACCCTCCATTGCGTTCTACAACACGCATGAAGAGATTGATCGACTCGTAACCACCTTGCATCGCTTGGTGGGTCAACGGCGTTAAATGTGGCTGGAATTTGAATGGCGGTGTCGGCTCGGCTGACACCGCCATTTTTTTGCCCTGAGCCTGCGTTTTAAAAGATCGACAAATGATTATTATTAAACAATAAAAAACATTTTTAATCTTACTGTTTGATTGCTTCAGTTTCTCGCTTTAGGGTGGCGGCCACTTTCTCCCGCAGCGTACGCCAAATACTCGTATGACGATTTTCGACCGCATCATTGCTGGACAACTTCCGGCCAGCTTTGTGTATCAGGACGATGTGTGTGTTGCGTTCCTAGATATCAGTCCAATGACGCGTGGGCACACGCTGGTGGTTCCTCGTCGCTCGGTGCCAACGCTGGACCTTCTCGACGCCGCAACGCGTGCGCACTTGCTGGAAGTGGTGCAGAAGGTCGGCGCAGCGCAGCGCAAGGGCCTAGGCAGCCTCGCTCAGCACTTGCTGGTGAATGATGGCAAGGACGCAAGCCAGAGCGTGCCGCATGTGCATATCCACGTGATTCCGCGTTATAGCGGCGACATGCTGCATACGATCACACGAATGATCTGGCACGTGACCACGCTGGCTATCCCACGTCGCGAGACCGTGGCACGCCGCGCAGAGCTTGAAGGCATCGCAGAAAAGATCCGCGGCGCAATCGAGGCTTAAGCGCTACGGCGTTGCTGCGTTTGGATCAGCCTGTGGCTTGGCGGGTGGAGTGCCAGAGGCGGCGGTGATCAGATCCTGCGCGCGGCCGCAGGCCTGTGCCCAAGCCAGGCGCATGGCAGGAAGTTGCGCGTCATCAGCGTTGGCATTCTCAATGGCGCGCACTTTTTGCTTATGCATGGCGCATTCGGCGCGCGCCTTGGTGATTTCAGCTGCAGTGGGTTTGGCGTCGTCTGCGTAAACTGGCAACGCGAGTGGCGATAGCATGCAGAACAGCAACACAGTAGTGCTACCTAGTTTGCGCAAAATCTGCGCAGAGTGGTGTGAAAACCTGTTCATAGCGACGATCTCCATGATCTGTAGCGCGAATGATGATTGCACTACTGGAGGGTACACCCAAGAGCTGTCTGTAGCGATTAATCCTGAGTTGGTGTTTCGCGCTTTAGTTGATCCAATTTAATCTTTGCAGTAGCGCTTTCTGTAGCGTCTAATTGCTTCTGTGCCTTGGTACGGCCGAACTTTATGCGATTTTCTGCCGCTTGCTGATCAGCATCTTTTCGAGCTTTGAGTTTGCGTGCTTTGTTGAGATTTACGACCTTGCTCATGACCGTTTTACTGTCGTGGAAAGGCCCATCCTAAGCCTTTGTATTGATCATTTGGGGCGAAATGCCGTGCTGCACAATCAGAAAAACTCGACAAACGGTTGTAATTAGGCGCAAAGTGCGAGGCGCATCCGTTCTAGTACGTTTTTGTAGTTTCGTTAAACCGGCTGTTTTTACCGGTGTTACGTGTTTCAGACTACCTTCTTGATCGCTTGCAGTACGCGGGGAAACCCGTATTTATGTTTTATTTCGTAGGAGAGTTTCATGTCTGACGTATCGACCGGCACAGTAAAGTGGTTCAACGACGCTAAAGGCTTCGGCTTCATCACCCCTTCAGAAGGCGGCGAAGATCTTTTTGCGCATTTCAAAGAAATTCAGGGCGGCACGGGCTTCAAGACCCTCGCCGAAGGCCAGCGCGTTGAGTACAAAGCAGCTCGCGGCCCTAAGGGCATGCAGGCGACTCAGATTCGCCCTCTGTAAGCCTTAGCTGTAAAACGTTTCAAAACTAAACCCCAGCTTAGGCTGGGGTTTTTTTATGGGCAAGGATGCCCTGTACGTCGCGGGCGCAGGATGCGCACGAGCGACGCGGTGGGAGTCTAGATGCTCTCAACATCCACCAAATTCGAAAGAGCGAAGGCGTCAGCGCAGTGATGCTATCTCTAGAAGGCTGCCGGTTCTCGCCCCGCTCGCTGCCATATCTAAATGGATGTGCCCCAGCCCCAAGGCCAACCAAACAGGCCTTTACCCTTCGCAACCCAGAAACTCCCCACATTCATTTCCAATTCAGTCACGCGGCGTAATGTGGCTGCAGTGCCAAATGTCGGCATAAGGAGATCACAACATGAAACGCACACTGATTTGTACTGCGCTGAGTCTGAGCATGCTGGCCCTGCCAGTGATCTCTGAAGCAGGCGGCAAAGATCGCGGCAACTGGAACAATGGCCGTGGCAATTATTCTTACGATGGCGGACGTGGCCATGGCGGCCATTACAACGGCAACGGGGGTCGTGGGCATGACAACTACTACCGCGGCCGCAGCAATTATCGTGGTAACGATGTTCTGCCTTGGATCTTGGGTGCAGCCGCCCTTGGTGCAGTAGTGAGCATTGCTAGCCAGCCTTCATACGCCAGCACCACAACGACGTACTACGACACGCCGCCTGCGACGGTTTATTACGGAGCGCCGCGTTATGGTGCCGTGGTGCCAACGCAAACCTGTACGTATTACTCCGATGGCTCTAGCGTCTGCCAGTAATACCTTGCAATGAATCAATGCCCGATCAGTGTTGCTGATCGGGCATTTTTTTATCTAAGCGACAGGTAGGTTTTCGTTGAGCTGAGCGATGAGTTTGCGCTTCATCGGAATCACCCAGCTTTGCTTCAGCTGCGCAGAGAGCAGGCCTGCAGCTTCGAGTTCATCGCACAGGCGCATCTGATGTGCGAGATCGAACAGATCGAGTTGATACGTGAATAAACCATCGTCGCCGACGGTGATAAACGACACGCCTGGCGTTTGGTAATAGCTGCCATCAGGACGTGTGCCGGGGCCGCGGTTCCACCAATGCGTGATGATGCGATTACCGTGCGTGGTGTAACGCTCGATTGGAAAGCTCCAGCCTTCCCAGCCCACCATCATGTCGCGACCGTAATGCGTGGCACGAATCTCGTCGCGATTCTTGGCGTGTACGTGCATGGTGCCAGCGTACTCGCAGACGTATTCGCAATTCTGCGCATAGAATTTATCTGCAATCCATGCCCACTCATTGCGGCGTGCAGCTTCGACAAAGGCGTCTTGCATTGCGGCTGCGCGTGCTTCCAACTGCTCTTTGCTGATCATGTTGTATCTCCCCCGATTTCTTTGTGGCCAGATTGTGCCATGCGCTCTGCGGCACACATCTACTCCCACCGGACCAGTAGAATGAATCTGAACAGCGGGCATACAGCGTGAAAAACGCGGCCGCCGGATTTCATTCCAATGACATCAGAATCCGGAACAATGATGGGTCATAAGCAAGAGCTTTGGGAGAGGCGGGATGGCAACAAGACGTGAGTTCATATTAGGCGTCAGCGCAGTGGGTGGAAGCGGATTATTGAGTGCCTGCGGTAGCCCTGATAGTCAGGCTGTCGGTGGCAGTGATGGTGGAGATCCATTGACGCCACCGCAAGTGCCGGCAGATTTTGATTTCCCCACAATTACGCCATTGCCGTTTGCCCACGGTGTTGCCAGTGGTGATCCGTTGAAAGATCGCGTGATCATCTGGACGCGTGTGACAGAAGTTGTGCAGAGTGCCAGCGCAATTCCTGTCAGTTGGAAAGTCGCGACGGATACCGCGATGAAGAACGTCGTGAAGTCCGGCAAGCAAAGCACGAATGCTGATCGTGACTGGACGGTGAAGGTTGATGTGGTTGGGCTTGCACCTGCGACGACTTACTACTACCAGTTCACGGCGCTGGGTTTTCCGTCCATCGTTGGTCGCACGAGAACGGCGCCAGCGACCGCGGTTGAATCTATTCGCTTCGCAGTGCTGTCGTGCTCCAGTTATTGGTCCAGCTATTGGAGTGGTCTAGATCACATCGCTAAGCGCAACGATCTGGATCTGGTTGTGCATTGTGGTGACTACATCTACGACTTCGTCGATGAAGACGAAACCGTTCGTGCACGTAAAGATAAGAAAGACACCGCGCACCCCGATTATCGCGACTGGCTCAATCTCGCCGAGTTGCGTCGACGTTATGCGCTGTATCGCTCAGAGCCCAACAATCTGCGTGCGCATCAACAGCACCCTTGGTTCATTGTTTGGGACAACCATGATATCGACGAAGATTATGGCAATGAACTAGCGACACCC
Organism: Pseudomonadota bacterium; assembly: GCA_040387055.1. Classification (GTDB taxonomy): domain Bacteria; phylum Pseudomonadota; class Gammaproteobacteria; order Nevskiales; family Nevskiaceae; genus Stenotrophobium. The sequence goes on along the minus strand of JAZKEM010000197.1, from coordinate 1,634 downwards.
TTCGATGCGGAAAAGAGCACAACCACGCTCGCGCAAACCACGCAGGCTTTCTGGGAGTGGACGCCATCGCGCCCGTTGAAAGCGGATGGCTCGGGTGAATTTATTCTGGTCAACGACGGCAGCTATCCAGCGCCGCAAGATACGAAGTTGGTTTGGCGGCATCTGCCTTATGGTCCGATGCTGGATGTGATTGGCATTGATACGCAGATCGGTCTGCCCGGACATGGCTTGACCATGGATAGCTCGCATTTGCCTTCAGGAAATAGCTTGATGGGCCGTCCGCAATTTGAATGGCTGACGAAGACGATGCTGCAATCATCACAAGCTGGCGTGACGTGGCGCTTTGTCAACAATCAAACTTGGCTCGCGCCTGCGGATATTCCGAATATTGTTGAAGGCATCGAAACGCCCAAGCTCGGCCTTACGCGCTGGCCTGATTACACAGAAGAGCGTGCTGCATGGTTCCAATACCTGCGTGGTAGTAATCCGGCCAGCTCGCGCGTACGTAACAACATCGTCGTCTCTGGTGATACGCACGGAAACTGGGGCTCAGATCTGATTGAGGACATCAACTTGATTGGTGAATATCTGCCAGGCGTGCCGCTACCGAATCTTCGCCAAGGTTCGACGCCTGCCAATTTCCCTGCGGGCTTTGGTCGTATTGGTACGGGCAATCTGGGTCCATTAAATCTGCGTGGATCTTCTGTCGGCGTTGAATTTGCGCCGACCTCGATGGGGCGTGGTGGCGCGGATGAACTGGTAGCCAATGCCGCGCAACTGCCGCCGGGTTCGGCGCCGACTGTGGTGGGTGCGCGTGCGATTGAACTCGCGCTCATTACTGCAAACAAGAATTGCCAGTTCATCGAATGGGTCGATCATGGCTATGGCATCGTCCATATCGCGGCAGATCGCGCAGTGTTTGAGTATTGGTGGCAAGACAAGCTCACACCCAACTCGCCTGATGTGCTGGGGCGTCAGATGATTGCCTGGGCTCAAGAAGACAGCAGCGGTTTGGTGGCGAAATTTCAAGACCAATTAAACGAAGTCTCGATGTTTGGCCTGAGCGTAGAGCCAACCGTTGGTACGCGTATCGCTGTACCTGCGCCTGAGGGTGTTCTAAAGCCCGCGTAATGCGATCTGCGCAGGCGAGTGGCATTGCCGTTCGTCTGCGTAAAAAGACCGTTTGTGAGCGGCATCGGTCGAACTGCTCCGTTCATCTGTCATGTGCGCACAAGCGATGAAAGCGGTGAGAGTATGGCTTCGCACCCCTAAGTGCTGCCTGTTTTTCTCCCTGAGCTCAGGCATTCCGTTCCTGCTCCCCCATGTGCAGACGGATCCCATTGGGCGGCCCAACAGCCGCCCATTTTTTATGGCCAGGATGGCCTGTACCCCGTGGGCGCATGGATGCGCAGGAACGGGGTTCTCTCCCCACCCGCTGATCTTTCAAGAAGCGATGCGAAAGAGCATAGGCGTTTGTGCAGAGATGCTATCCCGAGACGCGCCGCGCAGGAGCGCGACTACGCTACCGGCTCACAAACAAAACCAAGCCACTCAGGCAACTCAGCAGCATCCACCCGCACAACACTCAACGCGCGACTACCAACATGCAGCTGCAGCGCCGTACTCGCCCCAGA
>JAZKEM010000196.1:10139-12828 GCA_040387055.1 Pseudomonadota bacterium | reverse complement strand
GTTTCGTTGGCCACGGCAAACGACTGCTTCATCTGTCCCAGAATCTGCGGCTCGCCAATCACCATCGAATCCAGACCGGACGCCACGCGCAAGCTGTGCGTGATGCTGCCGCTATCGCGATGGGTATAGAGGAATTTTTCGAGATAGCCTTCCGGCGCCTGACGCTCGCGGCGCCACCAGTCCAGAATCCGGCGCTCTTCATCCAGAGGCGCCACCGCCATGATCTCGGTGCGGTTGCAGGTGGAAATGATCGCAGCTTCATCGACGCCCGGCAGTGCGCGCAGGCGGGTCAGTGCTAGCGATAGGTCGGCTTCGGCGAACGCCAAGCGCTCACGCGCCTCAACGGGCGCGTTGTGATGCGACAAACCTAGGGTGATCAGAGCCATGCAACTCTAATTTTCCGGCATGACCAACCTAGGCACAAGCGAAGTCGTAATTTTCTTGCACGTGCACCATTAAAGATGGATCGATACAAAGTTCTATTTAAATGTCTATACTTATTTATAGTTTATATTTTATAACTTATACGCTTTTCAAGTCTGAACATGTGCGCCATGTGTTGCGGTGTTGTTGCGCTGATCGTTGGAGTGCAGCCGCACTGCGAAACTGAACCGCAGTGTGATAGAAAGGTCTTTAAACGTAGATATCTAATTTCGGCACGCCCTCAGTGACTTCCACACCTATCTTTCGCCCTTTAGTTCGTCCATTCGCTCTGACGCTGATTGCAGCCGCACTCACGCTTGCAGGCACTACTGCGCACGCCGCAGATGCCAGCAAAAAAGCAGAGATGGACGCGCAAGTGCACATCATGACCGGCGAAATGGCAGCTGGACGCGATCAACCTGCCCTCGCCGCCAGCGAATTTCTGAAGGCACTGGAAACCATTAAAGACCCAGATCTGGCGAATCGTGCGACTTCACTGGCGCTGAGCGCGCAGGATGCCGATCTCAGCCTCGCGACCGCAAAGCGTTGGCTGGAACTGGAGCCCAATGCTCAGGAAGCTCGCGAAGTGATTGCGCGCGTTTCACTGCTCAAAGGCGATACGGCAGAAGCCTATAAACAATGCGAAGCCATCATCACCGGCGTGGCCGGTGGTGAAGACGATGGCTTTATGCAGATTGCACGTTTGCTCAGCTTGGCCAACGAGTCACAAGCCGACAACGCGCTCAAAGTAATGAATCAGTTGGTCGTGAAGTGGCCACAGTCGGCTGCTGCGCACCATGCGCGGAGCTTGCTGGAACTGCGCTTCAACAAAAATGCGCTGGCCTATACCTCAGCACAACGAGCCATTCATCTAGACCCTTTGAACAAAGAACATCGCATGCTGCTGGTTGGCGTGCTGGTTAAGCAGGGCAAGATTGACGAGGCCGATGCGGAGTTCGAACAGACCGTCAAAGACGATCCAAAAATCACTGAAATGCGCATGGGTTACGCCAAGCTGCTATTGGAGTCCGATCAGCGGGATGCGGCTCGCGTGCAAATTCGTCTCGTGCTCAAAGACAAGCCTGACCACATCGATGCGCATTACGCACTGGGCGTGATGGCGTTCAACGATCGCGATTACGACGAAGCTGAGCAAGAGTACAAACGTCTGCTGAACACTAAACGCAGCATCGACGCCGCCTATCAACTGGGTCGCGTTGAAGAAGCGCGCAAAAACTATGCGCAAGCACTTAACTGGTACGAACAGGTCACCAAGGGCGAAGTGGCTATCGACGCTGTTGTGCGCCGCGCCTACGTCTTGGCTCAAGTCAAACAGGTGGATGCTGCGCAATCATTAATGGTGCAACTGCGTGACGAACTGCCGCAGTTTGAACAGCGCTTCTATCTGGCTGAAGGCGATCTGCTGCTGAGCGTTGGCGAAACTGATCGCGCGCTCAAAATGTATGACGAGTCACTTCAAGCAATTCCCGACGACATCGACCTGCTCTACGGTCGCTCATTGGTTCTTGAACGCACGGGCAAAATTGAACTGGCCGAGAAAGATCTGCGCGCAATGATCGCCAAAGATGCTGACGACTCCCGCGCCATGAACGCACTCGGCTATATGTTGACCGTGCACACTCAACGTTACGACGAAGCCAGCAAACTCATCAGCCGCGCACTGGAACTCTCGCCGAATGACGCCGCTGTCATGGACAGCATGGGCTGGGTGCAATTCAAGCTCGGCAAAAAAGATGAAGCACGCGCAACCCTGCAAAAAGCCTTTGATAAATTCCCTGACCCCGAAGTCGCCGCACATCTCGGCGAAGTGCTGTGGTCGCTAGGCGAAAAAGATCAGGCCCGCGCACTGTGGGAGCAAGCGATGCAACAATCGCCTGACGCGACTGCTCTACGCGCAACCATTGATCGTCTGACAAAATAAATAGACGGGCCAAATACCCGTCATCAAACTATCAATGAAGTCTCGTTTAATAATGACAATGGCAACGCTCACGCTGCTGGGAGGATGCGCCGGCATGGTGCGTAAAAACGAAGCTAAAACCGCAGAAGACCATTGGGAAATCCGCAGCGAACAACTGCAGAAGGTCGATCGCTTTCTAATGCAGGCCCGTGGCTCTTATGGCCGCTTGGTCCCTGTCAAAACTGATTTGCGTTGGCAGCAAAATGCTAACGGTAGTTTTGACCTGCGTGTCGCCGGCCCTTTTGGCATTGGCGCAACCACCATCACCGGCACGCCTGATAACGT
>JAZKEM010000196.1:0-10039 GCA_040387055.1 Pseudomonadota bacterium | reverse complement strand
TTTGATGTCAGCAACTCAGACGTTAAACTCAAAATCGTTGTGGATTCTTGGAACGACCTGCCGTAAGCAAAGACCCTCGCACCCTTAACGATGCCCAACTTCCCCTTCACTGCTGAATTCCCTTGGCCTGCACCGGCCAAGTTGAACCTGTTTCTGCATGTGCTTGGGCGTCGCGCAGATGGTTATCACAATCTGCAGACCGTCTTTCAGTTTCTGGATTTCGGCGACAGCCTGTTTTTTGTTCCGCGCGGTGATGGCGTCATCCGCCGCACCACAGGCCCTGCCGACATTGCAGAAGAACACGATTTAGTGGTGCGCGCTGCGCATGCATTAAAGAGTGCCAGCGGCGCAGATTTAGGCGCTGACATCGCGATCACCAAGCGCATCCCGGTGGGTGGCGGTCTCGGCGGTGGTTCATCCGATGCCGCAACCACACTGGTGGCGCTCAACCGTCTGTGGAATCTCGGCCTCACGATTGATGAGTTAGCCACCATCGGCCTCAAACTCGGCGCGGATGTGCCGGTGTTCGTGCGCGGCCTTGCCGCTTGGGCCGAAGGCGTCGGCGAGCATCTGCGTCCACTGAATCTGCCTGAACCCTACTATTTAGTCGTGACTCCCCCGGTTGCCGTCAGCACTGGCGAAATTTTCAGCGCGCCGGAATTACCGCGCGCCAGCGAGCCCATTACTGCCGAGGCTTTTTTAGGCGGCGAAGGCCAAAACGATTGCGAAGCCGTGACCTGCGCGCGCTATCCGCTCGTGCGCGAAGCACTGGATTGGCTGCGTCAGTTTGGCCCGGCACGCATGTCTGGCACTGGCGCATCCGTATTCTTGGCCTGCCCTTCTCGCGCTGAAGCCCGCGGCCTGCAAGACCAAGTTCCCAAAGGATGGCACTCATTTGTTGCGGCCGGCCTGAATCAATCGCCATTGGGCACGCTGGCTTAGAGTGAAAAAATTTTCGCGGAAGCGCGAACAATGGAGGCATTTGGAGATTCACTAGGTATAATGCGCGCCGCTTAAGACGGTCGCTGTATTGGGGAGTCGCCAAGTGGTAAGGCAGCGGGTTTTGATCCCGCCATTCCCAGGTTCGAATCCTGGCTCCCCAACCATCTTTTCGTTTAAGCGCATTGATTACGATCAAACAACTTGGCAGGGATAAGCTCAAGTTGTGGCCTGAGCCAGCTTTGCCTTTTCGCTAAACCTTCAACGATTTATACGAGACCGCATATGAGCGACTCCAAGCTGATGCTCTTTTCGGGCAACGCCTGTCCCAAACTTGCCCAGGACATCGCCGGTTATCTGAAGCTGCCACTCGGCCAGGCTTCGGTAGGTCGCTTCTCCGATGGTGAAGTTCAGGTTGAGATTCTTGAGAACGTGCGCGGTCGCGACGTTTTTGTGATTCAGTCCACCTGCGCACCGACCAACGACAATTTGATGGAACTGCTGATGATGCTGGACGCCCTGCGTCGCGCATCGGCGGGCCGCCTCACCGCAGTTATTCCTTATTTTGGCTATGGCCGTCAGGATCGCCGCCCTCGCAGCGCGCGCGTGCCGATCTCCGCCAAGGTTGTCGCTGACATGATCTCGCTCGGCGGCGCTAACCGCGTACTCACGGTTGACCTGCACGCTGACCAGATCCAAGGCTTCTTCGACATCCCAGTCGACAACGTTTACTCCTCACCCGTATTGCTCGGCGACATCTGGCGCCAGAAGTACGAGAACCTGATTGTGGTTTCACCTGACGTTGGCGGCGTGGTCCGCGCCCGCGCAGTGGCTAAGCGCCTCGACGACGCTGATCTGGCGATCATCGACAAACGCCGCCCGAAAGCCAACGAATCAAAAGTGATGAACATCATCGGCGACGTTGATGGCAAAACCTGCGTCATGGTTGATGACATGGTCGACACCGCTGGCACGCTGTGCAAAGCCGCAGCCGCGCTGAAAGAACATGGCGCCGTCAAAGTTGTGGCTTACGTGACGCACCCGGTTCTCTCGGGCCCAGCTGTCAGCAACATCACCAATTCTCAGCTCGACGAATTGGTTGTTACCGATTCGATTCCGCTCTCGGCCGCTGCCGCCAAGTGCCCGAAGATTCGCCAGATCTCCATCGGCGGCCTGCTCTCGGAAACCATCCGCCGCATCAGCGCTGAAGAATCGGTTAGCTCGCTTTATATTGATTAAGCGGCGACTTTCGCCCTTCATCCATGCCCCTGCTCGCAGGGGCATTTTGTTTTAAAGCATCTATTAATTTTTAATTGAGCGTTATTTAAAAACAACACTCAAGTCCTAGCTTCGCCCCATCGGCGCAGCCAAAAAGGCATTTCAAACAGCCATTTCCCCTAGCCTGCGGCTTTGCGCAATAGCCCTGCGCCCGGTAGAATGCGCGCCCCTTCGTGTCTGGTCGCGGACGCGGGGTTCATTTATCGGAGAGTTATCGTGAGAACAAATTTCGTAGTTAATGCTGAAGCACGTACGCTGCAAGGAACGGGTGCGAGCCGCCGTCTGCGTCGTACGGGTAAGGTTCCTGCCATCATTTATGGTGGTAAGGATGCCGCTGAAGCCGTATCACTGGACCACAACGAACTGTGGAACCACCTCAAGACTGAAGCGTTCTACTCGCACATTCTGACTCTCAAGCTCGACGGCAAGGATCAGCAGGTTGTGTTGAAGGACATGTCGCGTCACCCAGTGAAGGACACCATCCTGCACCTCGACCTTCAGCGCGTTCTGGCTGACGTTCTGCTGCGCATGCACGTTCCTCTTCACTTCACCGGCTCGGAAGTTGCTCCTGGCGTGAAGGTTGGCGGCGGCATCGTTGAACATCACCTCAACCAGGTTGAAGTTGAGTGCTTGCCTAAGGATCTGCCTGAGTTCATCGAAGTTGATCTGTCGAAGCTGGAACTGAACGATATCGTTCACCTCTCGCAGCTCAAGCTCAGCGCTGGCGTTGAGCTGGTTCAGCTCAAGCATGACAACGACCAGTCGGTTGCTGCTCTGCACTTGCCACGCGCCGCTGCAGCTGAAGAAGTCACCGCCGCTCCAGTTGCTGCTGACGTACCAGCTGCCAACCAGAAAGCTCCGGTTGCTGCCGCTGCTGCTCCTGCCAAGAAGGACGCGAAGAAGAAGTAATTCTTCTCGATGCGAATCAGCCCCGTCCGCCTGCGCAAGTGGCCGGACGGGGTTTTCGTTTAGACCGACAGAAAAATGTCCTCGACCCTTCGCGCGATTATTGGCCTCGGCAATCCCGGCGCCGAATACGAACGCACCCGCCACAACGCGGGTTTTTGGTTTGTGGAACAACTTGCCGCTGCAGAACGCGTCAGCTTTCGCGCAGAGTCAAAGTTTCAAGGCGAGTTGGCACGCATCAAATGTGGTGGCGAAGATTTGCTGTTATTCAAACCGATGACGTTCATGAATCGCAGCGGGGAGCCTGCGCAGAAGCTGGCACAGTTCTACAAGCTCACACCTGCAGACATTCTGATCGCACACGATGAACTTGATTTGCCTGCAGGCACTGTTCGCATGAAAGCGGGCGGCGGTCACGGCGGACACAACGGTTTGCGATCATTGCATCAACATTTCGGTCCGGATTATTTGCGTCTCCGCGTTGGCATCGGCCATCCCGGTCACAAAGATCTGGTCCACAACTACGTACTCGGCCGCGCCAATAAGGCGGACGAGCAATTGATCAACGACTCGTTGATCTCGGCGGCAGCGGCAATCCCTGTGTGGCTGACACAGAACTGGGAAAAAGCCGTGCACCAATTACACAGCGTTAAATAAAGAGCACACACATGGGCATCAAATGCGGAATTGTCGGTCTTCCTAACGTTGGTAAATCGACGTTGTTCAATGCGCTGACCAAAGCGCAGATCGCTGCGGAAAACTATCCCTTCTGCACCATCGACCCGAACGTCGGCGTTGTTGGCGTGCCTGACCCGCGCTTGGATGCGCTCTCACTGATCGTGAAGCCGCAGCGCGTGTTGCCTGCGAGCGTTGAGTTCGTCGATATCGCTGGCCTCGTTGAAGGCGCCAGCGAAGGCAAAGGCAAAGGCAACGCCTTTCTCTCACACATCCGCGAGACCGATGCGATTGCGCACGTCGTGCGCTGCTTCGTTGATGACGACGTTATCCATGTGATGGACAGCGTTGATCCGATCCGCGACATCGAAGTGATCGGCACCGAACTCGCACTGGCTGATCTTGAACGCGTGACGAAATCGCTCGAGCGCTCCGCCAAGCTCGCCAAGAGCGGCAACGCTGAACACATCGCCCGCGTCGCCTGCCTTACGCGCGTACAAGCGCATCTGGATGCTGGCAATGCGGTTCGCAGCATGACCTTCGATGAAAACGAAAAAATCATCGTCAAGGAACTGCAGCTGATCACCGCCAAGCCCGGCCTCTACATCACCAACGTCGATGAAGCAGGTCTGGGCGGCAACGAATACGTTGACCGCGTGAAAGCACTAGCAGCGAAAGAAAACGCGACAGTCGTCATCGTCTGCGCGCAGATCGAAGCAGAAATTGCACAGCTCGAAGAAGCCGACAAGAAAGACTTCCTCGATTCACTCGGTCTCGAAGAACCCGGCCTCAACCGCGTGATCCGCAGCGCCTACGATCTGCTCGGCCTGCAAACCTACTTCACCGCTGGCGTGCAGGAAGTACGCGCATGGACAGTGAAAGTTGGCGCCACCGGCCCACAGGCTGCAGGCGTGATTCACACCGACTTTGAAAAAGGTTTTATCCGCGCAGAAGTCATCGGCTACGACGACTACATCCAGTTCAAGGGTGAAGCTGGTGCCAAGGAAGCGGGCAAGTGGCGCTTGGAAGGCAAGGAATACATCGTTAAAGAAGGCGATGTAATGCATTTCCGCTTCAACGTCTAAGCGAAATCTTCGCATACTAAAAAGCCCACCTTTCGGTGGGCTTTTTGTTTTAAAACCGACGCTGATCTGGCGGAGGTGGAACCCACTGATACGTCCACGTCTCTGTCAGCGGCTGACCTTTCAAACGCAGATACATGCGGAAATCGATCGGCTCAGTGCTGTCATCCGTTGGCTTGAGATCAAACATCGCGCGATAACCGTCCACTTCAAACTGCGGACGTGCAGAAGTGATTTCAACTTTTCCGCGTGATGCCCAAATCACTGCTTCCACTTTGGCGTCACGTGCGAGCTGCGCGAGATTGCCGCCGTTGAAATCCACAGCAAAGCGCCAGGAGAAATATTTGCGCGGCTGTCCAACAACACCGCCCATGCCCGTGCGCGTTGCGACCACGCGACCCAGCGGAGCAACGACTGGCATGCGCTCGCCCCAGCTCATGCGATAGCTAAAGAGCAACTCTTGTCCGGGCATCGGCTTGGTCGCCGGATTCCAGAAAGCGACGATGTTGTCGTGCGTCTCATCAGGCGCAGGTAGCTCAAGCAACTGCACCGCACCCTTGCCCCAGTTGTTGCTACCGCCATTACGCGGTTCAACCCAGAGACTCGGGCGACGATCGTAGAACACGCCATCGTCTTGGTAGTGATCAAAGTTGCGATCACGTTGCATCAAACCAAAGCCACGTGGGTTCTCATCAAGATAAGAATTAACGCGCACGGCTGTCGGATTGTTCAACGGACGCCACAACCACTCACCACTACCCGCGTTGATCGACAGACCATCGGTATCGTGAATCTCCGGACGCCAGTCGTTCGCCATGCGTCGATCGTTTTCGCCGAACAGATACATGCTGGTCAGCGGTGCAACACCAAGACGCTCGATCGGCTTGCGCGGATACAACGCAGCGTCCACGTCCATCGTCAGTGGTTCGCCTGGTGCAATGTCAAAGCGATAAGCGCCGCTGATGCTGGCGGATTCCATCAGCGCATAAATTGTTAAACGCTCAGCTGTTGGCGATGGACGCTCGAGCCAGAACGCAGTGAAGACCGGAAATTCTTCCGGCTTGTTCATGCCGCTATCAATCGCCAATCCGCGCGCTGATAACCCGTATTGCTTGCTAGTGCCAATTGCGCGGAAATAACTCGCGCCAAGAAACACAGCGAAGTCTGCATTCCAATCTGAGTGGAAGTGCACGCGCAGACCGGCGTAGCCCAAATCCTTAGGCAGAGAGCGCCCTTTAACGCCGCTCTTGGATAAATCAAACATTGACGGGTTGTAGGCCAACGGCTGCGAGATGCCATTCACAACTTCATTGACGCGCACGGCTTCGCGGAAGCCCTGCCCCAGATGGAAAAACTGCATCTGGAAATTGAGGTTCTTGTCCGCCCACAGCGAATGCTCTGGCTTGAAGCGGATCGACTGATATTGGTCGTACGACAGATTGGCCAACGATGCCGGAATATTGCGCGAAGGCGGGGTATACGGCAGGCCCGACAGCGAACGCGCATAACCCTTGAGCCAGGCGTAATCAAAACGCTGACCCGGCGCAAAAGGCGGCGCCGCCAAGAGGTCGTAGGCAGGGAAGCTCGTAGCGGCAATCGCAATGGCGGATTTCAGAAAGTCGCGACGTTGCATGAAGATAAGTCCTAATTTCTTGTTAATTCTGATCGTGATTCAGCCGAATCGGCCGTATGACCGCAGTCAGGCGAGCATGTTCGCCGATTTGCTCCGCCAAGGCATCAAAATCCGCATCGCAACATTTGTCGTTTACGCCACGACGACAACCACTTACAATGCGCGCCCCCAACGGTGATATAGCTCAGTTGGTTAGAGCGCGGCACTCATAATGCTGAGGTCGGTGGTTCAAATCCACTTATCACCACCAATTCTAAACCCTTGTTTCTTATAAAGAAACAAGGGTTTTTTATTTTAGGTCTTGCTAATTGGTATTGGGTCACAGTGCCAAAGCTGCGTCATCCGATGACACACCCCCATTTTCGCCAAATGCGCGCAATCGTCGCAAAAGCATGGCGTCTCAGGAAATAGGCATACCCACTATTAATGCTGCGTGCGGGACTGAGGCTGAGCTTTTCTTGCTCTTTTGACTTGGTACATCGCGGAATCTGCCCGGTTGAGCGCCTCAGTAATGTCGTGATCACCAGGCGCGATCGTCGTCACGCCGACGCTGCCGCCGTGATATTCGATCTTGTGATTGCCATGCGAAAAGTAGCTCACAGTGGCTTCTTCCAAACGATCACGTAAAACCGAACCTACGGCACCCGGCGCCAACACCACGAATTCGTCGCCGCCGATGCGCGCAACAAGATCTGTTGGACGTACGACTGACGTGAGATTTCTGGCGATATAGACCAAAAGTTCGTCGCCGGCCTCATGACCATAGCGATCGTTGATCTCTTTGAAACCATCCAAGTCGATGAAAGCGACAACCAAGGGTTTGCCGTCGCGCTCGGAGGTCGCGAGCATGCGCTGGAGATCTTGTTCCATTCTGCGGCGATTCGCCAATCCAGTCAGAGGGTCAGCCAAGGCATGTGAAGAAAGCTCTAGGTTCGCTGCACTGACAAGTCTCAGTGCGCGCTCGCGTTCAACTTGCTGAGCAATGAGCTTGGCAAACTTTGCAAGGATGTTGATGGTCTCAGGCTTGAGCGCAACGCGCTCGCCGCTAGCCGCACATAAGGTTCCATAGATGTCGCCATCGAGCATGCGAATGGGCTGGCTAAGATACGTGCTGATGCCCAGTGCGCGCGCGGCTTCTGAGTCGCCCCAGCAATTCGCAACGTCATCGGTGTAGGGTCGGCCTTCTTCGAGCGCACGCTTGCACAGCGTGTCTCCCCACGGCACTGACAGCCCTTCAGGAATCTGCAATTTGCTCGAATTTCTGGAGTACAAGATATGCTGAAGACCCGCATTCTCATCGATCGTTGTGAGATAGGTCGAATCTAGCCCGGTAATCGCCTCCAGCAACTCCAGCATCGGGCGAACCAGATTTTCCAGATCGTTAGTTCCGGTGACAGAATCCAGCATACGTCTCAGAGCGTCATCCATGGCGTTCGAGTCCATTTATTCGATGGATGAAGTTTACATCCCTGAGTTCACGGTTTCATTGACTAAATGCCCACCGGGGCCCTAGCCCCGATAGACGCAGCTGATCTGCCTTACGTGATGGAGTTGAAATGAACGCTGAGACAAACAACAAAGCCGTATTAATTATTGGTGCTGGCGAAGGCAATGGCTCGGCGATTGCCAAACGTTTTGCGCGCGAGGGTTATGTCGCTTGCGTCGTGCGACGCAATTTAGAGCCCTTGCAAGAACTGGTCGCAGCGATTGAATCTGAAGGCGGCCGTGCACGTGCTTTCGCAATCGACGCACGCAAGGAAGAAGCAGTCGTTGATCTCATCGATCAGATTGAACGCGAGATCGGCACACTGGAAGTACTGGTGTTTAACGCAGGCGCCAATGTGCCTTCATCAATTCTGGATGAGACAGCAAAAAAATATTTCAAGATTTGGGAGATGGCCTGCTTCGCAGGTTTCTTGAGCGCGCGTGAAGTAGCCAAGCGGATGGTGACACGCAAACGCGGCACCATTATTTTCACCGGCGCCACTGCCAGCATGCGTGGCGGCGCAAATTTCGCCGCATTCGCAGGCGCTAAACATGCCTTGCGCGCCCTCGCACAAAGTATGGGCAGAGAATTGGGTCCGCGCGGCATTCACGTTGCGCATGTCGTGATTGACGGCATGGTCGACACCGCCTTTATCCGCGATAACTTTCCGAAGGTTTATACGGATCGCATCGATAAAGAAGGCATCATGCTGCCTGAGCACATCGCCGAAAATTATTGGTACCTGCACAGCCAACCACGCGATGCTTGGACCTTTGAGCTCGACCTGCGTCCGTATATGGAAACTTGGTAAACGATCAGGTCGAGCCACATTGAGTGATTGACTCGCTCAATGTCTGCAAAAGATTCACGCTAAGGAAACATCCCGTTGCCATTTTGCGTCTGAGCAGCGGGCACTTCTTCTTGCATCACATCCCAGTGCTCAACCAACTTGCCGTTGGCGACGCGAAAAATATCAACGGCGACCATCGGCTTAGGCCCCCAGTTGGTATAGCGGCCATGCACCATCACCAAATCGCCTTCCGCCACAACCATGCCGAGCTCATATTTCAACTCCGGGCTGAGCATCGGCAGCAGCCCTTTGATGGCCTCAGGACCATTAGGAATTGCTGGATTGTGCTGGCGATAATTGGGATCAAAGTAACGATCGACAAATGTCGCATCGCGCTTCACAAAAACACCAGACAGTGCTGCTAGTACAAGTGCCTTATTGGCTTGCGCATCGTGTGCCACAGTCATTGATAACTCCCAACAGAAATTGCTATCGCACGCAGCGCATTTATGCCGCTTGGTAAAGCGTGACCACGCAAGCGCCGCCAAGCCCCAAGTTATGTTGTAGCGCGTTGCGAACACCAAACACCTGTCGCGGCCCTGCTTGATCACGCAACTGCCAGACTAACTCTGCACATTGCGCGAGACCTGTCGCACCTAGTGGATGTCCCTTCGACAGCAAACCACCTGAAGGATTGGTGACAACGCGACCACCGTAAGTGTTGTCGCCATCCATGATGAATTTTTCGGCGGTGCCTTCTGGCGTCAGCCCCAACGCTTCGTAGGTCAGCAATTCATTTGATGTGAAGCAGTCATGCAATTCGCATACACCAATATCTTCTGGGCCAACGCCTGCTTTTTCGTAAACCTGTTTGGCTGCATTCACCGTCATGTCGTAACCGACGAGCTTGCGCATATCACCTTCATCGAAGCTTGATGGGCCATCGGTAGTGAGTGCTTGTGCGACGATTTTCACGCGCATGTCGAGGCCGTGTTTCTTGGCGAAAGCTTCTGAACACAACACTGCAGCAGCCGCACCACAGGTTGGAGGGCAGCATTGCAAACGCGTGAGTGGATCAAAGATTGTCGGCGCAGACATCACCTGCTCCAGCGTGATCGGATCACGGAACACCGAGTAAGGATTATTGGCCGCATGTCTGCGCGCTTTCACTGCAATGTGTGCGAAGGTCTCCGCTTTGGTGCCAAACATTTCCATGTGCTTGCGGCCACCGCCTGCAAACAACTGCGCTG
>JAZKEM010000195.1:0-3992 GCA_040387055.1 Pseudomonadota bacterium | reverse complement strand
GCGACGACGCAGGCACTGATCAAGACCATCAAGTTCACCATCCCTGCAGTCTTTGGCGTGATCTTGCTGTTATTGCTGATTGCTTTCCGCAGCGTGCGCGCGATGTTGGTAGCTGCGGCCACCGTGGGTATCGCACTCCTGTGGACGATGGCTGTCGCGGCATTTCTGCACATTCCAATGAATCTGGTGACGGCGATTGTGCCGCCGCTAGTTATTACTTTGGGCCTGTCGTATTCAATTTATTTGTTGTCGGCGTATTTCACTGCCCAGCAAGAAACATCGCTGACGACCAAGCAGCAACGCACAGCTTGGTTGATTAATCGTGCATCGGTTGGACTGTTGCTGTCCGCAGGCACCACCGTAATCAGTTTCTCGGCTTTGCTGCTGAATGCCCTGCCTGCGATCAAACATTTTGCAGTGCTGGCCAGCATTGGTTCAGCGTTCGGTGTGCTGCTCTCGCTGACTTTCATGCCTGCTGCCTTGGCAATTATCGGTACCACGCATAAACCGCGATCGATGGGCGAAACCATGTTCGCCAATTGGGCGCATCGCTTGGCGCGCTTCGATCAGAAATGGCGATTCTGGATTATCACCATCGCGCTGATCATGATTCCTTTGGATCTTATTTTCGCAGCGCGCATTCATGCAGGTTCCGAGTTCATCAAGAGCTTTAATGAAAAGGCGCTAGTACGCACGGATTTTGAAGCGATCAACACTGCGTTCAATGGCGCCAACATGATCTCGGTTCTGATCGAGACGCATGTGAATGATGCGTTGACTGACCCTAGCCTGATCCACGAAGTGGATGATCTTCAGGAGTGGCTGCGTAAACAGCCAGAAGTGGGCGCTGTTGTTTCATATATCGATCACCTCAAGCTGATTCACCAAAGTCTCAACAACAACAGTCCGCTGTATTTCAGCGTGCCTGATGATCCAGCGGCCGTGAAACAGTTACTGGTTTTTGCCAGCAACGATCAGATGCGGCATGTGATCGATTCACGCTTCCGCACAGCCTTGCTTAGCGTCCGCATCAACGTGGATGGCTCCGTGCCTGTTGCCGATTTGGTCTCGCGCATAGAGAAGCGCATCAAGTTGTTGCCGCAGCCTTTGAATGCGCAAGTGACCGGCAGTCCTGTGCTTGCAACGCGTACCGTGCAGGAAATTGCGGCAGGACAGTTGGAGTCAATTGCCATTGCTACATTTGGCATCTGGTTGTTGCTGAGCCTGATGTTTACCTCGATGCGTGCAGGCTTGATCGCGCTACTGCCAACAGTTGTGCCGGTTGCGATTTACTTTGGAACATTGGGTCTGCTCAATATCAGCCTGAGTCCAACCACCTGTTTGATCGCGTGTATCGTCATCGGCATCGCGGTGGATGACACCATTCAATACCTCGCGCGCTTTAACGCTGATGCTCGTGCTGGCGGTAAAGAAGAGCCCGCAGTACGTAGTGCACTCGTCAGTGTGTTACGCCCGATTACGCTCAGCACCGTAGCCTTGTGCTCAGGCTTCTTGGTATTCACCGGCAGTGAACTCATCACGCAAGTGCAGTTTGGTTTGCTGTCTGCTTTCACTTTGTTCGTGGCTTGGTTCATGAACATTACGTTGACGCCGGCCTTGGGTAGCAAGCTGCGTATTGTCACTTTGTGGGATTTGCTGCGACTCGATCTGGGTCAGAGCCCGCAACATACCATTCCATTGTTCTCTGGTTTGTCGCTGCGTCAGGCGCGGGTGTTTGCACTGATGTCGAAACTGGAAAATGTTCAGAGCGGCAAGCGCGTGATTCAGCAAGGTGATCTGGCGCGCGACATTTATGTTGTCGTTGATGGCACGCTCGAAGCTTGGGTCGATAGCCACGGTGAACACAAAGTGCTGTCGACGATGGGCCGTGGTGCGGTGATGGGCGAAGCGGGCTATTTTGGTCAGCGCCGCACTGCCAATGTCGATACCACTACCTCGGCGCGTCTGCTGCGTTTCGACTCGCAAGATCTTGAGCGACTGCGTGTTCGCTATCCATGGATTGCGGCCACTATCTTCCGCAACCTCAACCGCATTCAGGCCGAGCGCATTGCGCGTATGACCTCGATGCTGCAATAGCGTCCTTTGGAAATCACCCTTACGCAGTAATCCGGGTTTTCCATGCGTAGCGCATTGCAAGGTCGTAATATTCGCTTCCCGACGGGTTGAATCGGTAATTCCCCGCGCCAAGATTTCTATTGATTGGAGCTGCTCATGAGCTTGAAAGGCAAAACCCTGTTTATCACCGGCGGTTCGCGTGGCATTGGTCTGGCCATCGCGATTCGCGCTGCGCAAGACGGTGCCAATGTCGTCATCGCTGCCAAAACCGCAGAGCCGCACGCCAAGCTGCCAGGCACCATTTACAGCTCGGCTGAAGAAATTGAAAAAGCGGGCGGTAAAGCGCTGCCGATTCTTTGCGATATTCGTGATGAGCAGCAGGTGAATGAAGCCGTGCAGAAAACGGTCGACACTTTTGGTGGCATCGACATTCTGGTCAATAACGCCAGCGCCATCAGCCTCACCGGCACCATGCAAACCGACATGAAGCGCTATGACCTCATGAACGGCATCAACGCACGCGGTACGTACATGGTTGGCCGCGCCTGCATTCCGCATCTGAAGAAAGCCGCAAATCCACACATTCTTACGCTGAGCCCACCGCTGGATATGTCGACCAAGTGGTTCGCGCCACACGTCGCCTACAGCATGGCCAAGTACGGCATGAGCCTGTGCACGTTGGCTTGGGCGCAGGAATTCCGCAAAGACGGCATTGCCGCCAACTCGCTGTGGCCACGCACCGGCATTGCCACCGCAGCCATTCAAATGATTGGTGGCGA
This sequence comes from Pseudomonadota bacterium, assembly GCA_040387055.1. GTDB lineage: Bacteria > Pseudomonadota > Gammaproteobacteria > Nevskiales > Nevskiaceae > Stenotrophobium. The sequence goes on along the minus strand of JAZKEM010000195.1, from coordinate 1,137 downwards.
AGCGCTGATGAAACAATCCCGCAAACCAGAGATCATGGCTGACGCTGCACACGTGATGCTGTGTAAGCCCAGCCGCGAATACACCGGCAACTTCGCTATCGACGATCTGGTGCTGCACGCCGAAGGCATGCGTGACTTCTCGCACTACGCCGCTGTGCCGGGCACAACCAAGTTCATGCCGGACTTCTTTGTGCCAGACGACACTCCGCAGATCTAAGTACACAAGGAAGGCGAGGGCGCTAAACTCTTAGCGTCCTCGCCTTTTTATTTCCATGTCTCGCTATCGCCCACCTCAGGAAAAAAGCTCGCCGTATATCACTGCGGAGGGACAAGCTCGGCTTAAAGCAGAGTTTGAGCAGCTTTGGCGCGTGCGTAGACCGGAGGTTGTGCGTGCGCTTTCCGCTGCTGCGGCAGAAGGGGATCGCTCTGAAAATGCGGAATACATCTATCGCAAAAAAGAGCTGCGTGAGATTGATGCGCGGCTTAAGTATCTGACGCTTCGGCTCGAAGAACTCAAAGTTGTTGATCGAGCCCCCGGTGATCTCAAGCGAGTGTTCTTCGCTGCCTGGGTTGAAGTGGCAGACGATAACGACGATCGCAAAACTTACCGGATCGTAGGCGCTGATGAAGTGGATACATCCAAGGGTTGGATCAGCGTGGATTCGCCGGTGGCGCGGGCTTTGCTCGGCAAGAGGGAAGGTGATGTTGTGCAGGTGGTGTTGCCGGGTGGGGAGAGTGAGTTGGAGTTGGTGGGGATTCGATACGACTAACTTGTTTCTTTGATCTGTCATTCCCGCGAGTGCGGGAATCTGGTTTTAGCTTTTTTGCGCGCTTCGCGGGCTGAGGCCTGTTGTTCTTTGAGGTGGCGTGTTTCGCACGGCGTGCGAGTTACTTTCTTTGCTTGTGCAAAGAAAGTAACCAAAGAAAACACACCCCAGCGTACGCGCTCCCACAAAAAAACGTGGGAGTTCCCTCCGCTTCTCGTCTTGACCGGGGTGCGTGACAGGACGTCCATGTCCAGACACGCACGCTTCGGCATCCTGCCTTCGCCCGCGCTACTCGCGCGGCATTAACCGGCCAAAACTGCGATGCTCGGCGCTGCCGAAGGGGCCCGACATCAAAAGCAAAGCCACTCTT
>JAZKEM010000194.1:0-12833 GCA_040387055.1 Pseudomonadota bacterium | reverse complement strand
GAGAAACCTTCTTTCGCTAATGCCTTATCAAGAATGTTCTGGAACAACTGCGTCGACCAGGCTACGGCTTCTGACGCTTTGATTAGAACTGCATTGCCCGCCATCAACGGCGCAGCGACTGAACCAAAGACGTTCTGAAAGGGATAGTTCCAAGGCACGATGCAGGCAACAACGCCAAGCGGACGATATTCAATGCGACCTGCTTTGTGCATCAACAAGCCTGAAGGCACTTTCTCCGGCTTAAGAAATTTCTCGCCGTTATCAATCACCCATTTAGTCTTGTTGCAGACCGGCATGACCTCGCCAAGAATCGCGTTCTCGTAAGTCTTGCCACTGTCTTGCACAACGGCTTCGCAAATCTCATCGATATGCTCAAGCGTCAAATCAATGATGTTCTGGAGCACTGCACGACGTTGCGCGAACGTGCTCTGCCCCCACTTCTTCTGCGCGATGCGAGCACGTTCGACAATAGCCTGCACTTCATCCGGGCTGGATGCGTGCACACTACCGAGGCGCGCGCCCGTTGCCGGGTTCAGACATTCGATTTCCGTAGGCGGGGCGCCTTGCGGTGTGTGGATGTGTAGCGATGCGCTCATGAAGATGTTCCTTCCAATATAAAGTTTGCCGCGCGATAGCCAATCATCATGCTCGGGGCATTGAGCGCAGACACCGGAATTTCCGGCATCACCGACGCATCCGCCACGCGCACATTGCGCAGACCTTTGACTCTGAGTTGTGTATCGACTGGGCTGTCGACGTCATCACCCATGCGGCAGCTGCCGCAGAAGTGGAAGGTGGTCATGGTGGCTGCTGCAGCCCATTTCCAGATTTTTTCTTCCGACGCGTGGGTGCCACCCAACGACAGCGGCTTGGCACCCGCTTGAGCCAGCGCTGGTTGCTCGGCGATCTGACGTGCCTTGGCGATGCCAGCGAGTAAGGTCTCGCGATCACGCGGAGACTTGAAGTAGGCCGGATCGATGCGCGCTGGCACTTTAGGATCGGCTGAGTTGAGACCGATACTGCCGCGCGAATCCGGTTTGCCGAGGATCACGACGATGCCGAACACCGTCGAGACGTAGCGTTGCAGCCATGGCAGCTTGAACGCCAGATCAATCAGCACACGATAGAAGCTGCGCAGAAATTTCAGCTTGTACAGCGGTCCCGGCAGTGCGATCAGCGGCACCATGCGGTGCATCGACTGATGCAAAGTGCCCGGCGCGGCAAAGCAGACGAAGCAAGTATCCGGCGCTTCGTTGGTCTGCACATGACCTGGGCGACGCGCTGCATCGAAGCCATAGAGCTGCGGATATTTAAAATCCACCGGCTGCTGCGCACGGTAGAACACGCAGACATTGGGATGATCGTGCAGATGCTTGCCGACGCCAGGAATTTCTTTGACCAGACGAATACGCTGCGCCTCGATTTCCTGACGCGGCCCTACACCTGAGAGCATTAAAATTTTCGGTGTTTCCAAAGCACCCGCGCAGAGCACCACTTCCTTGGCAACAGCAAACGTTTTGACCTGCCCTTCAATCTCACATTCAACACCGACAGCGCGCTGGTTATCGCCAAACACCAAGCGGCGCACCATTGCATTCGTCACGATCTGTAGATTCGGCACGCTACGCTCGTGCAGCCATGCACGATAGGAACTGCGACGACCACTCTCGTCATAGTTCATGTCATTGCAACCGACGACACCACCCAACTCGCCGTCGTTCATGCCGTCTTTGCGTGTGAAGCCCGCAGACACGGAAGCATCAATGAAGCGCTGCGCAAAAGGCGTTGGCGCACGCGGGCGAATACCGATGCGCTTCTCCACCGCCTCGAAGTGCGGCACCAGATCTTCGTAGTGCCAGCCCTTCGGCCAGCGTTCGAAGTCGCGCTTGTCGCCACGTGTATAGACCATGCCATTGACTGCGCCACTGCCGCCCATGCCACGACCAGTGCCGAGGAAAAGCTTGCGGCCACCGCAGCCATCCTGCGGCGTGCTCATGCGATGGAACATCAGATCATCGTTGGCAAAGGCGTACTTGAAGCCATCTTCGGTCAATGTTTCCGGATGCTTGTCTCCAGCATCGCCGCACTCCAGCAGCAATACTGAACCTGCTCCTTCCTCAGCCAGACGCGCTGCAACGATGCTGCCTGCAGAGCCGCCGCCGACCACGATGTAATCGAACTGCTGTGTGTTTTGTTGGCTGGTCACGATGGCCGCCCTCACGGCCTAGTCGAACTCTTGCTTTAATTAGAAATTAGAATTACTTTATTAGAACTACGAATTACGTTATTGTCAATGGGCGGTAAACAGCCTCACTCAGACGGACGCAATGAATAAAGCGGCAACAAAGAAACGCAGCGACATCGACAGCAAACCGCCAGCCGCGGTGAAGCTCGGACGCGGACGCGCCCCACGCGCCAAGACGCTGCAGGATGCAAAAGATGCGCTCTACAAAGAGCACATCATGGAAGTCGCCGAGCGCATTTTTGCCGAGCAAGGTTTCAACAACGCCAAGATGCAGGACATTGCGTCTGAAGCGGGAATCTCTCTGGGACGCCTCTACCTCTCGTATCCCGGAAAATCTGATTTGTATCGCAGTCTTTTGATTGCGCGCGACAGCCAGATGCTCAATGCCGTCCTTGCCACAGGACAGGATTCACTGCAAGCGCCATCTACTATAGAAGAAGTACTTTTCTTCAACGAAACGCACTTACACTTTCTGTTACAGCATCCCAACTATCTGCGCATGCAACTGCAGGAAGGCCACGCTTGGTATCACCAAGCAGCGCAACCCACGCCCGAAGAACAGGTGATGTGGGATCGCGGCTTACTGATGCTGAAAACCTTATTTTCCTGGGGCATCAGTCAAGGCTTATTCAGCCCTGCGCCCGCAGAGCATCAAGGACGCATGCTCCTTGCACTGCAACAAACTCGATTGGCGAACTGGGTGATGGATGGTATGAAGGCCTCACACGAGTCCGTCATCCTCGGCATACAAGCCGATTTCATTCGCTTGTTCTGCAAACCTGAAATGGCCGCCAAGCTGCTGTCGCCTGATGGCGCCGGCTTGAGCGATAAAACCATTAAACGCATTAGGGCACTCGATAAGAAACTGAACTGATTTTCACCAAACAAAATATGTGGGGAGCAGCGAGAGCTGCAGCTGTGAAGTAAAAAGGGCACCTCGAAAAGAGGGCTATATAAGCACGACAAAGTGCGCATGCAGCAATGGAGAGAGAAGATGAGAACGCGTATTCGCAGAAGGGATTTTGCGCATCAGATTCTTGGGTGTGCGATGGTCATCGGGGCAGTCACACTGCCGCTGACAGCACAGGCCGGCTCGATGGAGTTCGGTGACCTCAAGACTGAATTCAAGCTAACCTTGAACTACGGTCTTGGCATGCGCTTGAAAGATCCGGACGAACGTCTGATCAATGGCCCGCTCGATCCTTTTGAATTGCATTTAGAACAAGCTGCGGCTGGCGCTGGCTTCACACACACCGGCTTGTCCACCACCGTCAATCAAGACGACGGCAATCGCAACTTCAGAAAATACGATCTAACGAACAATCGCTTGAGCACGCTGGGTGAATTGCACTTCAGCTACGAAAACTACGGTGCCGTTATTGCTGGCGATGGTTTCTACGACTTCGTCTATCACCGCCGCAATGCCAACGACTCACCGGACACCATCAACAAGAGCGGCCCCAATCAGGAGTTCAGCGCTGGCGCGCGTCGCTACGATGGCGGCCGCGCACGACTGCTCGACGCTTATCTCTACGGCAACTGGACCATCAACGATGATCTGTTGCTCGACGTTCGCGCCGGCAATCAGTTAGTTGCTTGGGGTGAGAGCCTATTCTTCCCCGGCGTCTCCAGCGCGCAATCAACCGCGGATGCCACCAAGGCATTCACACCAGGCGTCGAGATCAAACAGATCCTGCTGCCAACGCCGCAAGTCTCATTCAATCTTGCCGTAGGCACAGACTTCAGCGTGATGGGCTATTACAAGTTTGCGTTCAAGCCCAATGAAATTTTCCCAGTCGGCGATTTCCTCTCGCCAACGGATAGCGTTGGTCCTGGCGCAGAGTTTTCCTATGGCTCACTCAATCCGCTGGAATTAAAAAGCTGCCCAGGACTGCTCGGCCCTGTTGATCTCTGCCAGCTGGGCTTTGGACTTGGCGGGCCGATCTTCAACGCACCCCGCACCATCAACATTCCTAACAAAGGAACGTTGCCAACCAGCCGCTTTGGACAGTACGGCCTCGGCCTCAAGTATCAGATCACGCCGAACACGACGCTGGGCTTATATGGCTTGCGTTATCACGATCCCAATCCTTCCGTCATTCAGCATTCAGGCTATCCCAAGATTGGTGAACTGGCCGGCGTGGATTTAACCACTGTACTTTTCAACGAACCAACGCCTGACTACTACCAGGTGAAATACTTCGACGGCATCAAAATGTTGTCGACTAGCTTCTCCACCGTACTGGGTCCATTCAACGTTGCGGGTGAAGTCAGCTATCGCAATGGCGCAGGCATTGCTGTGAAAGCCTTGGAACTGGGCACGGTCAATCCGGTATTCGTACGCGGTAACACAATTTCAGCGCAGACATCAGCAATCTATGCTGCCAATCCACATCTTTGGTTTGATGACTTGGCTCTGGTCGGAGAAGCAGGCTATCTGCGTGTCCTCAGCACAGGAAAATTCTCCGCTCAGCCTGGCATCGTGCCAGTTGGCAACGGCGACACACTGTTCTACGACCGCACCGCCTACGCATTTCAACTGCTCGCCATTCCCACCAAACGCAACATCATCGGCGGCTGGGACATGTCCACACCGATCTCGTTTGGCTGGCTGGTCAAAGGCAATCCTTCGATCCCGGGCGCCTTTGGTGCGCTCTACGGCCAGGGCGATATGCGACTCAGCGTGATGGCCAACTTCCAGTATCTGCAGAACCTGCAGATCGGCGTTGGCTATAACAAGTTCATGGGCGACCCTGGCAAAAATATCGGCGACAGTTTCCTGAAACAGAATCCTTATGCGGATCGCGACAACATTGCGATCAACATCAAGTATTCGATCTAACCCACAAGGATTACGAACAACATCTGGAACACCAGCCGCTGCGTTTAGCGACGCAGCGCGAATGAGGAGAATGAAGTAATGAAATTCAGCTCGCTATTCACCGGCATTGCAGCACTTGCCGTCGTACTCGTCAGCAATCCGGCCAGCGCCAAGGTCTCGGCAGAAAAAGCCGCAGAACTTGATGGCCCCAAGTACACCTGCATCGGCGCCGAACGCGCAGGCTCTGCCACCGGCATTCCGGAATACACCGGCAAGTTCGTCGGCACATGGCCGGGCGTGAAGAATCCCTACGGTTACGACCCCGGCCCTTACGCTGCTGAAAAGCCGCTGTTCTCAATCACCGCAGAGAACATGTCCAAGTACGCGAGCAAACTCACGGACGGACAGAAAGCACTTTTCATCAAGTATCCGAAAGGCTATCGCATGGATGTGTACCCATCACATCGCGACTTCAAGGATTACGACGTCATCTGTGATCGCACGAAGAAAAACGCTGTGACTTCTGAAGTCATAGATGATGGTCGCGGTGTCACCGGCACGGGCGGCGGCATTCCCTTCCCGTTTCCACAGAGTGGACTTGAAGCGATCTGGAACGTTGCCAACGCGGGCCGTACGTGGACGCAATCTGCGATCTGCGACATCGCTGACGTCTACGGCAATGGCACCATCGCTTGGGGGCGCAACAAATTCCAAGTGCTAACGGCTACCAACGATTTGAAGAAACCCGCGCAGTACACCGACCGCATCAACTCTCACTTCTACTCTGGCTATCTGCTGCCAGAACGCGACAAGGGATTCATCGCCGTCGGTTATCAGCCCAACAATTTTGCCAAGGAAGGCACGATGTCTTGGCAGTATTTGCCGGGCACTCGTCGTGTGCGTCAAGCACCGGAAGTCGGCTTTGACTATCCAGTACCACCTGCAGGTTTGCGTACAGTAGATGATGACTACGGCTTCAACGGCTCGCCTGAACGCTACACCTGGAAGCTCGTCGGCAAGAAAGAACTTTATCTGCCGTACAACAACTTCCGCACCAATGATCCGGCCGTGAAGTACAAGGATCTGATCAAGCCGGGCACCATCAACCCCGACTACGTGCGCTACGAACTGCGTCGCGTATGGGTGCTGGAAGGCACGCTTAAATCTGGCGTTCGTCACATCTATGCCAAGCGCGTTCTCTACGCAGATGAAGATAGCTGGCTGGCACTGATGGCCGACAACTACGATGGCCGCGGCAAACTGTGGCGCATCTCGCTGATCACCTACTTCTACTCGCAGGAATCAAAGAGCTGGAATCGTGGCGCATCGGTTTACCACGACCTGACTTCAGGCGCGTATGAAGCTGGGTACTTGGTGAATGAGAGCGTGAGCTGGTGGCGCCTCAACACGCCGATGAATCCGGCTCAGTTCTCGCCAGCAGCCGCACAACAAGCAGGACATTGATCCCGAGTTGTAGACCGCACACGGAGTCGAGTACTGTCTGAGAAGAACACTCAGGCAGTACTCGCCCAGTCGGGAGTAGCACTTTGAACTACCTTATTGGCGTTGGCGGCGTTGCGCTGTTTCAAGCCATCGTTTCGTACGGCACGATGCTGGCCGGCTCAGGCAACGGATCTTTTGTTGGTCTGGCCGCCATGCTCTTCGCGATCATGGGAATCCCCACAACGGCATTCCTCAACTTCATTTTTATGTACGAGAATCGTAAGCATCCAGAGCGACCTTATCGCCTGCGAATGTTTCTGGTTTCAGCCGTGCTTCCGCTAATTCAGATCGTGCTGTTTATTCTCGTAAAGCTTTACCGCATCTAGCGTTTGAGCTGCTCACCAAAATACGCGCGCAGCTTTTCCAGTTTGGGCATCGCAACCGCTGCGATATAACCTTGCTGCGGATGCAAAGCCGCATAGTTCTGGTGGTAAGCCTCAGCCTCAAAGAATTCGCTCAGAGGTTCCAGACGCGTGACGATAGGCGTTTTGAAAACACCCGCTGCATCGAGCTGCTGAATATAAGCTTCAGCCACACGCTTCTGTTCATCGTCTGCATAGAAAATAGCAGAACGATATTGCGGGCCAATATCGTTGCCTTGCCGATCAAGCTGCGTCGGATCGTGGGCAACAGAAAAGAATATTTTCAGTAGACGGCCGAAAGTGATTTTTGAAGGGTCATAGCTGATCTGAATCACTTCAGCGTGTGCCGTACGCCCGGTGCAAACCATTTCGTAATCTGCGGTTTCTGCCGTGCCGCCGGAATATCCAGACACCACTTCCAGCACGCCTTCTAATTCACGATAGACCACTTCCACGCACCAGAAACAACCGCCAGCAAGCACGGCCAAGGCTTTTCCAGAAGCAGGAGCTAGCGCCGAGTCATTCACTGCATCAGGAAAATCTCGCGGGCTAATTTTCAAGCTGCCGCCGAACAGTGAACTAACCATGTCTTATCTCCTGTGACAAAACTTTTACCAACGCAGCAGTACAGAACCCCAAGTCATACCACCGCCAACACCTTGCAGCATGACGAGTTGGCCAGCCTTGACGCGGCCATCTCGCACTGCTGTATCGAGCGCAAGCGGGACGGATGCAGCTGAGGTATTGCCATGGCGTGCAACCGTGGTCACCACGCGCTCTGGCGGCAGATTTAGCTTGTTGGCGATCGAATTAATGATGCGCAGATTGGCTTGGTGAGGGATATACCAATCTAACTGGTTCGCTTCAAAATTATTGTGCACTAATGCCTCACGCGCGCACTCATCGAGAACGCGAACGGCGAGCTTGAACACAGCAGCACCATCCATTTCCAAAAATGGATTGCCGCGCACTTTACCTTCAGCGATGCCGCCCGCAACGCGCAGGATATGGCCGTGACTGCCATCTGAGTGCAGATGGCTGGAATAAATGCCAGGCTCGTCGGATGCCTTGATGACGACTGCGCCCGCACCATCGCCGAACAACACGCAGGTGCGGCGATCATTCCAGTCGAGCAAACGCGAGAACACTTCTGCACCAACCACCAATGCGCATTTGTGTGCGCCACTGGCGATAAATTTATCGGCAGTCGCGAGTGCGTAAATGAATCCAGTGCAAACCGCCTGCACATCAAATGCCGCGCCCTTCTTCACACCAAGCTTGGCTTGCAGCAAGCAAGCGGTGGAAGGAAACACCATGTCTGGCGTGGTGGTGGCAACAATGATCAGATCAATGTCATCGGCCGTGACGCCTGCAGATTCCATCGCACGGCGTCCAGCTTGCAGCGCGAGATCGCTGGTCAGTTCGTCATCAGCCGCAACATGGCGCGCTTCGATGCCGGTACGCGAAACGATCCACTCATCAGTGGTTTCGATGCGCGTCTGCAATTCCTGATTGGTGACCACGCGGTCCGGCAGATAACTGCCGGTACCAATAATTTTTGAATATTTCATAGTCTCTCCAGCTTATTCCCGCCGTCCCGACATGGAATCAGCCGTATGCGTTAGCCGCCTAAATTAGTAATGCGGCGGCACTTCATCTGCGAACGAGCCTTTGACGGCACCTTCAGCATTGCCACGCGCAATGCGTTCGGCGAGCTGGCGACAAGCCATCTTGAGTTGGTCAATCTCGTTCTGCTGCCGCGTCACCACTTCATTTAGCACACGCAGCGTTTCTTCTTGGTATGCGATTTTTGTTTCGCATTCCATTAGTCGGGATTCAATCATCGGGCCTCTTCCATTTCAGCCTCAACCGGCTAGGAGCGTAGTATTCCGCAAAATCACTTCTCGCATCGTGTTTCCATGTTGTCCATCACCGCCCGTCTCAGTATTTCTCTAGACGAAATCGAGTTCACTGCCGTGCGCTCGCAAGGCGCAGGCGGCCAGAACGTCAACAAGACGTCTACGGCCGCACATCTGCGCTTTGATATCCGGGCCTCGTCACTACCCGGCGACTGCAAAGAGCGCCTACTCACTCAGCGCGATCAACGCATCAATAACGATGGCGTGATCGTGATCAAAGCGCAGGCCTCACGAAGCCTTGAGCAGAACCGTAATGATGCACTAGAGCGTCTACGCGATTTGATTGCACGCGCAGCGGCTGTGCCACGTAAACGCAAAGCCACTAAACCGACGCGCGCCTCCAAGATGAAACGACTTGATGGAAAGACCAAACGCGGCGCTCTCAAAGCGAGTCGGCGCGATCTCGGCGATTAATGAGCCTGCACATAAATGTTTTTAAATAATTAATTTAGACTTATTAGTAAATATATATAAACAATATAAAACCGCCGCCCATACGCCGTGCATTTGCCTTGCAGCACTCACTTTATCGACGATTCACCATCGTCGACGCACCGGCGTCGCAAAATTTTTTATTACTTGGATACACCCCTCATGAGCAACACAACTGGATTTACGCCATTGCTGGCGCAGTCACGCGTCGATGGTGATTCACTCGTTTTTAACGTCAGCGAAGACTGGGCACAGGGCCGCACTGCCTTCGGTGGTTTGCAGGCGGCGATGGCGCTGACGGCGATGCGCAAACTCGTGCCCGCACATATTCCGCTGCGCGTTTTGCAGGTCACATTTATTGGCCCAGTCCTCGCCGGCGATGTCGCTGTACAAGCACGCGTACTGCGCACGGGCAAGTCAGTAACACACGCTGAAGCACGATTAATGTCGGGCGGCGAAACCGGCTGCCTTGTTGTCGGCGTTTTCGGAAGCGATCGGGAGTCGAGCCTCAAGATCGACAACACCGTGTATCCAGAACTGCCATCGGCAGACAGTCTCAAGAGCATGCCTTTGTTCCCGGGCATTACACCGCGCTTTCTCGAACATTGCGCGCTACGTTGGGCACGTAGCACACCGCCTTTCAGCGGCGCCAGTGAAGCACACACCGGCATCTACATTCGATTGGATGAACCCGTGACCAGCGAAGCGCATATGGTCGCGCTGTGCGACATCATCCCAACGCCAGCGCTTTCGATGTTGAAGAAACCCGCGCCCGCCAGCTCACTCACGTGGACGTTGGAATTGCTGCGCAGCGATTACACCGAAACCAGCGCCGAGCCCGGCTGGTGGCTGATGGACGCAGAAGTCACACGCGGCGAAGGCGGCTATTTAAGCCAGACCGCGCTGCTGTGGGATGCGCAGCGCCGCCCTGTTGCCCTGAGTCGCCAAACGGTAACGGTTTTCGCCTAAATCAATTCGGTGCGCGCGAGGATCAACCGAGAATCGCGCGCGCTGCATCCGACTGGTAGAAGCGGGCCAGATTGCGGCGAATCACCGGCTCAATCATTTTCTTCTTGTTGAGCGCCTTGATCACCGGCGGCGCAAAGCGCATTGCTTCACGCATCATCATGCTGCGATCGATGCCAAGATCATCGAGCAACTCAGACAAAGTCGCGTCACCGTACTTGTCAAAGAAGGCGTCAATGCCCGCTCCAATCATGACGCGATAGAAGTTAGTGCCGCGCAGGGTGCGCCAAAACTCGTAAGCGGTGACAAAGCCCTCTTCAACATCAAGGCTACTGATGTCTTCGCGCAGTGTCGCAATCTTGAGCGGCTTGATGCGCGCCCAGAATTCCTGCGTCAGATCACGCAAGGTGTCGTCATCGGCATACTTGAGCAATAAGCCGGCGCTGCCCTTGGAAGTCGCCTTGACGCTCTGACCGATGTACTTCTTGAGGCTATCTTCAATCGACGCTTCAAGATTCGGCGTGGCCTTACTCATCACGGCCTTGCCAAGCTTCATCATCGAACCTGCGCCCGGAATATTGCGGGTGACGGCGTTCTGCGCGAGATAGCCCTTGATGCCGTTGTACAGAAGATCCGATGCGAAACTGGCATAGAGCGGACTCGCCACCGCTTCATGCACGATTTTTTCACGCAGTGATTTTAGCTCCAGCGCCTTGTTGACGATGTCGCTGAAATGTTCGTCCGTGAGCAAATCACCAAAGCTGGTCTTTTCATGCGCGTCATGCGAGTACAAAGCACGCGCAACATCACCAACCAATTCAGGAATACCCGCACCCAACTCAAGATCGGCAGCGTAGGCCAGCGCAACATCCTTAATCATCTTGCGCGTTACGCAGTCGTTCAACTTGAGCTTTTTCGCATTGACGAGCAATGCATCCAGTTCTCCCTCAATCAGCGGCTGCAAAGCCTCGCCACTGATTTGATCCAGGATGAAATGAACATGCGCATCGAGTAATGCGTCGGCAACGGAAGTCTTGGATGCGGTCACGGTTTGATCCTGTATCGGCGTATGTCTCCACATTACGCGAATGCGCGCGCAAGGCATTGACCGAAATTCAACATCCATTGGCGGCTCAGCCAAAGTCAGTCGACTATCGAATGTTCAGCAATTCGCGTGCCGCAGTCTGTACCCTCGACCACGTAGGCTTCAAAGGCAGCGCTGGCTCAAAATGGCCAGCATCAGAAATCTCAATCAACACCACAGAATCACCTGCCGCCTTCGCCGCTGCCGCGTATGTCTCGGATGAATCCACAGGCACAACTGAATCCTGCTCACCATGAATCAGTCGTTGTGGAACGCCCAAGGGCAGCAATGCTCGAGGCGAGGTTTGTGCATACCGCGGCGCAACCTCCTTGGGCGATCCATCCAACAAATCGTCCACCACTGCATTACAACTCCCGGGCATGCCGATTCGATACGTTTCCAGATCAGTGATGGGGGCAAGCCCGATCACACCGGATAGCATGAATGGATACGGCACATAGAGCGCGCTGCTGCGCGGCAATTTGTGTCTTGCTGCCAGCCATAAGGCGAGCTGCCCTCCGGATGAGTGGCCGACCGCAATCACACGCTTCATATCCAGCGGCTTCGTTTTAGAGAGCACTGGCAAATAGTCCAACGCTTTTGCGATGTCCTGAAAGGTGCCGGGCCAGCCGCCGCCTTCGTCACCGACACGTCGATATTCGATCGTCCAGGTCGCGATACCCATTTTGGTCAGCGCTGCAGCCATATGAGTCATATAACCGCGATCAAATCCCGACAACCAGCATCCTCCATGTACCAGCACAGCGACCGGGAACGGCCCCTTGCCTCTCGGCATCCGCAACTCACCAAACTGCAAGGGTCGTGTTCCATAAACGATTCGCTCGCCAGCAAGTGGCAGTGGCATCTGCTCAACATCATCCCATTGCAATGCCGATGCTCCCGCATTGGGGCCGTAGCCAAGTGCCATGCTCATTAACACTACAGAGAGAAAAATTCGCAAGGTAATGCCGATCTCGTGGTGGATTCACGTTCAACCATACGTCGAAGCTCGCAACCTGGATGTACTCTGCGCCTGCTGCACAGATTTCTCACGTGAGCTAGCATGAGGCCAGCCCACCGGAGACTGATATGAACAAGGTAGAGCTACGCGAAACGCTGGAGAGTCTACGCAGCGACCTCGACAGCCTGAAGTTCCACGAGCCGCAATCGCGCGAGCGGGTGCAGCAATTGATCTCGGCGATTGAGCGTCAGATTGAAAACGCTGATGACGCCGATGGCAACGCCTCAGTACGCCAAGATATCTCGGGGGCGATCACTCAATTTGAGAGTGAACATCCGACACTCGCCAGCGCACTCGGGAGAATCGCATCAAGCCTCAGCACCATGGGGATCTGAGCCTCCTATCACCTCGCACTAGCGCTACGCATTGTTAGTGCTATTCTCAAATCTCACTCGTCACGTGGAGTCAACGCATGAGCACCCGCACCAAGCTTGAATCGCAAATCAAGAATGCCCGCAAGCGTCTCAAGGCGCAGACCAA
>JAZKEM010000193.1:0-3733 GCA_040387055.1 Pseudomonadota bacterium | reverse complement strand
GAATGAATCCAACATTGGTCTGGCCGCCTGCAAAAACGATATCGCGATAGCTGTCAGCCATCGGTACGATCGGGAACAGTGCTTTCACCGCTGGGTGCTGACGTGATGCTGCCAGTACTGCGGTGATGCCCAGCAGCGAAGCACCATGAAGACCGATGCGTCCATTCGACCAAGGTTGTTCAACAACCCAATCCAGTATTTCATCGTAATCCGCTTGCTCGGTTTCACCGAAGGCTTCCCATTCGCCGCCGGAGTGCCCAGTGCCGCGTACATCAACGATGACTTGAATATAGCCATGCTCGACGAAGTAAGGGCTGGCACCACCAATAGCAGGCACAAACGTGCCGATGCCTTTGTTGTAGCCGGTCATCGTCAGAATGACTGGCAGCGGTGTGCTGACGACCTGGCCATTCGCATCAAGCGGCTGCGTCACATCGACCGCCAAGCGCACACCATCGCGCATAGTGATGAATTGGTCGCTAGTGGTTTTGGTGCCGGAATAAAGCGCAGGTGGGTTGTAATCCACCCACTGACCTTTGGCGCCACTAACACCGTTATTCGTAGGCGAACTGCTGCTGCCGCATGCAGCCAGTAACAGTGCCATTGCAAGACCAGCGCCAACTGGCACCAGCTTGCGAATCATTTGTTGTGCAATCGCGTGCATGTAACTCCCCTCATTATTTTTTGAATCTAATTCTTATAAAGCACTGATATTTGCGTGCTGCTGTCGCAGTGCTTCTAAATCTTGTTTCTGGCGCGCAGCTTGATCACGTGTTTGTTGCTGCACGTTTTCTGGTGCTTTGCCGAAGTTGGGATTGTTGACGCGGATTTCGGTTTTGCCGAGATCGCTTTCCAGCTTCGCGATTTGCTTGGCGAGGCGTGCGAGTTCTGCATCCTTGTCGATCAGACCAGCCATCGGCACTAGCAAGCTCATCTGGCCGACGAGTGCAGTCGCCGATTGCGGCGGCACTTCATTGGCATCGAGGAAGCGTAGTGATTCCACGCGTGCGAGGAACTGAATATTGCTCTGCATTTTTTCGATGCGTACACGATCGTTGTCGCTGGCGT
Organism: Pseudomonadota bacterium; assembly: GCA_040387055.1. GTDB lineage: Bacteria > Pseudomonadota > Gammaproteobacteria > Nevskiales > Nevskiaceae > Stenotrophobium. The sequence goes on along the minus strand of JAZKEM010000193.1, from coordinate 2,665 downwards.
TCTGCAGTAACAACGGCAGTGGCTTGCCCGGCGAGATATCCATTTCGCCACGGATCTGACGCAGGCCAAGGATGAAGCTCTTCAGCCATTCGATGTCTGCTTCGGCGGCTTCGTCGATCTTCTCCGGTTGTGGTTCCGGATAAGGCTGCAACATGATCGTAGCGCCCGACTTTTCCGCTAGCGGAGCAACGCGCTGCCAGACTTCTTCGGTGATGAACGGCATCAGCGGGTGCAGCAAGCGTAACCAAGTTTCCAGTACGCGCACGAGCGTGCGCTTGGTGCCGCGCTTTGCGAGTTCGTCGTCACCAAGCAAGGTTGGCTTGGTCAGTTCGAGATACCAATCGCAGTACTCGTTCCAGATGAATTGGTACAGCAGCTGCGAGAGCAGATCGAAACGGTACGTTCTGAAAAGCTCGGCGGCTTCGGCTTCAACTTTCTGCAAACGTGAAATGATCCAGCGGTCTGCAACTGAGAGCGTGAACTCACCATCGTTGAGGCCTGCGGGAATTTGCAGTTCACCTTCTTCATTCAGCGCGCCAAGATTCATCAGCGCAAAGCGTGAAGCGTTCCAGATCTTGTTGGTGAAGTTGCGATAGCCTTCGGCGCGCTCGGAGTCGAAGCGGATGTCACGGCCCGGTGAGGCGAGGGCTGCGAAAGTGAAGCGCAGTGCGTCAACGCCAACAGCGGCGATGCCTTCCGGATAATCCTTGCGCGTGGCTTTCTCGATCTTCGGCGCGGTTTCCGGTTTCATCAAACCGGTGGTGCGCTTCTTGACCAGATCATCCAGCGCAATGCCATCGACCAGATCCAATGGATCCAGCACATTGCCCTTTGACTTGCTCATCTTCTGGCCTTCCGCATCGCGGATCAGGCCGTGCACATAGACTTCGCGGAACGGCACTTCGCCAATCAGCTTCTGGCCCATCATCACCATGCGGGCGACCCAGAAGAAAATGATGTCGAAGCCGGTAACGAGCACGCTGCTTGGATAATATTTTTTCAGCTCTGGCGTTTCCTGCGGCCAGCCCTGAGTTGCGAACGGCCAGATGTCGGACGAGAACCAGGTATCGAATACGTCTTCGTCTTGCTTCAGTGCAACGCTGGCGTCGAGCTTGTACTTGCTGCGCACGGCTTCTTCGCTGCGCTCAACGTAAACATTTCCCTGCTCGTCATACCAAGCCGGAATGCGGTGGCCCCACCAAAGCTGACGTGAAATACACCAGTCTTGAATATTGCGTAGCCAATGGAAGTAAGTGTTGCTCCAGTTTTCTGGAACAAATTTGATGCTCCCATCTGCAACAACTTTGATCGCGGGTTCGGTGATTGCTTTGAGACCGCCCGGGCCGGGCTTGCCGTCACGACGCGTTTCGCTGGTGAGATCGACGAACCATTGATCGGTGAGATATGGCTCGAGCACAACGCCGGTGCGATCACCGCGAGGAACTTTGAGTTTGTGATCGTCAATCTTTTCCATCAGACCTGCAGCTTCGAGATCAGCAATGATCTGCTTGCGCGCAGCGAAGCGATCTAGTCCCTGAAGGTTCTCAGGAATGCCAATGTCAATCGCCATGTCGACGACTGAATTTACCTGGGACTTTGAAGGATTGTTTGACTTAAGCGTGGAGTGCCAATCTGCAGCTATATTTGAAACAATTTTTGCTTCTCGCGTGAGAATATTGATCAGCGGCAGCTTGTGACGCTGGCCAACTTGGTAATCGTTGAAGTCATGTGCAGGCGTGATCTTGACGCAGCCTGTGCCGAATTCACGATCAACATAGTCATCCGCAATGATCGGAATTTCGCGATCGCACAATGGCAGTGTGACGGTTTTGCCAATCAGTGATTGATAGCGTTCGTCTGCTGGATTCACCGCAACCGCCGCGTCACCCAACAGCGTCTCGGGACGCGTCGTTGCAACGACGATGTGGTCTTTGCCTTCTGCAGTCTTGGCGCCGCCAACGAGCGGGTAACGGATATGCCAGAGCTTGCCGTTTTCTTCTTCCTGTACCACTTCCAGATCAGAGATTGCGGTTTGCAGCACCGGGTCCCAGTTGACCAAGCGCTTACCGCGATAGATCAAACCTTCGTCGTGCAGGCGAACAAAGTGTTCGATGACGGCGGTGGAGTAGGACGGATCCATGGTGAACGCTTTGCGTGACCAATCAACCGAGCTGCCCATGCGGCGAATCTGGTTTTCAATCGTGTCACCAGAAAACTTCTTCCACTCCCAGACTTTTTCCAGAAACTTTTCGCGGCCCAATTCAGCGCGTGTCGGTTCACCAGCGAGTTTGAGATTGCGCTCAACCACCATCTGCGTCGCGATACCAGCGTGATCGGTGCCAGGTTGCCACAGGGTGTCGTTGCCCTTCATGCGGTGATAGCGCGTCAGCGCGTCCATCACCGTGTGCTGGAAGGCGTGACCCATGTGCAGGCTGCCGGTGACGTTCGGCGGCGGAATCATGATGCTGTAAGGCGCGCCAGTCGCAGAACCCGCACCGGCGGCAAAACAGCCGCTCTGTTCCCAGGTCTCGCGCCAACGGGCTTCAATGACGCGGGAATCGAAAGTCTTATCCATGGTTTTTCTTAGGTTAAAGCTAGGCGCGGACAGGGTGTCTGCCAGCGCGAAAAATGAGGGCGAATTGTAGGGTGCTTGGGCGTAGCTAGC
>JAZKEM010000192.1:0-3850 GCA_040387055.1 Pseudomonadota bacterium | reverse complement strand
AAGTGGCTGAATGCTAACATTGGCGCACGCCAATTTAGCTATCTGTCATGTCGGATTCCGCCCCAAATTATTTGCCGCCGCTTGTCGTCTACCGTCGCCTCTTAGGCTACGCGGCGCCGCATTGGCGTGTTTTTATTCTTGCCGTGCTTGGCATGGTGATGTGCGCGGCGGTGGATACGGGCTTTTTGGCGCTGATGAAGCCACTTTTAGATGTGAGCTTTGTTGGCAAAGATATTGAATCCACCCGTTGGATTCCGCCCATCATCATCGGCATGTTCCTCGCACGCGGTTTAGGCGGTTTCATGTCGACTTACGGCATGGCTTGGATTGGCCGGCGCGTGGTCACGGATTTACGCGGTGAAGTTTTTAACCATCTCCTCAAGTTGCCCGTGCGTTTTTATGACCAGAGCAGTTCGGGTCAGTTGATCTCGCGTCTGACTTATCACGTCGAACAAGTTGCGGATGCAACGACGACATCACTCACCGCCATTATTCGCGAAGGTTTGACGCTGATCGGCTTGCTCTCGTGGATGCTTTATTTGAACTGGGAACTGAGTCTGTTCTGTTTTGTGCTCGGTCCAATCATTGCCATGATTACAGGCTATGTCAGCAGACGCTTCCGCAAAATCAGTCATCGCATTCAGGAATCTGTTGGTAGCGTGACGCAGGCGGCGGAAGAGAGCATCGGTTCTCAGCGCGTTGTTAAGGTCTACAACGGTCAGGATTTCGAAGCCGCTGAGTTCAAGCGTATCAACGAACACAACCGCTTCTTGTCGCTCAAGGTCAAGGCAACTGCGGCAGGTAGTTCTGCAGTGGTGATGTTCATTGCAGCTTTCGCAGTCGCAGCGATTGTTTATTTTGCGACGCAGCCAGAAATGCTGGCGACGATCAGTGCAGGTACTTTTGTTTCGTTTCTCGGCGCGATGATTGGTCTGATGAATCCGATTAAGGCTTTGTCTGGCGTTAACGAAAAAATGCAGCGCGCTGTGGTTGCTGGTCAGGATATTTTTCATCTGTTGGCAGAGCCCGCTGAGCAAGATGGTGGTACTCGCGAGCTGAAACGCGCACGCGGCCAGATTGAATTCAAAGATGTCCGCTTCCGTTATCGCGAAGAGCTGGGCGATGCACTACGTGGCGTTTCAGTCACGGTGGAGCCAGGTCAGACGGTGGCATTTGTCGGAAGATCTGGTAGCGGCAAGTCGACGCTACTGGCCTTGTTGCCACGTTTCTATGATGTTGATGGCGGCGTCATTCTGCTGGATGGCCATGATCTTCGTGAATATCCGATTACTGGTTTGCGCAATCAGATTGCACTGGTCGATCAGCAAGTGCGTCTGTTCAATGCCAGCATCGCGGACAACATTGCTTATGGCATGGCAGAAATGCCGTCGCGCGAAAAAATTATTGAGGCTGCGAAATCGGCCTATGCATGGGATTTCATCGAGAAGCTTCCGGAAGGGCTAGACACTCACATCGGCCAGAACGGTTTGATGCTTTCGGGTGGTCAGCGTCAGCGCATTGCGATTGCACGTGCGCTGCTGAAAGACGCGCCGATTCTAATTCTTGATGAAGCGACTTCTGCGCTTGACACGGAGTCTGAGCGTTACATTCAAGCTGCTTTAGAAAAGCTGGTAATTGGCCGTACGACGCTGGTGATCGCTCACCGACTGTCAACGGTGCAGAGTGCCGACAAGATTGTTGTGATGCAGGATGGACGCATTGCGGAATCAGGTCGTCACGCTGAATTGCTGGAAAAGGGTGGTATCTACGCAGCGCTCTACCGTATGCAATTCGAAGAAGATGCCTCTAAAAACTTGGCTTGAGTCGATTTGGTATTCCGATCAACCAGCGCCGTTCTGGTTGCTGCCGTTCTCTTGGCTTTACGGCGTCATTTCACGTCGTCGTCGCGTGAGCCTAACTGCTGAAGCAGAGCGCTTACCAGCTCCAGTGATTGTTGTTGGCAACATCAGCCTCGGTGGCACCGGCAAGACGCCATTCGTCATCTGGTTGGTGGAACGTCTACGCGAGTGGGGCTATACCCCCGGTGTGATCAGCCGTGGCTATGGTGGTGAAGCGCCGCAATATCCAATGGCCGTGCACAGTGAAAGTAATCCCGTGTATTGCGGTGATGAGCCTTTGTTGATGGCGCGTCGTTTGAATGTGCCTGTGGTGATCGATCCTGATCGTCGTGCAGCTGCGCGTTTTCTTCTAACCCAAAATCCAACCGTCAACGTGCTCGTTGCGGATGACGGTCTTCAGCACTATCGCTTGGCGCGTGATCTGGAAATTTGTATCGTTGATGGCATGCGTGGGCTTGGTAATGGTGCGCTGATTCCTGCGGGCCCTTTGCGTGAAGCGCCTGCGCGCTTGCGTGAGGTGCAGCTGGCGGTCGTCAATGGTGGCGGTTGGCGTGGTGATGCTCCAGAGCATGCCGATATGTTTTTACGCATGACTGAGGCGCATACGTTTACTGGTGCGCGCGAGCCTATGGCCGCGTTTAAAGGGCGGACGGTGCATGCGGTGGCTGGCATTGGCAATCCGGAACGATTCTTTGGCCAGCTGCGCTGGCAAGGGATCAATGTGATTCCACATGCTTTCCCCGATCATCATGCGTTCACTGCAAGTGACTTCAATTTCATCGATACACATCCCGTGCTGATGACTGAAAAAGATGCCGTTAAATGCTTGGCCTTTGCGCAGCCGCATTGGCGTTTTGTGCCGGTAGTGGCCGATCTGCACGCGGACTACACCGCGCTTGTGCGAAAATTAGTGAACAGTCTTAAGCGATAGAGTCCTATGGATAAGCGTCTACTCGATATTCTCGTCTGCCCAGTCTCCAAAGCAGCGTTGGTGTGGCATGCCGATCGCAATGAACTCTGGTGCAAGGTTTCGCGCTTGGCCTATCCGGTGCGTGATGGCATTCCAGTGATGCTGGAAGAAGAAGCACGCCCTCTTACTGAAGATGAACTGAAGGCATGAGTTCTTTCAAGGTCGTGATCCCCGCGCGTCTTGGTTCAACGCGCCTGCCGCGCAAAGTGCTGCGCGAGGTCAATGGCCAACCGCTAGTGCAGTTTGCTTGGGAAGCGGCACGCAAAAGTGGTGCAGAAGAAGTCATCATCGCCACTGACGATGCAGAAGTTCTGAATGCCTGCAAAGCGTTTGGTGCTGATGTACGCATGACAGCAGCAACACACAATTCCGGTACTGATCGCATTGACGAGATTGCGCGTGCGGCAGGATGGAGTGCGCAGACGATTGTGGTGAATCTACAAGGCGATGAGCCGTTGATGCCGCCAGCGTTGATTCGTCAGGCTGCAGATTTGCTGGCAGCAGATGCGAGTGCTCACATTGCAACGCTGTGCCATGCGATTCATTCGGTTGAAGATTGGCTTAATCCGAACGTCGTGAAAGTGGTGATGGACGAAGCCAAGAATGCTTTGTACTTCTCACGTGCGCCTATTCCTTGGAAGCGCACCGGTGCTACTCGCGATAATCCGCAGTTACCAGAAGGCTTGGTGTTCCGTCACATCGGGCTCTATGCCTACCGCGTTGACGCACTTGCACGTTTTAGTTCGCTTCCGCCTGCGGCGTTGGAAGATTGTGAGGCGCTCGAACAGTTGCGTGCATTGGCACATGGTCTGCGCATTCGCATGGGCGTGACAGAGAATCCGCCGCCGCGTGGTGTTGATACAGAAGATGATTTTGCAGTAGTTGCAGCGCTGCTCAAGCATTAAGCTCTATGGGATGGGTTAGTGCGCCGCCTTGCGGCGTAAATCTTCCGGTGCTGATTGAGAAGACAGGTTCCGCGCTGAAGCGCGGGTAACTTTCTTTGATTAACGTCAAAGAAAGT
>JAZKEM010000191.1:0-2492 GCA_040387055.1 Pseudomonadota bacterium | reverse complement strand
TGATGCTGATTGGTATCGTCAGCAAGAACTCAATTCTGTTGGTCGACTACGTGATTATGGCGCGCAGGGATCTGGGCATGAACCGTCTCGATGCCGTCATCGATGCTTGTCACAAACGTGCAAGACCCATCGTCATGACCACCTTCGCGATGGGCGCGGGCATGATGCCGATTGCACTGGGCCTAGATGGTGACAGCAGCTTCCGCGCACCCATGGCTGTTGTTGTGGTCGGTGGACTGATTACTTCAACGCTGTTGAGTCTGCTGGTGGTGCCGGTGGTGTTTGAGCTGGTGGATGACATGAAAGAGAAGTACATCCCAGCGGTTCGCAGGAAACTTTCACGTAACTAGTCGGGCGTGTCAGGCGGGAGTATCCCGCCTGTCGCGTAACTCATATTCACGGAAGGCGGGATACTCCCGCCCTACGTGAGCTACTTAATTTCTTCGTGCTGCGCGTACCAATCGACGGCGTCTTTGATGGTTTCTTTGATTGGACGAGGATTCCAGTGCAGCTCCCTTCGAGCCTTGCTGTTATCCATGGTCTTGAATGCACCAGATAAGAAGACCGCATCCTTGCTCAGCAGATAATCTTTTTTGCCAATCAGCTTAAAGATGGCTTCAGCAGTCGCTGCGATGAAACGCGCAACGCCGACAGGAATTATTTTCAGCGGCGGGTTCCCGCGCAGTTCAGCGGCAATCCGATAGAACTCGTAATTGCTGATGAACTCGTTGGCGATGATGTAGCGCTCGCCAAATCGCCCATGCTTCTCTGCCTGTAGTGCAGCGGCAGCAGCGTCGCGAATATCAATCGTCGGTGCGCTGGTATCCAAGGCATATTTTGCTTTACCGGATGCAGCATCCCACAGCATGCCGCCATGCGGTGTCGGTTGATAATCCTGGGGGCCGTAAGTGTTGGCGATGCACAGCGCGACACCAGGCAATCCTTTCTCGCGGCAATAGCTGAGGAATTTATTTTCTGCTTCCAACCGTGCACGGATGTAAGGCGAGGCGCGATCAAGCCAGTTGAACGGAATGTCTTCAGTGACCGGGCCGTTCGGATTAAAACCCAAAGTGCCCATGGAGCTGGTGAAGATGAAGCGTTCGATGCCGAGTTCAAGTGCGATATCCATCGCGTTGACCAAGCCTTCAACATTGTTGCGATAAAGCGGCGTGGTGTCGGTCAGCCAAAAGCGTGGATCAACCACGCTATAGAACACGCTGCCGCAACCTTGCATCGCTGTGCGTAGGGAATTGGGGTCCAGTACATCGCCGTAAATGATTTCAACCGGAAGGTCTTTGACTGCTTCGGTGTTGCTGGTCTTGCGTAGCAATACGCGGACCTTGCGTCCGCTCTCAACCAGCAAGCGTGCAGTGTGGCTGCCGACGAAACCGCTGGCGCCGGTGACAAGTACAGGTTTGTCGTTTGTTGCGCTCATGCAGCTCTCAGTGCGAGTACGCTGCCGTCGCCATCGGCAGAAATATACAACGTGCCATCGGCACCAACAGCGATGCCAGCGTATGGACCCATAGGCCCTGTGAACGGTGGGAATCCGCGCAGTGGCTTTGCAACGACGCCGGGTGGTGAGCCGACGGGCAGCGTTGAAGCGATGATTCGACGGCTGCCTTTCTTGAGATCGAATTCAATCACGGTCTTTGCGCCAACGTCGACGATATAGAGCAGGCCATCGCGCACGAGAATACCTTGCGGATTTTGCAGGCCATCAACAACGGTTTCGACGCCTGAACTCAACACGCGTACAACGCGACCGCCTGCAGATTCAGAGACGAGGACAGCGCCATTGGCATCTATTGCAACGCCAAGTGGATCGCGCAGGCCGGAAGCAAGCACTTCCACATTGCCGGACTGAATTGCGAGTACGCGACCGGTGCCGAGTTCAGCGGTGATGACTGCGCCAGCAGCGGTGACGGCGACACCGTAGAGTTGGTCCAGGCCTTGGACGAGAACTTCACTTTCGTTGAGCGCAGGACGATAGCGCGCAATCTGGCCTGCTGCAGTTGCGACGACGAGTTCACCGTCACCCGTCGCAGCGAGGCCGCGCGTGTATCCCGGATAGCCCGGCGTAAACAGCATACCCAGTGATTTGAGCGATCCGTCTGCCAACAGTTGGAACAGGTTAGGGCCATCGGCGACATAAATCTTGCCGCTGCTGTCGACAGCGATATCGAACGGACCATTGAGGCCATGTGGCAGCAGCGTACGTATCGCGCCGTTGGAGGCAACTTCGCTGATCTGGCCATTGAAGTTGGAGACGAACAGACGCTCGCCGACGAAGGTCAGGTTGTCGAGGCCGGGTTCAAGTTGTGCAAGTACGGTTCGCTCGCCGTTTCGCGGGTTGATGCGCAGTACCTGGCCTGAAGCTACCTGTGTGGAAACGATGAAACCATCGGCATCAAATTTCACCGAATCCGGCACGCCGAGATCGCCAGCAACTTTCTCCGGCGCGCCGCCTGCAGGATTGATGCGCCAGATTT
>JAZKEM010000190.1:0-8955 GCA_040387055.1 Pseudomonadota bacterium | reverse complement strand
CTGAGTTTGTTTGAAGCCGCTTCTTATGGCGACGCGTTGCGCGTGGCTGAATTGCTGGTTGCCGACAAGAGCCAGATTGCTGCTTATAGCCCTGATGGCTGGACGCCACTGCATCTCGCTGCGTTCTTTGGTCAGCGTGATACGGCGCTGGTGTTGGTAGCGCTCGGTGCGCCGTTGGATGCGCTGTCGCAGAACCCGATGTCGAACACGCCAATGCACGCAGCGATTGCTGGCGCGCTAGGCGAGAGTCTTGCTCCGTTGCTGATTGGTTTTGGTGCCGACGTGCATCACGTTGGTGGTAGCGGCGTTACCGCGCTGCATCTGGCGTCTTCGCGTGGTTTTGAAGGTTTGTGCAAGCTGTTGCTCGCACGTGGCGTTGATCGCCAGGCCAGAACGGAAGACAACAAGAGCGCTGCTGAAATCGCGCGCGACCGTGGACATCTCGCCACGGCCGCACTGTTAGAACTTGCAGGAAACTGAAACTAAAGCGCCGATATTATTCGGCGCGCTTGTTTAGTCGCCGCGACGACGGAACATGCTGATGCCCTGCATCGCAAGTACCGCTTCATTATTTTGATTGCGCACGTCGTAGTGAAACTCGATGGTGCCGCGATCTGGCTTGCTGACCGACGAGGTCACAGCCAACACGCGTGTGCTGGCATGCAGCGTGTCGCCTGGACGCACGGGCAATAACCAACGGATTTGATTAACGCCGGGAGAACCGAGCGTTGCGGTGCGAGAGAATAGGTTGTCGACGAGCATGCGCATCATCAGCGAGCAGGTGTGCCAGCCGCTGGCGATCAAACCGCCAAAGATGGACTGTCCACCAGCATCAACATCGATATGGAAGGGCTGCGGATCGAACTGTTTTGCGAACTCCACAACCTGTTCGTGAGTGACTTCGATAGTGCCGAGATCAAACGTCTGTCCAGGCTGAAAGTCCTCGAGATACATCAAGCTCATACCGCTCCCCTTAACCATCGAATTATTGTGGGGGCGATATTAATGAATCTTGATCCCAACAGCGAGGCCCAGCCTCTGATGGGCCGTTTTTACCCGCAATTAATGCCTTATCAGCGTCGGGCGCGGAAGAAATCGCGCAATGCTGTGGCGCATTCAAGCTCAAGTACGCCGCCGGCCCATTCCAAACGATGGTTAAGACGCGGATTGGAGATGACGTCGTAGACCGAATGTACGCCGCCGGCCTTGGGGTCGTGCGCGCCATATACGAGACGTGAAACGCGTGCATGAATGATCGCGCCTGCACACATCACACAGGGTTCTAGCGTAACGTAAAGCGTGCTGCCGGGCAGGCGATAGTTGCCGATGGCTTGCGCAGCGGCGCGCATCGCCAGCATCTCCGCATGTGCGCTGGGGTCATGCGTGCCAATCGGGCGATTCCAGCCTTCGCCAACAATCACACCGTTTTGCACGAGCACTGCGCCGACCGGAACTTCGCCTTCGTCTTGCGCACGCTGTGCGAGCGACAGCGCGTGGCGCATCCAGCGTTCGTCATCATTGAGTGTGCTGACTTCAGTGTTCATGAATGCGTTATCAAGCGCCGGGCTTAACCGCACGATACAACGCGCGGACCAGATCTGTCTGCGTGATGATGCCGACGAGGCGCTTGTCGTCATCAATGATCGGAATATGGTGGTGACCGTCCTCAGAGAACAGTGGCACGAGTTCGATCATATGTCGCTGTGCGCTCATTACACGCACGCTGCGCGTCATGATCTGACCAACAACTTCTGGTTTTTCTGCCGTGAGTGCGCCTGTGCGGCGCACTGCTTCGCGCAGACTTTTACCGATATTGGTGCGTGCGTCGAGGTCTGCTTGGCGCATGAAGTCAGCGACTGTGACGATGCCAACAATGCGACGACTGATATCAATCACCGGCAATGCTTTGATGCGATGTTCACGCATCAGCGCCCAAGCCTCATCGAGGTGAGTGCCAAACTGCACTGACAGCGGTGAGGTCGACATGATGTCCGCGCAGCGCAACGCACCAAGATTACGTTGATAAGCGGCGAGTTCAGCGTGATGCAGCAGCTCTTCAAGATCATCGCGACTGACATCGAGCACTTGGTTGTAACGCGTCAGTGCAACGTCGAGATCAGCAGCACTGAAACGTGCGGCAGTCGACGATAGCGGAGCAGTGGCTTGTTGGCCGTGCGGATAGCGGCGGCCCGTGAGGCTGTTGTAAATCACACCTGCAAAAACCATCAGCAAAGAATTCAACAGCACAGGAAAGATTGCGAAGTGAAAACTCGTTGCATGCGCTAACACGACAAACAGTGCGATTGCGCCGCCCGGTGGATGCAGGCAACGCAAGCTAAACATTGCAGCAATCGCTAAACCCACAGCAATTGCGCCAGCCCAAGCGGGATCAGGGATATAAATTGCACAGGCGATGCCGACCAATGCCGAAACCGTATTGCCGCCGATTACAGACCAAGGTTGTGCGAGCGGACTTGCAGGCAACGCAAACACTAGGACTGCACTCGCGCCGAGCGGTGCAATAAGCCAAGGGGTGATGGATTCTGCGCCTGCAAACCAGCGGCTGATCAACGCCGTGATAAGAACGCCGATGCTGCCGCCGATAAAGGCACGCAGACGCTCTTGTCCTCCTACGCGCGAGCGCGCAGGACGGAAGCTAGCTAGAAATGAGCGAAGCTGATTCACGACAAAAAAGTGACGCGTTTCTAACGCGTCACTCCCATTCAATCGTCGCGGGTGGTTTGCCTGAGATGTCGTATACAACGCGCGACACGCCAGCGACTTCGTTGACGATGCGGCGACTGCAAACATCCAGCAGATCGTAGGGCAGGTGAGCCCAGTGTGCAGTCATGAAATCGATGGTCTGCACGGCGCGCAGTGCGATCACCGGTTCATAGCGACGGCCGTCGCCAGTCACGCCAACGCTTTTTACTGGAAGAAACACAGCAAAGGCTTGCGAAGTTTTGTCGTACCAACCACTGCGGCGCAGTTCTTCCATGAAGATGTGATCGGCTTTGCGTAGCGTGTCTGCACTGGCCTTGCTCACTTCGCCGAGAATGCGCACGCCGAGCCCTGGACCTGGGAACGGGTGGCGATACACCATCTCGCGCGGCAGGCCGAGTTCAACGCCAATCGTGCGAACTTCGTCCTTGAATAATTCGCGCAACGGTTCGACCAACTGCATGCGCATATGCGCAGGCAAGCCGCCGACGTTGTGATGCGATTTGATCACGTGCGCTTTGCCAGTCTTGGCGCCAGCAGATTCGATGACGTCTGGATAGATCGTGCCTTGCGCAAGAAAATCGACATCTTTGAGCTTGTTGGCTTCTTCTTCAAAGACGTCGATGAAAGCTTTACCGATGACTTTGCGCTTGGCTTCGGGATCCGACACGCCAGCGAGTTGCGAGAGGAAACGCTCTTCCGCATTCGCACGGATGACTTTCACGCCAAGATTGTTGGCGAACAATTCCATCACCGCATCGCCTTCGTGCAGGCGCAGCAGGCCGGTGTCGACGAATACGCAGGTGAGTTGTGGGCCGATGGCCTTGTGCAGCAATGCCGCAACAACGCTGGAATCAACACCGCCACTCAAGCCAAGCAGAACTTTGCCGGTGCCGACTTGCGCACGTACGCGTGCAATCGCGTCATCAATGATATTGCCCGACGTCCATGCGCGACCGCAGCCGCAGATGTCGTGAACAAAGCGTTCATACAGGGCTTGGCCCTGCGTGGTGTGCGTGACTTCCGGGTGGAACTGCACGGCGTAATAACGACGTGCTTCGTCAGCCATACCAGCGAAGGGCAGGTCAGGCGTTGATGCAATGCATTTGAAGCCTGCTGGCAATGCAGTGACGCGATCGCCGTGGCTCATCCACACATCAAGCAGACCGTGGCCTTCTTCGTTGATGTGATCCTGAATATCTTTCAGCAGCGCCGAATGGCCGCGTGCGCGAACCTGTGCGTAGCCAAATTCTTTTTGATCGTGCGCTTCAACGGTGCCGCCGAGCTGCATCGCCATCGTCTGCATGCCGTAGCAGATGCCGAGCACAGGAACGCCGAGATCCCACACTGCTTGTGGCGCGCGTGGCGAACCGGCTGCGGTGGTGGACTCAGGGCCGCCGGAGAGAATGATTCCCTTGGGCGCGAACTCGCGAACAGCGGCGTCGCCGCAATCCCAAGGCATCAGTTCGCAGTAAACGCCGGCTTCACGCACACGTCGTGCGATCAGCTGCGTGACCTGGCTGCCGAAATCGAGAATCAGAATTTTGTCGGAATGGATATTTTTCATGGCTTCAAACTAAAACCCCGACACAAGGTCGGGGTTGTGGCTTATTCAACGCGATAATTCGGCGCTTCCTTGGTGATCGCAACATCATGCACGTGCGATTCCTTGATGCCTGCCGAGGTGATTTTGACGAAGGTGGTCTTGGTACGCAGTTCTTCAATCGTCTGGCAACCGGTGTAACCCATGCTTGCGCGCAGGCCGCCGACCATTTGATGAACGATAGCGCCCATCGAGCCTTTGTAAGGCACGCGGCCTTCAATGCCTTCTGGCACCAGCTTTTCAACTTCAGCGGTGGTGTCCTGGAAGTAACGATCCTTGGAGCCCTGCGCCATCGCACCCATGGAGCCCATGCCGCGGTAGCTCTTGAAGCTACGGCCTTGGTAGAGCTCAATCTCGCCCGGTGCTTCTTCGGTGCCGGCCAGCATGCTGCCGACCATTGCAACGTAAGCGCCTGCAGCAACAGCCTTGGCGAAGTCGCCGGAGTAACGAATGCCGCCGTCAGAAATCAGCGGGATGCCTTTCTTGCGAAGCGCGTCAGCAACGTTCATCACTGCAGTGATCTGTGGCACGCCAACGCCAGCGACGATACGCGTGGTGCAGATAGAGCCAGGACCAATGCCGACTTTGACTGCGTCTGCGCCTGCTTCAACCAGTGCGAGTGCTGCAGCGCCGGTGGCAATGTTGCCGCCGATGACTTGCAGATCTGGATACTGTTTCTTGATCAGACGAACGCGATCAATCACGCCCTTGCTGTGGCCGTGTGCGGTGTCGACAACGATGACGTCAACGCCGGCTTCAACCAGTAACGAGACGCGCTCGTCGGTATCTGCGCCAGTGCCAACTGCAGCGCCGGTACGCAGGCTGCCTTTTTCATCTTTGCAGGCGAGCGGGAAGTCGGAGGACTTTTGAATGTCCTTGACCGTGATCATGCCGCGCAGCTGGAATTTGTTATTCACCACCAGCACTTTTTCGATGCGGTGGGTGTGGAGCTTGGAAACCACTTCTTCCTTGCTCGCGCCTTCTTTCACGGTGACGAGGCGATCTTTCGGCGTCATCACGCGGGAGACTGGTTCGTCAAAACGGGTTTCAAAGCGCAGATCGCGGCTGGTGACGATGCCGACCAGTTCCTTGCCATCAACCACCGGCACGCCGGAGATGCGGCTGGCGCGGGTCAGTTTGATCACTTCGCCAATGGTCATCGTTGGTGGAACGACGATCGGGTCCACAATCACGCCGCTTTCGTACTTTTTAACGGCACGGACTTCCGCGGCCTGACGAGCCGGGGTCATGTTCTTGTGAATAATGCCGAGGCCGCCTTCCTGAGCGAGCGCGATGGCCAGCTTGGATTCGGTGACCGTATCCATTGCCGCGGACAGCAACGGAATGTTCAAGCGAATTCGCTTGGTCAGCAGGGTAGAGGTATCAACCTGGCGTGGTAAGACTTCAGAATAGGCCGGTTGTAGCAGGACGTCGTCGAAAGTCAGGGCGTCTTGTTCGATGCGAGTCATTTAGGGCTCCGCCAAAACGATATTATACGGACTTTGATCCCTCGCTTCAGCAGTCGCGTTACAAAAAAGATCGCAGACTCTTGTTGGGCCTGCGGATTTTCATGATTTTGCACCCCAGAGAACCGATGGCTTTGCCAGAGTCCAACCCGCGTCGCACGATTTATCAGGTCTCGGAGCTGACCGAGATCCTGCGTGCGCTGGTGGAAGACGCGCTGCCGCGGACCTGGGTTCAGGGCGAAATCTCCAATTTCTCGCGTCCGGCGTCTGGGCACTGGTATTTCACCCTGAAGGACGCGCGCTCGCAGATTCGCTGCGCGATGTTCAAAGGCGCCAATTTCAATGTCCGGCCACAGCCGCGTGATGGCGATAGCGTTCTGATCCGCGGGCAGGTCAGCGTCTATCCGGCGCGCGGCGAGCTGCAATTTATCTGCGAGCACATGGAGCCGGCGGGTGAGGGCGCGCTGCTGCGGGCTTTTGAACAGCTGAAGGCACGTTTGTCGGCCGAAGGCTTGTTCGACGACAAACGCAAGAAAGCGGTTCCGCGCGTACCGCGTGGAGTTGGCGTCATTACTTCGGCAACGGGCGCGGCTCTGCAGGACATTCTTGCCGCACTGTCGCGACGCTTTCCGCTGACGCGGGTTTATCTGTATCCGGTGCCGGTGCAGGGGAATGAAGCCGCGCCGGCGATTGTTCGGGCATTAGCCGAATTGCCGCAACGTGCGCCAAAGGCTGACGTCATCATTCTTGCGCGTGGCGGGGGCTCGCTCGAAGACCTTTGGGCCTTCAATGAAGAGATTGTTGCGCGTGCGATTCGTGCGTGTACCTTGCCGGTGGTGAGTGGTGTTGGCCATGAAATTGATTTCACCATCGCGGACTTTGCTGCTGATTTGCGTGCGCCGACACCGACTGCGGCGGCGGAGATGGTGAGTCCTGATATTCGTGACTGGATGCGGAGTGTTGATGATCTCGACGCCTCGCTCACTGAAGCTATCACTGAAACCTTGCATAACTCAGACGCGCAGTTGGCTCAGTTTCAAGCGCGCCTTGCCTTGTTGCACCCGGGCCGACGTTTGCAGGATGCCGGGCAGCGACTCAAAGAATTGCAGTCACGTTTGATTCAAGCGCAGCGCAATGATGGGCAACGTGCGCAGGCGCGTTTCCAATATCTGCAGTCGCGTTTATTAGCGGCGCAGCCTGCATCGACGATTCGTCTTACGCGTGAACGTACAGACTCGTTACAAGTGCGACTCGCATCGGCTTTGCAGTTACGTCTGCAGAAACAGAATTCCGCTTTGAACTCCGCGGAATCTTTGCTCCGCAGCCTCAGTCCGCTCGCTGTTTTGGATCGTGGTTACGCAATTGCGCGCAATGCGGCGGGGGAAGTGATTACAGATGCCTCAGCATTGAAGCCGGGCGAAACATTGGATGTGCGTTTGGCGCGTGGGCGTGTTGAGGCTGAAGTGAAGAGCACGCATAAGCAGTAGGGTGCGCTGTGCGCACCGTTTTTTGGGCGAATCGGTGCGCACAGCGCACCCTAATTAGCGCTCGGTATCCAGATCCGGAATCCGCGTAAACGCAATGCGCATTGGCGCGCTATCTCGTGCTGTATGCGCGCGACCAAAATAGACGGTGTTTTTGCCGTAGCGCAGATTCAACTTATCCATCGTGGTGTTGATCGCCGTGAGTGGTTTCTCTTCGGCAAAGAGCGGCAGGGTTTGCTGCTCTTCTGGCCGTAGATTCATCAATGTAACGCCTACAGCAAACGGCTTCGGTACAGACTTCCCACGAGGACGATGTGCCCATAGTGAATCCAGAAAATGTCCCAGCATCATCGTGTCTTGGGTTTCGCTGAACTTGCCATCACGACTCCAGTTGTCATGATGTGCATAGCTGATGCGGATATGCATTGCGCCCGTCACCAACTTCATTTTACGTAGACGCATGGCCGCTTTCTGCAGCATGCGATGAATAACCGCATGCGCGTCTTTGTCATTGCGCTCGGCGGGTGGCAAGACATGCGAGTGACCGAGGCTGCGTTGTTCCGTGGGAGCGGTATAAACCTCTTCGCCACGCAAACGCGCCCACATCAACTCGCCTTCAACGCTGCCCCACGCGCGACGTAGCTCTTCACGACTCGCTGCACAAAGTTGTTCGACCGTATCAATGCCATTGTTGCGCAGGCGGCGCTCGATGCTGGAGCCGATGCCACAGAGATCGCGCAGATCGAGTCGATGCAAGATGTGTGGAAGATCGTGTCGCTCTATCACGACGAGTCCATCAGGCTTCTGCATGTCTGATGCGGTCTTGGCCAGATAAGCATTAGGCGCAATGCCTATCGAGCACTTCAGAAATTCGCCAACCTGATCATTGATCGCCTGCTTAATGCGTAAGGCATAGGCTTTGGCGCGTTCGGGTGTTTGATCGCGCTTGTTGAGTTCGCAGTGCATCTCGTCAATGGATGGCGTCCACCAGATGGGCAGCACACTGTCGATCGCATGCCAAAGGCGGTGGTGATACTCGACGTACTTGCTGTGGTCGCCAACAATCAATTTGATCTTGGGGCAAAGCTGTTTTGCCTCGCGCACCAAGGTGCCGGTTTTCACGCCAAACTTTTTGGCCTCATAACTCGCAGCAATACAGCAGGTGGTGTCTGCCATGGAAGGGACGACCGCAACCGGCCGACCACGCAGCGTCGGATCGAGTTGTTGCTCAACCGAAGCGAAGTAACTATTGAAGTCGACTGCGAGGCGCATGGTGTGAATATCGAAAATCTGTCGAGCCACCTTACTCCGGACGGTGGTGCAAGCGGCGAGCCACCATAGATACAGACGCTAACTTTCTACCGCAGTAGAAAATTTTCCTAGAGTTAAGGAAGTGAGTGGTTTGTGTGCAGCGGGCACGCAAAATCCACAGCATGAACATCGGCTGTAAAAGTAGAGTTGGGATTTAAATTGGTCGGGGCGTGAGGGTGAAGCATCATGCTTCGCGAGCACTGCTCGCGGTGATGCTGAACGCACGCACATGGATGTGCGGGCAGGGCTCAGCGCCACGGATGGCCTAAAGGAACACGGGGATCGCAATAAATGGTCGGGGCGAGAGGATTTGAACCTCCGACCACCTCCACCCCAAGGAGGTGCGCTACCAGGCTGCGCTACGCCCCGA
>JAZKEM010000189.1:8353-11612 GCA_040387055.1 Pseudomonadota bacterium | reverse complement strand
CGATTGCCTGATACGAAGCCGCCTCGCGCTTGCCGCCAACGCGCGTATCAAAATAGCCGGAGAACAATTTCGTCAGATCACCGTAAGCGGTGTAGCCAAAGATTAATTTCTGCGCTTCAACCGAGCCAGACGAATAGACATAGAGCTTCAAACCCTGCGCATGCCACTGGCGCAGATATTCCGGCGTATCAGCATAGACATGGCCCTTGAGCTCGCCTGCTTCGTAACCTTGACGCCAAATCATGCCCTGCAAAGCTTTCAGCGGCGTGACTTTGCGGTCTTCTACAATCCAGCGTTCCAACACATCAGCAGCCGCATCCAGCGACAATGCATCTTGCTCAATGCGCTCAATCTCAAACAACTGCTGCTGCAATTCTTCGCTATCTGCGTTCTCACGCAAGAAACTGCGCATATGCGCTTTTGCATAGGGGAACAGCGTTTGATGCACGAAATCGATGGACGATGTCGTGCCTTCGATGTCCGTCAAAATAACTTTGATCACGCTGCCGCCTCGAAACGCGGAAAGTTGTCTGCGATGTCATTACCAGTGAAATTGCCAACCCAACCTTCCGGCGTGGTGAACAAACGAATCGCTTTGAAATTAGGCTGCGGGCCCATATCAAACCAATGCGTGAGATTGGCTGGCAGATTGATCAGATCGCCTTTGGTGCAGAGCGTGGCGTAAACCTTGCCACCGCTGTGGATGTAGAACATGCCAGCGCCATCAACGAAGAAGCGAATCTCAAAATCCGCATGCGTGTGTTCAGCCAGAAACTTGCCGCGCGCAACTTCGCGCTGCGGATGATCCGGATACATGCTGACCACGTCGATCGACTGAAAGCCGTATTTTTTATTGAGGCGATCAATCGGCTCGCGATACGCGGCGATGACTTCATCCTGTTCAGCCTTTTCGCTCAAAGGCTGATTGGCTTCCCAACGTTCAAACTCAACGCCAATGCCTGCCAGCGCATCGCGGATATCGTTGAATGCAGTCAAAGTCTGTAGTGGCTGCTTGCCATTGTTATCGGCATAAATCGTCAACGTCGTCATTTCTTTTCGCTCCATAACTCGCACTCGAACATGAATTCGAGTGCTTCTACTCGATGTCGTGCCTGCGCCACATTTGCACCCCAGGCATAGAGGCCGTGTCCGGCAATCAGATACGCGGGTGTTTCCGGATGCTGCTTCATGTGTTCATCAACATGTGCGGCGAGGCGCGCGATGTCTTGATCATTTTCAAAAACCGGCACGCTGACTTCAGCGTCATGCGTGTTGATGCCCGGCAGCAGCTTTAACAGCTCGTATCCGGCCAGACGGATTTTTGAATGCCGTCGCGACAACACAGTGTTGGCGATTGAATGCGTATGCAGCGCCGCACCAATCGTTGAATCGTGTTTATACAACTGCATGTGCAACAAGGTTTCGTAAGACGCTTTGCGTGTGGAGTCCAAGGGCTTACCGTCGAGGCCTGCCACTAAAAAGCCATCCTCAGTTAATTCACCTTTGTGCCAACCTGATGCCGTGATCAGCACTTGATCCGACGAAAGCTTGGCCGAAAAGTTGCCGCCCGTCGCAGGCACCCAGCCACGGCTGTGGAACATGCGTCCAGCCTCAATCATGGCCTGCGTGTTGATCGCAATTTGTTTAGCGTTATCGTTCATATCGGACGGCAATCTACGGCAAGCAACTGCGCTGAGCAACGCACTGCTTACAATAGGAATATGGCTGCAAGGCCGAGGAATATAAAGAAGCCCATCGCGTCAGTGGTTGCGGTCAGCAAAACACTAGAACCCATGACGGGATCTCTGCCCAGGCGCCTGAGCACCACAGGGATGGCTACACCCACCATCGCGGCCAGCACCAACTGCAGAATCATTGCGCCATAGATCACCAGCGCTATTTCCCATTTGCCATACATCGCATAGGTCATCAGCGCGAGCGCAGCGCCCCACAAGCTGCCGTTGAGCAAGGCCACCAAAAATTCTTTGATGAACGTCTGGCGCAACTGTGAAGAACGCAGCTGATCCAGCGCCATCGCGCGCGTTACCAGACTCATCGTCTGCGTACCGGTGTTCCCACCCAGTGAAGCGATGATCGGAATCAGCGTTGCCAGAACCGTGAACTGCATGATGACGTTATCGAACACACCAATGACGCGCGATGCGCCGAACGAGGTCAGCAAGTTGAGCCCCAACCAAGGCCAGCGGTTGCGACTGCTCTGCAGCACTGGACCGTAGAGATCTTCTTCTTTCGACAAACCGGCCTGACGCAAGCTCTCGCTTTGCGCACGCTCGTTGATTTCATCGAGCACCGCGTCAACGGTGATACGTCCGACCACCTGCTGGTGCAAGTTCACGACGGGCGCAGACAACAGATCGTATTTCTCAAACGCGGCGACCGCGTCTTTGATCGGGTCATCGGTGAAGAAGAACGTCGGCGCGCGCGTCATCACTTCACTAACGGATTGCTCCGGCTCGTTGAGCACCAACTGCTCCAACGACAGCTTGCCGCGCAACTCATTGCTGCGATCGACAACAAAAATATCGGTATTTTCTTCCGGCAGATCGTTCTTCAATCGCCGCAACAAGCGCTGCACCGCTTCCAGCGTCGCGTCTTCACGCACGCTGACGTAGTGCAGATCCATCATCGCGCCGACACTACCTTCGGGGAATGACAACGCCGAGCGCACTTCAAACTGCTCAGCCCGATCAAGGCCAGCAAGCACGGTCGGCGCAACGTCATCCGGAAGTTCGGCTACAAGGTCAGCGATTTCGTCCGGACCAAGATCACGGATAGCGGCGACGATTTCATCAGGACGCATATCGCCGACCAGCGTCGGCAATACGGCATCAGAAATTTCCAACAACACCGCGCCGCGTTGTTCGGCAGCAACCAAATGCCAAGCCATTTCGCGCGCTTCAGGCGCGAGGCTTTCTAGGACGAAGGCAATGTCCGCAGGGTGGAAGCTAGCGAGACGCTGAGCCAGCTGCGCGTGATGCTGACGATCCAGCAACTGCGAGGCGACATCCTGATTCTGGATATCCGTACGAGAAACCAACTCGCGCTCAAGCGCCTGCCGCGATAGCAGTTCAATGATCTGCTCACGCGACTGCTCGAGGTGCCGGTGATGCAGCCGGCCTTCGCTGTTCAGGTTAGCGCTGGTTTCCGTCATCTTCTCGGCCCTAGGAGTGCGGTCATTTTAGGCCGCGGATGTGACATTGCATCGTTCCTGCGCATCCATGCGCCCACGATGTACCGC
>JAZKEM010000189.1:0-8253 GCA_040387055.1 Pseudomonadota bacterium | reverse complement strand
GGCGGGCTTTTTAGTGAAAGTCGCTAGGACCTTCCCTCTCAAAACAAAACCGCCGCGGCGAGCGGCGGGTTTGTCATAGCATTGAGTTGGCTTGCGCCAAAGCCTTACTTAATCTTGGCTTCCTTGAACGCAACATGCTTGCGTACAACCGGATCGAATTTGTTGAATTCGAATTTATCCGGGGTGTTCTTACGATTTTTGGTCGTGGTGTAGAAGTAGCCGGTGCCTGCAGTCGACACTAGCTTGATCTTCTCGCGGTCTTTCTTCTTACCAGCCATGATTACACCTTCTCGCCGCGGGCGCGGATTTCAGCCACTACGGCCTCAACGCCCTTCTTGTCGATGATGCGCATGCCGTTGGCAGAAACGCGCAGAGATACAAAGCGCTTCTCTGGCTCGAGCCAGAAACGGTGCTTATGCAGATTTGGTTCAAAACGGCGACGGCGACGGTTGTTCGCGTGCGAAACCGTATTGCCGACGATTGGACGTTTGCCGGTGACCTGACAGACTTTAGACATGATTGAAACCTCAAAAACAGGCAAACCAGCCCGATGGCTGGCGCTTAAGGGCGCGCTTTATACCAGTTTTGAAGTAACTGAAGCAAGCGCCGCGTAACTGGGCGGATGGATAAATACCGTGCAAAATGGGACTTAACCGCTCACCCATTATACGTGTCGTTCAAGGAAGAATGCCCGTTAAAAAAGCCCCCACGCGTAAAACTCCTGCAAAAATCACTGCGCTGGAGCCTCGTGAAGCCTTGGTTGCCGCAGGTTTGCGCCTGCTGGCCGACGGCCTACCCTCTACCCAGCTGACAGCTCGTGTCGTAGCGGCAGAAGCGAACCTCAAAACACCGCAATTCAATAAGACTTTCCCCGAGTTTCCGCTCTATTTGGCCAGCATTTTGCGCAGACTCAGTGAGCAGGTCCGCGCAGAGACCTTGCAGGCCATTGGCCGCAAAGCGCCGAGCCGCGATTTGGTCCGCAAAGCGATCACAGCCTATCTGGACGCCATCCTGCGCCGCCCGGCCCTGCCGGAAATCTCTCTGGCCATGCGCGCACACCCCGCCTGCCAGGAAGTCACACGTGAACGCATCAACAGCATGGTGATGCTGGGCACCCTGCAACTCAAAATGGCGGGCGTTCCCAATTACGAAGGCCTAGGCCGCCTAGGCATGGCCATGTTGTTCGAGATTGCCAATTCAGAATATGAGGCGCGCCGCGCACTGCCTGAATACCGATTAACCCTTGACGCTTATTTCGTAGGCCCTTGAGAACAACCATGCCGACGAAACCAATGACTGCGGCAACCAAGCAGAAACTGTTCAAAACCGTCGTTCAGATTGCCGATGCAGTGCCGTATACAGACGCCACACTCGCTCGCGTCGCCAAGGCCGCCAAAGTGCCGGTCGCGCAACTGCAAACGCAGTTTGTGGATTTCACGCACCTGCTGATCGCCGTTCAGCAATACATCCTCGACGAACTGCGAGACAACGTCATCGACGCCACCTCGCATTTGCCGCCGGGATTAGAGCGCGTGCGCAACGCAACCAAAGTTTATCTAGATCACTCCCTGCAGCGCCGCGGCCTGCGCGTCTGGCTTTTGCAGGCGCGCCGCGAACAACCACAGCTGGCTGAAGGCCTGCGTCGCCAGAATCATTCTTTTGCGTTGGTGATATCGACGGAATTCCATGCGCTGGGCTGGCCTTATCCACTCGCTGCAGCACGGCTCTATCTAGCCGCCATCCAAGAAGCCGCGCGCCTTGAACAGCCCAAAGGCGAAGCACTGGCTTATGTCCGCGAAGCGATCTGGGACATTGCACGCTTCTACACCCACCAAGTGAAAGTCGGCGTCGCCAAGTAGCGCTAAATCCAACCACGCTCGGCAAACGAAGCTGGAGCACCTTCGCCGATCACCAAATGATCGAGAACGCGGATGTCCACTGCCGACAATGCAGCCTGTAACTTGGTCGTCAGCACACGATCTGCCGCGCTCGGCTCCGCAACGCCAGACGGATGGTTATGCGCCAGGATCACTGCCGCAGCGTTGTGCTTTAAAGCCGCTTTCAACACTTCACGTGGATAGACGGCGGCACCATCAAGACTGCCGCGGGCCAGCTCTTCGAAAGCAATCACGCGATGACGCGTATCCAGAAACAGGATTGCGAAGACTTCATGCGGAAGATCACGCAGGCGTGACTTCAGATAGTCCCGCGCCGCACGCGGATCACTCAAAGCATCGCGCTCTGGCAATTCTTCGGCCAGATGGCGGCGCGCCATTTCGAGCACCGCTTGTAGCTGCGCGTATTTGGCCGGGCCCAAGCCGTTCTCTGCACAAAAGTCCGCTTTCGATGCCTTCAGCAGCGCACGCAAGCTGCCAAAGCGACTCAACAGATCCCGCGCCATATCCACCGCGCTTTTGCCGGGCACACCGGTGCGCAGAAAAATGGCGAGCAATTCCGCATCAGATAAAGCGGCCGCGCCACGCATCAGTAATTTCTCGCGCGGGCGTTCGTCTTCTGGCCAGTCAGTAATCGGCATCTTTGCGTTCTCGGCATTTTGCGTCTTGCCGGAGCTTAATCAGGCTAAAATGTCCAAATGCAGACTTCGCTCACAACTCTGGCCGGACGCCGCATTTTGCTCGGCGTTACCGGCGGCATCGCGGCCTATAAGGCTGCCGATCTCACGCGCCGCTTCAAAGAAGTCGGCGCCGACGTGCAGGTCGTCATGACTGCGGGCGCGACTGAATTCATTGCGCCACTCACCTTTCAGGCGCTATCAGGCCGCGAAGTGCGCAGCACCTTGTTTGACGCCGCGCATGAAGCCGCGATGGGTCACATCGAGCTCGCTCGCTGGGCCGACGTGATCGTGATCGCGCCCGCCAGCGCCAACTTCATTGCGCAGATTGCGCAAGGCAGCGCAGCTGATTTGCTGACGACACTGTGCCTCGCAACCGATCGCCCGCTCGCGATTGCTCCGGCGATGAATCGCCTGATGTGGAGCAACGCCGCAACGCAAGCCAATGTCGCAACGCTGCGTCAGCGCGGCGTACATATCTTTGGCCCCGGCGCAGGTTCGCAAGCCTGCGGCGAAGTTGGTGACGGCCGCATGTTAGAGCCCACCGAAATTCGCACGGCTGTTGCGCATATGTTTGAGCAAGGCCCGCTCGCAGGCGTACGCGCAGTGGTCACCGCAGGCCCGACTCGCGAACCGATTGATCCGGTACGCGTGATCACCAATCGCTCTTCAGGCAAGCAAGGCTATGCAGTTGCGCAGGCGCTGAGCGCGTTAGGCGCGAGTGTCACACTGGTCTCCGGCCCAACCGCACTGGCAACTCCGCCCGGCGTGCAGCGCGTCGACATCGAAACTGCGCAAGACATGCTGCAGGCTTCACTCACAGCTGCGGCGCAATCGGATATTTTCGTTGGCACTGCCGCGGTTGCTGACTATCGTCCGGCGCAAGCCGAGATACAGAAGATCAAAAAGAAAGATGCCGAGATGTCGCTGCCTTTGGAGCGCACCACGGATGTACTCAAAGCCGTGCGTGAAAAGTATCCAGCGCTGTTCATGGTTGGCTTTGCGGCTGAAACTGAAAAGCTCGCCGAACATGCGCAAGGCAAGTTGCAGAACAAGAAGCTGGATTTGATCGCCGCGAATCTGGTCGGCAACGGCCGCGCATTTGACCGCGAAGACAATGCACTGCACCTGTTCTGGCCCGGCGGCGATCAAGAACTCGCACCCGCCAGCAAGACGGCGCTGGCGCGTGAACTGGCGCAGGTGATTGCCTCGCGTTATCGCAGCAAAGTCGGTCTCTAATACGCAAAAGGACTGAAATTACAGTTCAGTCCAAGAATGTTAATAATTAATTAACAATTTTTTATTAGTTTAGTTTTAATAACAACACTCCGGGGACGCTCGCCAACGCGGGCCTATCAAAATGCACAAGATTCAACTCAAAGTTCTCGACCCCCGCGCGCAAGCGCCGGCCTACGCCACCGATGGCTCTGCGGGTCTTGATCTGCGCGTGATCGCGGATGCCCCGCAAGTGCTCGAACCCGGCCAGACCACGCTTCTCAAAACTGGCCTGTCGATTTATATCGGCAATCCGCACATCGCTGCTGTGATTTTGCCGCGCTCAGGACTCGGCCACAAAAACGGCATCGTGCTCGGCAATCTGGTTGGCTTGATTGACGCTGATTACCAAGGCGAGTTGATGGTCAGCTGCTGGAACCGCGGGCAGACCGCGTTCACCATCAACCCTGGCGAGCGCATTGCGCAGCTGATGTTTATTCCAGTGATTCGCGCCGAGTTTGAAACCGTTGACGAATTCCACGCCACCGCTCGCGGTACGGGCGGCTTTGGCAGCACCGGCAAGAATTAGGAGTTGAGCGTCATGCCGATTGATCTCTCCAACGCACAGAACATCGCCCACGTTCTCACCGAGGCGCTGCCGTATATCCGTCGCTTCGCGGGCAAAACCATTGTCGTGAAGTACGGCGGCAATGCAATGAAAGACGACAGCATGATTGCTTCGTTTGCGCGCGATATCGCACTGATGAAACTGGTCGGCATGAATCCAGTCGTTGTTCACGGCGGCGGCCCGCAGATCGGCGCACACCTCGAAAAACTCGGCAAAAAAAGCGAGTTCATCGAAGGCATGCGCGTTACTGATGAAGAGACGATGGATGTTGTCGAGATGATGCTCGGCGGCCTCGTTAATAAGGCCGTGGTTGCCGCATTGAATCAACAGGGCGGTCGCGCTGTCGGTCTTACCGGCAAAGACGGCGGATTAATTCGCGCCAAGAAAATGTTGGTGGGCGGCAAAGATATCGGTCAGGTTGGCGAGATCGAAAAAATTGATCCGCGTGTGATCACGCATTTGGAAGCAGGCGGATTTATTCCCGTCATCGCGCCGGTTGGCGCTGGCGAACATGGCGAAGCATTCAATATCAACGCCGACGTTGCCGCAGGCAAAATCGCAGCCGTATTACAGGCTGAGAAAGTGATCTTCCTCACCAACGCGCCCGGCGTACTCGATAAAGAAAATAAAATTCTCACCGGCCTTACCGTGCCACAAGTCGAAGACTTGATCAGCGACGGCACAATTCACGGCGGCATGGTGCCCAAAGTGCGCTACGCACTCGACGCAGTGAACAGCGGCGTGAAATCTGCGCACATCATCGATGGCCGCGTTGATCACTCCGTATTGCTGGAGTTATTCACCGACGCAGGCATCGGCACACTGATCCGAGGCTAAAGCATGAAAGTATCGATACGCGAAGCACTATGGTTTCACGTTCTGTTCTTCGTGGTATCGACGCCTGTGCTGTTTTTTGCACATGGCGAAACGCTAGGAAAAAGTCTGCTGGCGCTCACGATCGGCTACAACGTTGCACTGCCGCTTTATGCGCTTGCGCGTGGCCATCCCGAATGGCTCAAGCTCTGGATGTTTCTGCTGCCGCTATCCTGCGGACAAGTGCTACCCGATTGGGCGCTGGTACAAATCGCAGGCGTTCTGCACTTTCCTGATCACGGCGTCTGGCGTATTGGCGGCGCAGTGCCGGCCTACTTCATGGGCCTCTGGATCATGCTGCTATTCCCCGTCACCTTGATCAGCGACAGCACACGTTCACGCTATTTAACGATGGGCCTGTTGTCGCTCGTCCTGTTCGCATTCTGGGAATGGGCTGCGCAACCACTACAGCTTTGGCAGCCTCTAAACGTTCGCACCATCGCTGGCGTTGCCATCTATGTGTTGATTCCAGAAGTGTTTCTTGGCTTAGCGACGCTGCAGGCCTACCGCCGCACGCGCGACAGCGGCATCATTCAGCAGGTGTTCAGCGCTCTCAGTGTTAACTTGCTCTACACCGGTGCGTTATTCATTGGTCTTTTGCTCACCCGCTCGCTGCTGTAACAATGGCAGCCCGGAAAGCAGGCGACATCCGGGGAAAACAGTTTCTTATACTTATTAGGAGTTTTGACATGAAGATTCGCAACCTTGCACTGGTTTTAATGCTTGGCGTCGCCCTCACTGCTTGCCAGAAGGGACAAGACACCGCCGCTGCTGACGCTGCTGCACAAGCCGCTGCCGTTGAAGCCGCTGCTGCTCAGCAGGCTGCTGACACCCAGCAGAAGCTGGCTGATGCACAGAAAGCTGCTGAAGAAGCTCAGGCCGCTGCAGAACAAGCACGCAAGGATGCTGCTGCCGCTGAAAAGCGCGCCGCACGTGCAGAACGCACTCAAGTTGCTTCGTCGACCCCTAAGCCAGCCGTTTGCTCAGCTTGCGGCACCGTGACCGCGATCACCGCTTCCAAAGTGAAGCCTGATGGCAGCGGCGCTGGCGCTGTGCTCGGCGCAGCCGCTGGTGGCGTTGCTGGTCACCAAGTTGGTGGCGGCCGCGGTAAGGACGTTGCCACCGTGCTCGGCGCGCTGGCTGGCGCTTACGCCGGTAACCAGGCTGAAAAAGCTGTCCGCGCTGAAACGGTCTACACGGTCGACATCAAGCTGGACAACGGCAGCAGCCGTAGCATCACCGTTAAGGATGTAGGCACCCTGACGGTTGGCAGCAAGGTTCGCGTTGACGGCGACGTCATTTCGCCACGCGGCTAAGTTGAACTTGTAGTACCGAGCCCCCGCGATCTAACGGTCGCGGGGGTTTTCGTTTGTGCAGTGCCGAAATTGGACGTTTTCCGCTACGCTAGCGCCCCCAAAAAGCGGCGCGCTTGAGTGATGGCTAAGAAAATCAAAGTATTGGTAGTCGGTAGCGGTGGGCGTGAACACGCTCTGGCTTGGAAATTAGCGCAATCGCCACGTGTTTCAGAGGTGCTGGTGGCTCCCGGCAACGCTGGCACCGCCCGAGAAAAAGGCGTTCGCAACGTCAACGTCGCCGCTGAAAATATTCCTGGACTGATCTCGTTGGTACAAAACGAGCAAATCGGCTTCACCGTTGTGGGTCCAGAAGGCCCCTTGGCCGCTGGCCTCGTCGACGCTTTTACCGCCGCCGGTCTGCGTGTGTTTGGCCCGACTCGCGCTGCCGCGCAGCTTGAAGCCAGCAAAGCATTCACCAAAGATTTTCTCGCTCGCCACAATATTCCGACGGCGCAATATCGCGTGTTTACCGATATTGATCCGGCACTGGCCTATGTCCGCGAACGCGGCGCACCTATCGTCATCAAGGCTGATGGTCTCGCGGCAGGCAAAGGCGTCGTCGTCGCCATGAAGCTGGATGAAGCTGAGAACGCCATCCGCGACATGCTCTCAGGCGAGATGCTCGGCAAAGCGGGCGCACGCGTTGTCATCGAAGATTTTCTGGATGGCGAAGAAGCTAGCTTTATCGTTGTCGCTGGTAGCAAAGCCGGCAAGCAACCGCAATATCAAGCGCTCGCCAGCGCGCAGGATCACAAGCGCATCTTCGACGCCGATCAAGGCCCGAACACCGGCGGCATGGGCGCGTACTCACCTGCGCCTGTGGTCACGCCAGAAGTACACGCACGCGCTTGTCGCGAAGTAATTGAACCCACGCTCGCTGGTATGGCCGCAGAAGGCACACCTTTCACTGGCTTCCTCTACGCTGGCTTGATGATTCGAAAAGACGGCGCGCCGCTCGTGATCGAATTTAATGCACGCATGGGCGATCCTGAAACGCAGCCGATCATGTATCGCCTCGATTCCGATTTGCTGGATCTGCTCGAAGCCGCGATTGATGGCACGCTCCCTTCAAACCCACCCCGCTGGAATCCCCAGCCTGCGCTGGGCGTTGTGATGGCAGCTGAAGGTTATCCGGGCACGATTCGCAAAGGCGATGCCATCAGCGGCCTTGATGGCGATTTCGGCAAGGCAAAAGTTTTTCACGCTGGCACTGCAGATCAAGACGGCAACGTTGTTACCAGCGGCGGCCGCGTGCTTTGTGTTGTTGCCAGTGGCGATACTGTGCGCGCTGCTCAGGCTGGCGCCTATGCCGCGATGAAAGGCATTAGCTGGCAAGGCGAACAACATCGCACGGATATCGGTTATCGCGCTGTACAGCGCGAAGAAAAATAAGCGGCGCGATACAAATAAAAAAACGGGCCGAGGCCCGTTTTTTATTTGTGCGGCATGCTGAATCTATTCAAGCCAGCTTCGGCGCAATCGCACGAACCAGTGTCGCCAAAGCCTCAGAAGGCTCACGGAAGTTACGGTCCTCTTCGCCGAATTCACTGAGCCACACCACATCCAAGCCCGGATATTTCTTCTCGGGATGATTGCGGCTCAAAATAAAG
>JAZKEM010000188.1:0-5189 GCA_040387055.1 Pseudomonadota bacterium | reverse complement strand
CCACCAGCGATTTTTATCAGACCGCTGAAGAATCTGCGCAATCAAAACCACAAGCCGTTGCGCCGCCTGCGCCAACACCGCCTGCCGCTCCGCACGTGGCACCGCCTAAAGCAGCGCCAGCTCCTGCCGTAATTGCTCCGGCTGCTCCAGTCGCAGAAATCGCGCCAGCCGCAAACGCACCTGCAACCTATGGTCCGGTTAAACCACAAGAAACGTTCTGGAGCATTGCTACCAAGCTGCGTCCTAATGCTTCTGTCAGCATGGATCAGATGCTCTGGGCCCTGTACAGCAACAACAAACAGGCTTTCGAAGGCAAAGGCATCAGTGGCCTGCGTAAAGGTTCGATTCTGAAAGTGCCTTCACTCAGTGCAATCACCGCGGTGAGTTCTACGGTTGCCAAAGGCCATCTTCAAGATTTGCAGGCGCCTCGCGTTGTAGTGCCGGCCAAGCCGAAAGTTAAAGTAGCTGAGCCTGCGCCTACCGTCATCGAGCCAACAGTTACAGCGCCTGTCGCACCTGCGCCTAAGCCTGTTGTAAAAGTGCCCGCACCGGTCGAAAAAAAAACTCCTGAAGTTGTAACTCCACCGCCTGCACCAGCACCGGTTGTCAAACCCGCGCCTGCAGTTGTTGCGCCGCCAGCGGCTTCAACGCCGCCACCAGCGCCAGTTGTCGCAGCACCCACTGCTCCTGCAGCACCTGAAGCCACTTCTACGCCTGCGGCAGATGCCGCAACGCAAGCAGAACCCACATCAGAAACTACGCCCGCAGCTGTTCCTGTAGAGCAGCAGCCGGCCCCAGTCGAAGAACCCGCTGCACCGGTTAAACCTGCTGAAGCTTCATCGGATGGTTGGATGTTGCCTGCGCTGGCAGGCATGCTTGTTCTGATCTTGGGCTTGCTCGGCTTCCGTCATTGGCAGAAAAGGCAGGGTGAAAAATCTGCTCCAGCGCCAGTGCTCACACCGAAAGCTTCGACTAATCTGCAGTTCTGGAAAAAAGCTGCGGAAGGCAACTCGCCATCACCTGCGCCAACAAAAGCGCTGCTGGTACCGCCGCCATTGCCATCAAGCAAACCTGTTGAGAAAAAGGTTGAAGCCGCTTTCAACAAGCCTGAGCCAGCGCCACAGCCAGCTGTAAAGAATCCGCTCTGGGATGATGAGATCCCAAGCTCAACGACCGAGCAGCCGAGCTTTGACGCTACGGAAAGCTTTGGCCGTGCCAGTCAGGTGACGGGCTCTGTAGAAGAGTACAACGCCACTAATAAATTCGAATCGGAAACCGTCAAGATTGATTTGGACGCCAACGATCCGGTTTCCGAAGCTGAGTTCCATCTGGCTTATGGCCTTTATGATGAAGCCGCACTTCTTCTGGAAAACGCTGCCGAAAAAAATCCGGGCCGTTCTGATATTCGTATCAAGCTTGCCGAAACCTATTTCCGTGCCAGCAAGCCGCATGAGTTTGATGACATTGCACAGTCGCTGAAGCCACAGCTTGATTCAGTTGAGTGGCAGAAGATCGCAATCATGGGTAGCCAATTGCTGCCAGATAGTCCTTTGTACAAAGGTGCTATCGGTGAAGCAGCTTTGGACAATGACGTTGATCTGACTTTTGATGAACCCGCTGATTTCACTGACCCGTCGGCAACCAAAGTGTTCTCGTCGACGATGTCTTCCAGTGCTGCTAGCTCTAGCTCGCGCTCGAATTCCTCGGTTCTGGATTTCAAGCTCGAAGATCTTGAAGCACCGGTCACTCAGCCTGCCGCCAAGCCAACAGTTGCCTCTGCATCAGCAGCGGCTTCTACGGGCAACACACTTGAATTCAGTCTGTCTGATTTTGATCTGAGCAAACCAGAACCCAAATCTACGGCAGCCGCTCCAGCAGCAGAACCTGCGCCAAGCGCTGACGACGCCCTGGAGTTTGATCTGGGCAGCTTTGATTCCGCACCTGCGAAGCACGATGTTGAAGCTTCTGCCGCGATATCCGAAGACATCAATCTTGATGACTTTGATCTTGGCGAATTGGCCGACGACAGCCATGCGATTTCTGCAGGTGATGAAGCTGGCACCAAGCTCGACCTCGCACGCGCTTATGTCGATATGGGCGACAACGAGATGGCACGCAGCTTGTTGAACGAAGTATTGACGCAAGGAAGCGACGAACAAAAAGCAGATGCACAGGCGCTCATTCAGCGTTTGGCTTAATTGATGTTTCTAGCGGTCTGACGGTGGAGTTGAAATGAGCCGTTGGGCCGCTGGCGTTGAATATATTGGTACTGCCTACAGTGGTTGGCAGGCACAAAAGCGTGTGAACGGGGTGCAAGCGGAGATTGAAAAATCGCTCGCGAAAATTGCCAACCATCCGCTACGCGTAGTCTGCGCAGGGCGCACCGATACTGGCGTGCACGCCTACCAGCAAGTCATTCACTTCGACACTGAGTCTGTACGAACCCCTTACGCCTGGTTGCTCGGCACAAACTCGACACTCCCCCACGATGTCAGCCTGCGTTGGGTTCAACCCGTCGCGGATCATTTCGATGCGCGCTACTCCGCGCTCGTTCGCCACTATCGCTATGTGATCCACACGCACAGCGCACGATCGGCACTGCTCCACAATCGCGTCGCTTGGTGGCCGCAGCAATTGGATGCATACGCCATGCACGAAGCTGCACAGGCCTTGGTTGGCATGCACGATTTCTCGGCATTTCGCGGTTCGCAGTGCCAGGCCAATACACCGACCCGCACAATTCGCCATATCCGCATTCACCGCAGTGGCGAATTTGTGATCATCGATATCTGTGCCAACGCCTTTTTGCACCACATGGTGCGCAATATCGCGGGCACCCTCAGCCATGTTGGGCTAGGGAAGCAGCCGGTGGCATGGGTTGCTGAGGTGCTGGAAGGCCGAGATCGTAAAAAAGCGGCGGTTAATGCACCCCCGGGCGGTTTATACTTCGTAGGTCCCGAATATCCAGCGGAATTCGAGCTACCTGAGCCACCGAGGCCCTGGTTTCCGGGCTAAAAAGCCCGTCAATGAAATCAAATACGCTAAAACTACGCACACGCATCAAATTCTGCGGTATTACGCGCGCTCAGGATGCTGAGATTGCCGTGTCCCTCGGGGTGGATGCCCTAGGCTTTGTTCTCGTGCCTGGAACCCCTCGATTTATCGCCCCTGAGGCCGCGTTTGCGATTCGTCGCAACTTGCCGCCGCTGGTGAGCACTGTGGCGCTATTCCGCAATGCAGAACCTGCCTTTGTCCGCGAAGCGCTAGAAGCGTTAAAACCAAGCGTTGCGCAGTTTCATGGCGATGAAGATGCCGCTTATTGCGAAAGCTTTGGCATCCCTTATTTCAAAGCGGTACCGATGGCAGATCCTCAAGATCTGCCCCAGCTTTCCGCGACTTTTGCCAGCGCTGCCGCATTGCTGCTCGATGGCCATGACGCCAAGACGATGGGTGGCAGTGGCTTAACCTTCGACTGGGGACTGGTACGGGCTTTTGACAAGCCACTGATTCTCGCTGGTGGGCTTAAGCACGCAAACGTTGCTGATGGTATTGCCCAGTTGCATCCCTATGCCGTGGACGTTTCAAGTGGCATTGAAGCCAGCCCAGGCATCAAAGATTCTGAGAAAATGCGCGCCTTCGCACGAGCTGTTCGGCACGCCGACCAAGAGCTTAATAAATGATGAGTTACGAGTATCCAGATGCGGGCGGCCATTACGGCCCTTATGGCGGACAGTTTGTCGCTGAGACTTTGATGGGCCCGTTGCGCGAGCTTGAAGACGCTTACACCAAGCTAAAAAACGATCCGGCATTTCTTGCTGAGTTGGATCGCGATCTGACGCATTACGTCGGTCGTCCTTCGCCGTTGTATCACGCTGAACGTTTAACGAAAGCGTGGGGCGGGGCACAGGTCTGGCTCAAGCGCGAAGACTTGAACCACACCGGCGCACACAAGGTGAACAACACCATCGGCCAGGCGCTGTTGGCAAAACACCTAGGCAAAACCCGCATCATCGCGGAAACCGGCGCAGGTCAGCATGGCGTTGCGTCTGCAACCATTGCTGCTCGCCTTGGTTTGGAATGCGTGGTGTACATGGGCGCAGAAGATGTGCAGCGCCAGTCACCCAACGTCTATCGCATGAAGTTGCTCGGCGCCAAAGTGGTGCCCGTGCACAGCGGTACCAAGACGCTGAAAGATGCGATGAACGAAGCCTTGCGTGACTGGGTCACCAACGTCGACAACACCTTCTATGTGATCGGCACAGTCGCAGGTCCGCATCCGTATCCAATGCTGGTACGTGATTTCCAATCAATCATCGGTCGCGAAGTGTTGACGCAAGCGCCGAAGCAAATTGGTAGTCAGCCAGATGCACTGGTCGCATGCGTTGGCGGCGGTTCCAATGCAATTGGCCTGTTCTATCCATACATTGGCGAGCCCGCTGTGAAAATGTACGGCGTTGAAGCTGCCGGTCGCGGCCTCAACACACCGGATCACGCTGCACCGCTTACCGCAGGCAGACCAGGCGTTCTGCATGGCAATCGCACGTACATCATGGCCGATGAAAACGGCCAGATTCTGCCGACACATTCGATCTCTGCAGGCCTCGATTATCCGGGCGTTGGCCCTGAACATTCATGGCTCAAAGACAGCGGCCGCGTGACTTACGTTGCGGCTGACGACGATGAAGCGCTGGCCTCGTTCCACGAACTCACTCGACTGGAAGGCATCATTCCTGCGCTTGAGTCTTCGCATGCACTGGCTTACGCCAAGAAGCTCGCTGCGCAAATGGGCAAAGAGCAGAGCATTGTCGTGAACCTTTCGGGTCGCGGCGATAAAGACATTTTAACGATTGCTAAGTTGGAAGGAATTTCGTTGACATGAGTCGCTTAAAACAAACTTTCAGCGAACTCAAAACGCAAAACCGCAAAGCGCTGATTCCGTTCATCACCGCAGGTGATCCGCATCCGCAGTACACCGTTGGCTTCATGCACGCCTTGGTGAAAGCCGGTGCAGATGTTCTTGAGCTCGGCATTCCATTCTCTGATCCAATGGCGGACGGCCCGACGATTCAACTCGCTTGCGAACGCGCACTCGTGCACAACACCAGCCTCTGGCAGGTGATGGACATGGTCGCTGAGTTCCGCAAAACCGACAGCAAAACGCCGGTCGTGTTGATGGGCTATCTCAATCC
>JAZKEM010000187.1:0-4773 GCA_040387055.1 Pseudomonadota bacterium | reverse complement strand
GCCGCGTAGTTGAAGGCGGCTACATGGGCAAGCTGGTTGCACGCGATGGCTCTGCAGCTTTGATCGCAGCGTCGCTACAAGACCCTGATCCACGCACGGGTGAGCCGCTGGATTACATCGCGCTCGGCCATGCGCTGGAAGCACAGATCCGCGGCAAGTTTGAGAATGGTGAAGTTGAAATTCAGATCATCGGCTTCGCCAAAGTGGTTGGCGATATCGCGGATGGCGCATCTGGCGTTCTGATGTTCTGTGCGATTGCCTTGCTGCTGACGATTCTTGCGGTCTATTGGTATTGCCGCTCATGGGTGCTGACCTTCCAGAAAATCATCTGCTCGATGACGACGCTGATCTGGCAGTTCGGCACCATGCACTTGCTTGGCTTGGGTCTTGATCCACTCGCGATCTTGGTCCCCTTCCTGATTTTTGCGATCGGTGTTTCGCATGGCGTGCAGCAAATCAACTTCATGGTTCGTGAAGTCGCTGGCGGTTACACGATGTACGAGGCCGCACGTCGCAGCTTTAGCGGCTTGTTGATTCCGGGCGTACTCGCACTGACCACGACTTTGGTGAGCTTCATCACGATGGTGCTGGTGCCGATCCCGATGATTCGCGAACTCGCCATCGTCGCTTCGATTGGCGTCGCGTACAAAGTGATCAGCAACCTGATCATGCTGCCACTCGCCGCGTCTTACTCGACAGTGACGCAAGACTGGAGCCGCCGCTCGCAGGAGCGTCGTGATAATCGCGGCGATTGGATGACTTTCATCGCGCGCATCGCCAAGCCACGCAATGCCTGGATCATGTCGGGACTGACGCTGCTGGTTTTCTTTGGCGCAGTCACGATGTCACGCGATCGCGTTGTTGGCAGCTTGCAGCCGGGCTCGCCAGAGTTGCGTGCTGATGCACGTTACAACCAGGACTCGCGTGCAGTCGCCGACAAATTTGATATTGGCCTCGACTGGCTCACCGTCGTTGTTGAAGCACCAGAAGAATCTTGTGGCAATGTCGAACTGGTGAAGTTGGTGGATCAGTTTGGTTGGGAGATGCAGAACGTTGCTGGCGTCGTGTCTGCGGAATCGATTGCCTCGCTGACCAAGCTCTACAACGTCGGCCTCAACGAAGGCATTCCCTTGATGGGCACGATCCCGCGCGATGGCCAGACGCTGGACTACATCATTGCGCAGGCTCAGGAAGCGGCGGCGCTGCGCGGCAAGGGCTGCAAGTGGTTGGCGGTCAATCTGTATCTCACCGATCACAAAGCCACGACGATTCATGGCGTGGTCAACGCTGTAAAAGATTTCCGTGCATCGCATCAGATGGAAGGCGTCAAATTCCGTCTCGCCAGCGGCAACGCCGGCGTTGAAGCGGCCACCAACGAAGTACTGGAACACAGCGAACTGCCGATGATGTTGTACGTCTACGCTGCCATCGTGCTGCTGGTGTTCCTGGCTTACCGCGACTGGCGCGCAATGCTGGCCTGCTGCTTGCCGCTAACCGTTGCCACCTTCCTCGGCTATGCCTTCATGAAATGGCAGGGCATCGGCCTCACCGTCGCCACGCTGCCGGTGATGGTGCTGTCGGTTGGTGTCGGGGTCGATTACGCCTTCTATATCTACAACCGCCTGCAACAACATTTGGCTGCTGGTGAAGACATCGTCTCTTCGTTTGAGCACGCGCTGAAGGAAACTGGCATCGCCACTGTGTTCACCGCGCTGACGCTTTCTGTTGGTGTTGCGACATGGAGTTTCTCAGCACTGAAGTTCCAGGCTGATATGGGCAAGCTGCTGACCTTCATGTTCATGGTCAACATGATCATGGCGATTACTGCGCTGCCTGCATTCGCTGTCGTGCTTGAACGTCTATTCCCACGACGCGGCCCAGTACGCGTACCCGGCCTGATGAATCACTGAGTACGGCCATGATCATGAAAAAAACTTTTATCGCCGCTGCTATCGCTCTGCTTTGTGTGAATGGCCACGCGATCGCCGCTTCTGCACAGAAGCCTGCCGTGGCTGTTGCACATGCATCACAAGCACCCATCCTTGCAGCCGTACGTGCAGGTCAACGAGTCGTTGCAGCCGGCGCTCACGGCGTGATTCTGCTGTCGGATGATGGCGGCAAAACATTTCGTCAGGCCAAAACAGTTCCCACGCAAGCTTTGCTGACTAGCCTGAGTTTCATCGACGATAAGCAAGGCTGGGCTGCGGGTCACGATGGCGTGATTATTCACAGCACCGACGGCGGCGAAAGCTGGACGCTGCAGCGCGAAGATCTTGCTGGCGACAAGCCACTGTTCGCAATTCGCTTCAACGATGCAAAGAATGGTTTTGCTGTCGGTCTGTTCGGCAATGCCGTGCAAACCAATGATGGCGGCGCTAGCTGGACCGCACTCACCGTTGAAACGGGTGAGACCACAGATCACCACCTCTACGGCATCTTTGGCGATGCCAGCACCGCGCTCTATGTGGCGGGCGAAGGCGGCTTGGTTTATCGCTCCGCTGATCGCGGCGTGACATGGGCCACGATCAAAACCAGCAATCCCGGATCTTTCTGGGCTGGCTTGCAACTCAAAGACGGCAGCCTGCTCGTCGTCGGCCAGCGCGGTCACATCTTTAACAGTATTGATCAAGGTGCAACTTGGACTGAAGTGCCCTCCGGCACGCAACAGTCGCTGACCAATGTTGTGCAGCAAAGCAACGGCGATGTGCTGGTGGTTGGTCTTGCAGGCACGACGCTACGCAGCACCGATGCTGGAAAAACTTTTGTCATGCACGAGCGCGCAGATCGCGCGCCTCTAACCGCTGCCGCTATCGGCAGCAATGATGCCGCGCTGTTGTTTGGCGCAACCGGCGTCATCGCAGCCAAGTAAGGAGAACATCATGTACTCGACCCCTATTCGAAAAGCCCTGCTCGCAATCGCTTTGACGATGACACTCGCTGCCTGCGGCGGCGGTACGTCTGCGCCTGCACCGGCTGCTGCACCAGCGACACCTGCGGCTGCCGCAACACCCGCAACAATCAAGCTTTACGGACAGACCTGCCACAACTGCCACAGCATTCCAGGCACGGGCGCACCGCAAGCAGGCGACACCAAAGCATGGTCAGGCCGCCTTTATAGAGGCCGTGAAGCACTTCTGAATAACAGCATCAACGGCTACAGAAGCATGCCGCCGATGGGCGGCTGCACGCAGTGCTCGGAAGAAGATTTCGTCGCGCTGATTGAATACATGTCGGGCTCTCAGCTCAAGTAACACGTCAGAAATTAAAGGCATCGTCATGGCACTTACACGCAGACAACTGATTAAACAGATCGGCGCGCTCACCGCGCTTGCAGGCACCGGCGGCTTGTCCAGCGTGGCGCAAGCTGCGCGCGAACGTCTGATCCCTTGGAAGAACTGGTCAGGCGCGCAAACGTGTTTGCCCGCTGCGCGACTGGCGCCTACGACCGAAGATGAATTGTCCAGCGTGCTCAAGGCGACGCGCGATATGAATGTGCGCGCTGTGGGCTCGTCGCATTCTTTCAGTCCGCTGATTCCTACCGACGGCAAGCTGATCTCGCTGAGCAATTTCAGCGGTCTGCTCAGTCACGATCCCAAAACCTTGCAAGCCGAGTTTGGTGCGGGCACACCGATGTCGCAGATGGGCGAGCCACTTCTAAAAGTGGGCCAAGCACTACTGAACATGGCAGACATCGATTACCAGACTCTCGCGGGCGCGATCTCCACATCGACGCACGGCACCGGCCCCAAGTTTGGTTCTTACTCCAGCAATGTCGTCGGCTTGCGCATGGTCAAAGCCAATGGCGATATTGTTGATCTAGACAAGAATCGCCAGCCAGAATTATTTAATGCCGCACGTGTATCACTCGGCTCACTCGGCATCATCACGCGCGTCAAACTGCAAAATCGCAAAGCGTTTCGCCTGAATCAGAAGCAGTGGGTGCAGAACACCGATGAGCTGATTGAAGATATTCCACGTCTGGTCAAAGACAACGATCACTTCGAGTTCTCACCTATCCTGCACTCGGATGTGTCGCTCGCGCAGGCACAGAACGAGACCACCGACACCAAGACAATGCCGCTGCCCACCGGCGGCGATGGTGACAAGGTCAGCAAGTTGTCGATGGCCAACACCTTCTTGCGTAATCATCCGGATGCGCATGCATCGTTGCTGAACTTCTTGGTCAAGCACATCGATTTTCCTGAAGTGCAGGACATCTCGTTCAAAGTTTTTGCGAATGTGCGTGACCAGCGTTTTAACGAAATGGAATATGAAGTTCCTGCTGCTGCAGGTCCGGAATGTGTTCGTGAAATTCTCAAGCTCGTCCGTGAGAAGAATCTGAACAGCTTCTTCCCCTTGGAATATCGCTACGTCAAAGCTGATGACATTCCTTTGTCGATGTTCAGCGGCCGCGATAGCTGCGCTATCTCCGTGCATCAGTCTTATGACATGGCGTATCAGCCCTTCTTCTCAGAAATTGAGCCAATCTTCTGGAAGTACGAAGGTCGCCCGCACTGGGGCAAGTTGCACACATTGAATGCAGCACAGCTTTCCAAACTGTACCCACGCTGGAAAGAGTTCCAAGACATTCGTCGCAGCGTTGATCCGACAGGCAAATTCCTCAACGGACATTTGCGTTCTATCTTTGGCGTTCCTTACTAAGGCATCACGACATGAAACGACGTTCTGTTTTGCTGGGAGGCCTTGGCGCTGTAGTGCTCGGCGGCGCATTGCTGCGTCCATCGGACAAAGGCGCGCCACACAATGAATATT
>JAZKEM010000186.1:0-6667 GCA_040387055.1 Pseudomonadota bacterium | reverse complement strand
GTTTGAAATTGCGGTCGCCGTCGTCGTAGTTATTCGACTCTGGAACCTTCAAATACGTTGGCAGAGGAATGGTGGCAGCGGGCGGTGCATTGATGATGCCGTCGTCAGGTTTTTCGGTGCGCACTGCAAATGCGTAAGCACCTTGCAGCGACCAGCTACCGTCGATACCCAGAAAATCGAACGAGCCAGCGTTTGCACTGCTGCTCATTCCTGCAAGGCTTGCAAGAGCCAGTCCCGTTGCGCGCTTGGTCCAGCGGAAATTACGGCCGCTGTTCTCCTTACGAATCGACATTGATTCATCCCCCAGTTAATAGTTTTTAGTGCTGCAACCGTACCTTAGAGGTCGGCCCTTACCCAAGCCTCACCCAAATTGATTAGTGACGCAAGCGCTAGAGCAAGTGAGGGCAAGAAGGGGGATGATGTGCGATGGAAATGTTGCGTTGCGAGAGCGTTTTTTGGCGCGAGATTTTCGAGCCGTGACCGGAGTTTTATGGCGTAATAAAATTGTGTTAATTTAATTAACTTTATAATAAAATATGGCAATATATAAAAATATGCTGCACGCTGTATCACATGCGTAAGCATGGTTTGATGTTTGTGATTTGATGAGCAATGCAGATTCCCGCTGGCAGTCAATTTGGAAATCAGGCAACGTAGTCGCGAGGCCATCGAAGCCCGGCGCGCTGAATGGATGCGCGATTAAGATAATCAAAACAAAAATGGATGGAGAGTAATGAACTATCTGAGCCCGTTGGACGCTGCTTTTTTGCGCATGGAGTCCAAACGTACGCCGATGCATGTTGGCGCGATGATGACTTTCAAGTTGCCGGATGACGCACCGCCAGATTTTGTGCGCAAGCTGATGGAGCAGATGCGCTCCAAGCCGTTTATGCCATCGCCGTTCAATTGCAGACTCGCTCGCACGCGCTTGTCTCGTTTCGCTCCGGCTTGGGTCGAAACCAAAGTCGACATGGAATATCACATGCGCCATTCCGCGCTGCCGTTTCCTGGCGGCGAACGCGAGCTTGGCGTGTTGGTTGCACGCATGCACTCGCATCCGCTCGATCTGTCGCGGCCGTTGTGGGAATGTCATTTGATCGAAGGCTTGGAGAATCGCCGCTTCGCGCTTTATTTCAAAGCGCACCATTGCGCCATCGATGGCATGGGCGCGATGAAGATGGTGCAGAAATGGTTGTCGCGTGATCCCAACGACAAGAGTGGCATTGGTCCGTGGATCATGGCGATGAAGCCAGAGCAATCCGTCGAAGTGAAGAACGAAACACTGCTGCAACGTTTCCAGCGTCCTGCCGCTGTTGCCGCTGAACAAGCACGCGGTGTGCGCGATTTGATTCGCGGCCTCAACAAGATGACGCGCGGAGAAGACAGTGGCACGCGCGCTGCGCTTACAACACCGCGCAGCCTGTTCAACGTTGCAGTGTCGCAGCAGCGTCGCCTCGGCACGCAAATTCTTGATCTCAACCGCATCAAGGCAGTTGCCAAAGCGAGCAATTCCAGCGCTAACGATGTGCTGCTCGCAATCTGCGGCGGCGCGATTCGCCGCTATCTTGAAGAACAAAATGCGTTGCCAGAAAAATCATTGCTGGCATCAGTGCCTGTTGCCTTGATGCGCGCACCGGATCAAGGCGGCAATGCCGTCGCCGGATTTGTTGTTCCCGTCGGCACCGAAATGCCTGTCGCAAGTGATCGTGTTGCACGCATCAGTCGCGTCACCACACGCAGTAAAGATGAGTTGATGGAAATGCCTCCGGCGGCATTGTCACAACTGGCACTACTTGGCCTCGCGCCATTTGTGCTGGGCCAGATGACAGGCACGCTGCCAAAAATCCCGCCGATGTTTAACTTCGTTATCTCGAACGTCGTGCTGTCGAAAGACTCTCTGTATCTGATGGGCGCAGAACTGGAAGCCATGTATCCAGTGTCGTTCCTGTTCGACGGCTACGCGCTCAACATCACACTCGTCGGCTACAAAGATCGCGTCGCCGTCGGATTCCTCGTCTGCCGCGAAGCCATTCCAAGTTTGCAGCGTCTTGCTGTGTACACGCAGGATGCCTTAGTGGAATTGGAGAAATCAGTGGGTGTTGGTGGGTCTGCGCCTGCAGCTCCTAAAGCGAGTGCGGAGCCTGCAAAGAAAAAATCGCGAGCTAAAGCGCATTAGTTTTAACGTGGCAATCTAAAGCGCTACAAATAAAAAGCCCGGCATTGCCGGGCTTTTTATTGTTGATGTGATCATTGAAACTCAAAGCACTAATGCTTCGTATCTGGATCGCTGTCTTTGTCAGTAGGGAGTGCATCACTGTCATCGATAACTGCTTCTTCGTCTATGAAGGTCTTGTTGCCCCAGCCTTTGAATGGCTTATGAGCTTTCCCTTGCGTCTGCGCTGCTTGTTTCGTTTCTTCGCCGGTTTCTAAGTGCCGGGTTCTGCCAGCGATGCCTCTGTCGCCACTCTCTCTGTCGCCGCTCTCTCGGCCACTATTCATTCTGGCGCTATTCCCGCTGCGGGTATTGCCGCCAATGCGGTCCGCAAGACTGGGGCGTCTGAACTTGTTAGGCGGTAGAACCTGTTGCGCGTTCTGTGCGATGGCTTCGCAAGGTAAATGAGCGTTTTGGCCTGATGAAGACGAGACACGGCGAATAACAAAAGTTTTTCCATCTTTTGTAACCTGTAAATCTTCTGCACCAATGGCGGTTAACTGATAACCGCCGGGCAGTGCATCGCCTTCCGCGTAGGTTTGTGTGGTTTCTGAATTGACTTGTAACAACCAAGCTTTCGATTTGCTGCGCTCGGGTTGTACCAATGTGCCGACTAGGCGCAACCCAGTTGGATTGGGAATGGCTACAGACGCACTTGTTACGCTATTAGCAGACTGTTCCTGATAGCTGGGAGCGACTCCTGCTGTGGAGTATTGCGGCGTGGGGTCTGTAATGAGTTGAGAATCAACGCCCCAAAAGTATCCGCCGCCGGTGCCAATGGCCAAGCCAGCGATAAGCCAAAGTATTGTGATAGGAAACGACTCAGACATCAGTATTTCTCTTCGTCTGTGGTGAATAGTGTGTTGCGCCAGTATGACCGGCATGCAGCCCCAAAAGAAAAGCCGGCCTTTCGGCCGGCTCTTTTAAAAATCGATAACTAGTTCTCGCACGTCAATGCGATAGGGGTCGTGCTCGTGCCCAACTTCTTGGTTGGTGCAAGGTTAGCCTTGAAGCTGCCGCCCGTAATGATTACGTGATCGTCTTCGTCCGTGTATAGATTGCCAATGATGCCAGTAGTACTCGCGGCTGAAGCTGTGAAGACATCATCTTCATAATCTTCATCATCTTCGCCACGTGTAACTTTACCGGTGATTAGGCTAAGGCCAAAAGCTTCTCCTGAGAGGCTGCTGGTGTCTTTCGCGCCGCAGGTAGAACCTTCCCCAAGGAAATAAATATTCGTCGTGGAGTATTCCGAGACGGAGCCGTTCTTGCTGCTAGCGGGCTCACTGTAAACGGAGTCGTCTTCGCAGGAATACAGATATGCGATCTCAGCTGCGACGGAACCGTTATTTCTTTTGTCCCAGACCACCAGCTCACTAGAGCAGGGATTAACGCCGTAGCGGGCAAGTCCCAATACATAATTTTTGGCATCTGCATATTTCATATCGGGGTCGCGACCTAAGGCATGGTCGATCAGTGCTTCGGCATCGCCGGTATCTTTAAAGATTTTTGAGCTGCCATTCTGCTCGTTGTACTCGGTGCCTATGACTTTGATCGAGCCCGTGACTGGAACAACGGTATAGGGTGGCGTCTGCACACCGCCAGCAGTTGCTGTGTTCGCTGCGAATGCGAGCAACACGGACGTCCCTACTAATAGTATTTTTTTCAACATGGTATTCCCCCAAGGAATGCGATCACCGGAGGTAGTGACCGCTGAGTCCAGTGTAGGCCTTTATTTTTATAAGGTACATATACCGATAGCCTTGGTTCGCAAGGTCGCCCAGCCTGTGGTGTTGGCCTGCAAGCGCTGAACGATTGCCATGCAAATGAATGGCTTAAGGCTTTCTATGTGATAGAACGTTGAACGATTTATTGGCGACTATTCGCCGCAAAGGAAAATTGCGGTCTAGTTCTACACGTCTTAAACAGGCCCGCAGGCGCGTGTAATCGAGCCAACGATTTTCACCACCTGCAACAACGCAGACGGCGCCACCGATTTGCCGTTGTTCAGAATCGCAACGGAAATATCGCGACGTGGATCAGCCCAGCACAGTACGGTCATGAAGCCGATATGGCCGAAAGCTTCGCGGCAGTTCGGGCCCCAGAGTCCGACTGGATTTTCACCGAGCATGAACGCCGGTGAGAAACGAATGGGAATACCAAGCATGCCGTCGAATTGAATGCGACCAACAGGCTTGATCGCTTCAGCAACCGTTTCTGGTCGCAATACGCGTTGGCCTTCCAGCTCGCCGCCATTCAGCAGC
This sequence comes from Pseudomonadota bacterium, assembly GCA_040387055.1. Classification (GTDB taxonomy): domain Bacteria; phylum Pseudomonadota; class Gammaproteobacteria; order Nevskiales; family Nevskiaceae; genus Stenotrophobium. The sequence goes on along the minus strand of JAZKEM010000186.1, from coordinate 2,191 downwards.
ATTTGGAAAATGCGGCTCGCATCATCCGCCGACGCATACATATTGCCAGCAGGCACAATCGCAGAAAGAAATGCATCATCGTTCGAAGCGGTGACTGCGCGCTCAAAGCCTACGCCCAACACGCGTTCAGAAATGCTGGTGATCGGCCACACCGGCTTAGGGCCAGTGAGATAGTTCAGCGGAGCTTCTGCGCGACGCTCTGGTGGTAGGCCAAAGCTGAGTGATTTAAGTTTCAGTGGTTCTGCAATCCACTTCTGCAGCGCTTCTGGTAATTCAATCTTGCCGATGCGACGTACGAGTTCACCGACGATGAAGCCACCCGTGAGTGCGTGATAAGCCTGTTTCTCGAAGCGTGGATCAAACGGTGGCGCCATGCTGAGCATCGACACCATCGCATCCCAGTGTCGCAGCAAGCTGGGGTCTGCGTGCCTGAGTGGCAACTGTGGAATGCCTGCGCGATGTGCGAGCAACTGGCGAATGGTGACGCGATCTTTGCCGTGTGCAGCGAATTCTGGAATGTATTCGCAGACGCGATCGTCAAGATGCAGTTTGTCTTCTTCAGCAAGCTTGTGAATCAGCAGCGCGGTGATGGCTTTGGATGCTGAGAACAAGCAGATCGGCGCATCCGGCTCTAACACTTGGCGATCAACACGCTCGCCAGGACCGTTGCCACGCAAGTTGCCAATCGCGCGCTTCATCACGATTTGGCCTTTGCGACGCACAACAATCGTGATCGCCGGTTGCAGGCCAGTGCGGTAAAGATTTTCGACCGACGTCCAAATGCGATCAATGCCGCCAGCGCGCACGCCAACGCTATCTGGATCGACTTCTGCAGCGCTATCAATCCGCGTGACTTCGCTGAGGTCCTGCGGCACTACGATTTTGCGGTAACCGGGCAAGTACATGAGTTTTATCCAGCAGGAACGAATACAGCGAGGCGTTTGACCGCCTCGCGCATGGGCATCTTATGCAGCAGGGACGATGTCCTTCATCGGGATGCTTTCGTCAGCGAGTTTCGCTGGATCAATCACTGCAGCCATTGCGACGAGTTTTTTGGCAAACATGAACTCAGGCGCTTTGCTGACTGCATCGGCGGCGATAACCTTGCCGTCTTTGAGATAGAACGCGGCGAAGCTGCGCGCGGTCGTTGGATCGCCACGCAGCACGAGTTGGTCGTAGCCAGTGGAGATGCCGACCATCTGCAATTTGCAGTCGTACTGATCGGACCAGAACCACGGCACCATGTTGTAGGCCTCGTTCTTGCCCATCATGTTGCGTGCAACGTTGCGGCCTTGTTCCATTGCATTCTGCACAGATTCCAAACGCACGCGACGACCGAGGAACGGACTCGGGTGATTGCTGCAATCACCTGCGGCGTAGATGTTTTCGTCAGACGTACGCGAAAACTCGTCAACGACGATGCCGTTGTCAACGGTAAGGCCAGCGGCTTCTGCGAGTTCGGTGTTGGCGATCAGGCCAATGCCAGCAATGACGAAGTCCGCATCGATCTTGCTGCCGTCGCCGAGCGTAACGTGAGTGATTGCGCCATCGCCGTCGAGCGAAACAATCTGCACGCCGGTGCGCATATCAACGCCGGCTTCGCGGTGGATACGTTCGAAGAACGTCGACACTTCTGGCGAAGTGACGCGCGCCAGAATACGTGGCAAGCCTTCCAGCACGGTGACCTTGAGGCCGAGCTTGATCGCAACCGCTGCCGCTTCCAAACCGATGAAGCCGCCGCCGATGATGACCGCGCGCTTGCCTTCAACGCTTAAGGGACGCATCGCTTCGATATCGTTAATCGAGCGAACCGGGAACACATTGGCCTTGTCGGCATTCGGCATCGACAGCAAACGTGGACGACCGCCGGTGGTGAGCGCGAGCTTGTCGTACGCCAGCGTGCTGCCATCAGCAAAGTGAATCGTCTTAGCGGCGCGATCAATCTTGTCGACACGCGTGCCGCTGCGGAATTCGATGTTGTTCTTCTCAAGGCCAGCAAGCGGCATCACATACAGCTGCTCTTGCGTCACGCTGCCTGCGAGAAAACCTTTCGACAGCGGCGGGCGCTTGTACGGAGGGTGTGTTTCTTCACCAACCAACACCACCCGGCCGGTGTGGCCGAGCTTGCGAAGTTCGATTGCGGTTTCTGCGCCGGCCTGTCCTGCGCCGACGATGACAAAAGTAGATGCTG
>JAZKEM010000185.1:0-26327 GCA_040387055.1 Pseudomonadota bacterium | reverse complement strand
GCACGCTGTTCCAAACTCAAACCAAGATTGCTCGCGTCCGCGCGACCGACTATCTCAAGGAAGAGAAACTGTTTAGCGCCGATGCGCTGCCAGTCGACATGCGCATTTCGCCGGAGCAGCTGGTCACTGATTTGATTCAGCGCCTGATTGAATATCCGGGCGCGTTGCAGGTCGTCGAGTTTGCCGAAGGCCGCGTGCGACTCGTCGGCGTTAAGGCGTATTACGGCGGCCCGCTGGTGTCACGCCAGCTCAAAGAATTGCCAACACATCTGCCCGGCATCGATGCGCGCGTCGCAGCGATCTATCGTCGCGGACGACCGATTCTGCCGGAAGGCGACACCGTGATCGAAGCTGAAGACGAAGTGTTCTTCGTCGCTGCGCGCAATCACATTCCCAAGATCATTGCTGAACTGCGTCGTCTCGAAAGACCGGTCAAGCGCGTCATGCTGATTGGTGGCGGCAACATTGGCTTGCGTCTGGCCAAGGTGCTCGAAGCAAGCAAGATCCAAGTCAAGATCATCGAAAAATTCAAAGAACGCGCGGTGTTTCTCGCACAGCAGCTGGAGCACACCATCGTGCTGACGGGTGATGGCGCCAATGAAGTTCTGCTGCGGGAAGAAAACATCGAAGACGTTGATGTGTTCTGCGCGATCACCAACGATGACGAAGCCAATATTCTGTCTGCAATGTTGGCCAAGCGTCTCGGTGCAAAGAAAGCGCTGTGTCTGATCAACCGACTTTCATACGTCGATCTGGTTGAAGGCGGCGCCATTGATATTGCGATCTCGCCGCAGCAGTCGACCGTTTCTGCGCTGCTCGCACGCGTGCGTCGCGGCGATGTGGTCAAAGTACATTCACTGCGTCGCGGTGCAGCGGAAGCGATTGAAGCGGTCGCTCATGGCGATCGCAATAATTCGCGCGTTGTGGGTCGTCGCCTCGACGAAATCAAAATGCCGCCCGGCACCACCATCGGCGCCATCGTTCGCGGGGAAGAAGTCATCATTGCTCACCATGACACGGTGATCGAAGCTGAAGATCACGTGATCCTGTTCCTTGTCGACAAGAAACGCGTCAAGGATGTCGAGAAGTTGTTCCAGGTTAACGCGAGCTTCTTCTGATGAGCGCCCCTCGCTGATGGGCTACTCCGAAACACGGACCTACGCGAGTCCCGGCAGGCGCTTTGCCGCCGTGCAGCGCATCACCGGCGTTCTGCTGATGATGTTTTCGCTGAGCATGTTGCCGCCGATGGCAATCAGCCTTTTGTACGGCGAGGGTGTTGTCTACGCCTTCATGGAAGGCTTTTGGATCACGCTGCTGACCGGCGCAATCATCTACTGGCCGGTGCGACACACGCGCGCAGAACTAAAAACGCGTGATGGCTTTCTCGTCGTCGTGGCATTCTGGGCCGTGCTATCACTGTTCGGTGCGATCCCGCTTTATTTCACTCACGTTGGCTGGCACAGTTTTATCGACGCGCTGTTTGAATCCGTTTCCGGTCTCACCACCACCGGCGCCACGGTCATTCCAAGCGGTCTCGACAATCTTCCACACGCCATCAACTTCTACCGCGCGCAGCTATCTTGGCTCGGGGGCATGGGCATCATCGTTCTTGCTGTCGCCATTCTGCCCATGCTCGGCGTCGGTGGTATGCAGTTGTACAAGGCCGAAACACCGGGCCCGATGAAGGACTCCAAACTCACACCGCGCATCGCTGAAACTGCGCGCGCGCTGTGGATCGTCTATCTCTCGCTGACGGTGCTCTGCGGCTTTTCATTCTGGCTGGCAGGCATGCCGCCGTTTGACGCCATCGTGCATGCAATGTCGACGATGGCCACTGGCGGTTTCTCAAATCACGATGCCAGCATTGGCTATTACAACAGCCCACTGATCGAATACGTCGTCATCTTCTTCATGATGCTTGGCGCGCTGAATTTTGCGACGCACTTTGCGGTATGGCGCTCGCGCAGCCTAGGCGCCTATCTGCGCGACACGGAAGCAGCAACCAGCGTCTTTATTGTGCTCGGCTTCACCGTGCTGATCGCTATTCCGCTATTCATCGCTCATACCTACGATGGTACTGAAGTCACGATACGTAAGGCCTTATTTCATGTTGTGTCCTATGGCTCAACGACCGGCTTTGGCACCGCAGATCCAAGCATCTGGCCATCGTATGCACCGGTCATGTTGATCCTGACGTTCTACATGGTCGGCTGCGCTGGCTCGACCGCAGGCGGCGTCAAAGTTGTGCGCTTGATGTTGTTCGTCAAGCAGGCAGCACGCGAAATGCAGCGCTTGATTCACCCGAGCGCGGAACTGCCGATCAAGCTTGCAGGCAAGGTTGTGCCGGATCCGATTGTCTACGCCATTGGCGGTTTCTTCTCAGTGTATATCGGCGCCACGCTGATTCTGATTACCGCAATGATTGCAACGGGACTCGATCCGCTAACCGCGTTCTCAGCAGTGTCCGCGTGCATCAACAACTCCGGCCCTGGACTCGGCGACCACAATGCCTCGATGGCCGGCGTATCGCAGATAGGCAAGTGCATCCTGATCTTCACGATGCTGCTCGGCCGTCTAGAAATTTTCTCGCTGCTGATCATCTTTACGCCGGCATTCTGGCGGCGCTAAGTTTTCCGCGCTGACACAACGCCCCGGATCCGGGGCGTTGTGCGTTTTGGCCTGAGATAAAATTTGGCGTAGTCTCACAACATCACGCATACCTGCATCGGAGGCACCATGTTTCTGGGATTGCTGCTGGTAACTTTTTTGCTCGCGTTATCGGTCTCTGCGATCGTCGCGCGCATGTTTGCCGATCCCTTGGATCGCATCCTTAAACGCATCATCGCCGACGAAATCAGCGCGGCATGGCTCAAGTACATGAAATTCGCAATTCTGGTCGTCGGCGTTTCTTCCGGCGTGCGAATTTATGAACTGGAGAAATACATCACACCGCCGGCCTACGTGAAAGATGCACAGATCGTGCAACTCACAGGCGATCGCTGGGTGCTGGAAATTTATCGCACCATCATTGAAACCCTACAGGGCATTGCCTGGATGTTGCTGGTGTTCTTTGTGTTTGCGCTGATCGCTTATGTGATCGTGCGTCTCGCCGAGATGCGCAAGAAAAATGAGCCGCCTGCACCGTGAGCAATTCCCACTTTCGTCGCGTGTTATGGGCCAGTGCCGTATTCAATCTTGGCGGCGCAATCGCTTTCGGCTTCCCCGCTACGGTCGGCCAACTGATGGGGTTGCCCGCAGAAGTGCCCGCGCTTTATCGCGCTTTGATGGCGCTGTTTGTGCTGATGTTTGGGGGCTCTTACGCGTGGCTAGCTTTGCAGCCACAAATCGTGCGGCCGATGGTGGGATTCGCAGCAATCGGCAAGGCCAGTGTGTTCGTCGTAATTACAGCTTTCTGGCTACTCGGCAGCCTACCGTTGCTTAGCGTGGTGGCGGCTAGCGGCGATCTTGCCTTCGCGGCTTTATTCTTTCACTGGCTGCGCAGCACAAGTTAAGCCGTATGCCTGTTTTCTGATTGCTTGAGGAATTCTTATGTCCGACTCGCTATATCGCACCTTGCTCTGGCTATTGGCCTTAGGATTTGCCGCCGCGTTCTGCATCATCGCGCTACCCGCCGCACTGCAAGAAACCAATCCGCTACGCTTTGTCACCGATGCTTACGTGAACCCTTACGCTGCGGGCTATGCCACAGACACCTTGATGTGCTGGGCCGTGTTAGCCGTATGGGTTTGCTATGAGGCCAAGACCACGAACATCCGCCACGGCTGGGTCGCCCTGCTGCTTGGCGTGGTTCCGGGCGTAGCCACCGGTTTTGCGGCCTACCTGCTCATCCGTTCGAAACAGCAGCCTAGCGGCGGATAAGCCCACTTTCCCACCTAAAATCTGCAGCGCCCGAGGGACGCGTGGGCGCGTAAGCGTTAAACTTGCGCATCTTTTGACCAGAAGCACCTCATGTCCGCCGCACCCGACACGCTCCGCCGCGACCTACGCGAAGCCAGCAAGCTGAATAAACGCCTCCGCCGCAATGTCGGCCAGGCGATCATGGACTACAACATGATCGTCGACGGCGATCGCGTGATGGTGTGCCTTTCGGGCGGCAAAGACAGCTACACAATGCTCGACATGCTGATGCAGCTTCAGCAGAAAGCGCCGGTGAAGTTCGAGTTGTTCGCAGTCAATCTCGATCAGAAGCAGCCCAATTTCCCTGAGCATGTGTTGCCGGAATATTTGAAATCGGTCGGCGTGCCTTTTCACATTCTTGAGCAAGACACTTACTCGGTTGTGAAGCGCGTGATCCCGGAAGGCAAAACCATGTGCAGCCTGTGTTCGCGCATGCGTCGCGGTGCGCTGTATCGCTATGCGATCGAACAAGGCTTCACCAAGATCGCGCTGGGCCATCATCGCGACGACATCATCGCAACCTTCTTTCTCAATCTGTTCCACGGCGGCAAGCTTTCGGCGATGCCGCCAAAGCTGTTGTCGGACGACGGCAAGAACGTTGTGATTCGTCCGCTCGCCTATTGCCGCGAACAAGACTTGCTCGATTACGCCGATCTCAAACAGTTTCCGATCATTCCGTGCACGCTGTGCGGCTCGCAAGAAAATCTGCAACGCAAACAAGTGCGCAAACAGATGGACGAATGGGAGCGCAACAATCCAGGTCGCCTAGATCAAATCTTTGGCGCGCTGACCAATATTGCTCCCTCTCAGCTCGCTGATCCAAAACTGTTCGACTTCGCCAGCCTCGGTGGAGACCGCAAAGTCGCACACAACTGGTTGATGCAGGAAGCATCTTCAGACGAACATGTTCAATAAGCCGAACCACCTTTATTACTTCTTCGACTTCCTTTCGCATAACGCATGGCTGGCTTGGCAACGCAGCGCAAAACTCGCAGCACAGCACGATCTTATTTTTGAGCCCGTGCCTGTCGTGTTTGCAGGCCTGCTCAAAGCGCACAACCAAGTAGGGCCCGGTGAAGTTCCCGCAAAATTGCGCTGGATGACGTGGAATGTTCTGCGCAAGTCCAAGCAACATGGCATCGCGTTTGCGCCTCCGCACACGCATCCGTTCAATCCGCTAATTCCCTTGCGAGTCAGTTGCTGCGATCTGCCACGCACACAACGATTCGATTTAATTACTCGACTGTTCAGCGCCACATGGGCCGAAAGCCGTGCGATATCGGAACCTGATGTGGTCAGCGCGGTCATTACAGAAGCCGGACTCAACGCTGAAGCACTGATGGCTGAAGCGCAAACCGATGCTGTCAAAGCTCGGCTGCGTGAGAACACGGATGTAGCCATCGCTGCCGGTGTTTTCGGCGTACCAACGATGCTCGTTCGCAATGAATTGTTCTGGGGTTTCGATGATCTCGAAAACCTGGAAAATTTCTTGGATGGTGCCGATCCTATCGGCAGCGATAAAGATATTTATGCTGACTGGTTCAATCTGCGTGCAAGCGCACAGAGGAAGAGATGAAACATTTACTCTCGTGTCTGCTGACCGGCCTGTTTCTTTGCGGCACTAGCGCAAGTTGGGCGGCGAGCGACGCGCCCTTTCTCTGGGAAATCCAAGGCGCCAAAGCCAAACATTATCTAATGGGCTCGGTGCACTTATTGCCTGCATCTACGCAACCACTGCCTGCAGCGCTGGAAAATGCTTACAGCAAAGCCAGTGGAGTGGCATTTGAAAGCGATTTGGCCACGCTCGGCGAACCACAATCGCAGATGGCGATGTTCAACGCCGCGGCCGCGCCCAATGGCCTGCGCTCATTGATCAGCAAAGAAGTTTATGAACGCCTGCAGAAAGGCGCGCGTGATCTGAACATGCCGCTGGCAGATACCTGTGAGCCCTATAAGCCTTGGTTCTGCGCGATCACGATGGAGATTTTCGCTTTCCAACGCGCAGGCTTTAAAGCTGAATATGGCCTCGATCAGTTTTTCTTCACGCGCGCGCTCAAAGACGGCAAACCGATACGCTGGCTGGAAGAACCGCAAACTCAAATTGATTTGTTTGCAAAAATGCCCGACAAACTCGGCGAGCAATTTCTTCAGAGTACGCTCGAAGAGCAAGGCGATCCTGATCAAAATCCAGAAGGCCTGCTGCGCACCTGGCGCAATGGCGATCTGACCGAGCTTGAAAAGCTCGCGCGAGAAATGAAGACGCATCAGCCACAGGCATATGCGCGCTTATTGGCAGATCGCAATCGCGCATGGATGCCCAAGCTCGAAAAGATTTTAGCCAGCGACAAAGTCCAACTCATTGTTGTTGGCGCTGCGCACAATGCGGGCCCAGATGGTTTGCTCGCACTACTCAAAGCTAAAGGCTATGAAGTTCGCGCGGTGGCCACCGAGGCCAGCAAGATCGATGCGACGCGTGCAACACGTACTACTGGCGCGCCATGGCTAATACCGACGCTGAGCGCACGCGATGCTGACGCGGCTTACGCCTTTTACCAAAAAGCTTTTGGCTTTGAAGCTGGCGCGCAAACCCGTGATGACAAAGGCAAGCTCTTGCGTGGCGAACTCAAGTATCACGACGCCGTGATTCTCCTAACACCCGAAAGCAGCAAGCGCCCATCGCCGATCACTAGCAAATCTGCCACGCCGCCACCGGTCGTGCTGTATGTCGACAATCTGGATGCGGCTATCGCGCGCGCCAAAAAAGCCGGTGCAGAAATTGTGGATGCCGCCGCTGATCAAACATGGGGCGAGCGCACCGCGTTGTTGCGCGATTCCGACGGTTATCTATGGCTGCTGGCGATGCCGCTACCACCAAAGACCGTATCGTTACGACTCAATTCGCCAGCGCAAAATTATTTCGGCCCGCATTCTTAACCTGATACAGCAATTCGTCTGCCGTACGGTAGGCGGTACCAAACAATTCATTGGGCCCGACAACTGCTGCGCCGATACTGCAGGTCAGCACGCCGCGATCTGTATTGCGATTCTCGATTTTCATTTCTGCAATAGCTTGCACTAACTCAGCTAGTCGCACGCGTGCATTTTCTGCATCACAGTCATAAAGCAGCAGGGCAAATTCCTCGCCCCCTAATCGCGCTGACATATCCAGAGAACGGCGAGCAAACTGCGCCAGTGTTAATGCAATTTCAGCTAAGGCGCCGTCGCCATAATCATGGCCGTAATCATCATTGAGCTTTTTAAAATGATCGAGATCGAGCACGGCAAGCACTAATTGTTTTTTCTCACTGCGCGCCAGTGCTCGAATCACACGCTCATAGTGATCTTCAAATGCGCGGCGATTTGGCAGCCCCGTTAAGGAGTCGCGATAAGCCATTAACTGCAGCAGCACATTGGCGGCCCATTGACGTCGCGATGACAATTTGGACCAGATTGCGGCCAGCATCATGATCGTTAACAGTAAAACTTCCAGCAGCCAACTCGTCGGCCCAAGCGTGCGAACTTCATCCGGCCAACGCATCGCTTCGTAAATCAAAACCCAGAAATAGACAACGATTAAAGCAGCATTAAATATACTGCGCAGTCTTATTTGATACTGGTATTGCAAGGGGATTTTCAGAAAAGAAGCCCCAAGCAGAAGCAGCGCCAGCAACATCGCATTGATCGTCCACATCACCGCGCTATCGATTTGAGCGCCATTGCTCCACCAGAATGGTTGTGAGGCCAGCATCAAAAAGTAGAGCGCGATGAACAGGAAATTCTGACTAACTCGCAAGCGTGCCATCGCAATGACCGCGACAGGCACCAATACTGAAATGGTGGGCTCCACCGAATAGCCAAGCTGCTCAGCTTGGTGTCGAACGACCTCAACAAATACTGCTTCACAAGTCAGGGCTGCAATTAATAGCCATTCTGCAAAATCGGAGGCTAGATAACGCACCTGCACATACGTGACGATGATAAACATAGGGCCGATCAAGCCGAGCGACACAATCGTCATCAACTCTTCGCTCTGCTTGGGAATGCCAAGAACCGAGATCCAAAGTGGAAGGCTTATAAAAATCGCAGCCGTCAACATCGCCAAACTGATCCGAGCAGCACGGCTGCTTTCACGAACGTAGCCCTGGAACAGGCGTTCAATACGCAATGGGAAGGTGTATTGCCGCGTTGACCCAGCAGCAATTTGGCCGAGCTTTTGCGCTTCTTCGGCGGTCAGCTCAATTTCCCCGATGCGACGGGTCATCGATTTGAATCCGAGTAACCTCAGCGTGGCACGATGCAAACGCGCCCAACGCCCGAGTAGTGTCACATCTCCACTCATGAAAGAGCCTGTACGGAACAGACAACCATTCTGACCCGCCAAGTGATCTCGGCAGCCAACATCAGGGGACAGCTAAGAAAAGTGTCAGGCGCGTGACTGGCGCTTGGCATTGTCGAATCCATTTGACCTGCACCCATGATACGGAAATTTCCTACAAACCGGGGCACTGCGGTTCGCTGCGCTGTGAGCTTTACTTTGGCAATTCAGATCACCGCCGGCTTGAAATTCTTTTTTGAGCGATCGTTCTTTAATATATGTCAAATTGATTATATTATATATTTAATAACATTCATAATTTACTGATGCGCGAATCGCAAAAGTACTTCGCAGCTTCGGTTTCGAGTAAAACAATCACCACTCACATCGCATCCAAAATTGCAGCCGCTTTTACAGATACAGGCGCTACGTTCAACTGGAAAAAACTTGCCGCCAACGTCAAGTGTGAAATCAACCATAGGGCAGCAGCACTCCCGTTGATAGAATGCGCCCAATGATAGTGCGATCACTTTTCCTGCTGGTTTTTATCGTCGCGATGCCGGCGTGGGCAGGCGTTGATGTCAAAATTAACGGGCTGGAAGGCGAGGAACTCGCCAATGTCGAGCAACGCCTCACAATCAAAACGCTGGCAGACCGCAACGATTTTGATCAATTGATGATTGAGCGCCTGCACCAGCAGGCAGAATCCGATATCCGCAGCGCCTTGCAGCCGTTTGGCTATTACACGCCAATCATCACCAGCACGCTCACCGGTGGCCCCAAAAACTGGAAGGCGCACTACGAAGTGCAGCTTGGGCCACAAACACGCATCCGCAAAGTGGATGTTGCGGTGGATGGCGAGGCTGCGGATTTTCCCGCAATACGCGAGCAGCTCGAAAAAATGCCGGTGCACGAAGGCGACGCGCTTCTACACAGCCATTACGAGAGCGCTAAATCTCAGTTACTGCAGGCCGCCTATGCAGGTGGCTTTTTGGATGCGCGCTACACCACCAGCGAATTGCGTATTGATCCGGAAACGCAGGCTGCAGACATTGAACTCAAACTCAGCAGCGGGCCGCGCTATTTCATCGGTCCGATCCGCATCGAGCAAGAAGGCTTGGACCCAACGCTCGTGGCACGCTATGTCACCATCCACGAAGGCGAACCATTCGATCCGCAAAAAGTTTTAAAGACGCAGTTTGCCCTCACCGATTTGGGTTACTTCCAAACCGTTTCGATAGAGCCGCTACGCAAAGAAGAAGTTGCTCGTCATATTCCAATCGTCATTCACACAACGCCGCGCCCCAAAGCACGTTACCAATTTGGTGGTGGCTACGGCACGGACACCGGGCCACGTGTTTCGGCGGGACTCGATCTGCGCAGGCTCAACGACGACGGCCACAAGTTCAGCAGTACGCTGCGTTTATCAAAGATTCAAAGCACGCTGACCAATGAGTACCGCATCCCTCTAGGCAGCTCGCCCATCGACAGCCTCAGCTTCACGGCAGCCGCCGCTTACGAAGTACTGCCCGATGGCGACGATACCAAGTACACCTTTGGCGCCAGTCTTAATCGCTCACCTGGAAAATGGCAGCGCCGCATTTATTTTGACTTGCTCCACGAGCGCACTAATCTCAACGACGCTCCCACCGTCTCCAATTTGTTCATGCCGGGCATTTCGTTCACGCGCGGCGAATACGACAATCCGATTCATACACGTCGAGGCTGGTTTGGATTTATCGACGTGCATGGCGCCGAAGAGAAGGCTTTTTCTACTGCGACGTTCATACAAGTCCACGGCATTCTGCGCGGCGCATACCCGCTTGGCAGCCGCTTCACTTTGTTTGCCCGCGCAGAAATGGGCGCCAGTTTCACGCCAGACTTTCAAGACTTACCACCGAGCCAACGTTACTTCGCCGGCGGCGACCAGAGCGTGCGCGGCTACGCTTATCAATCAATCGGCCCGCGCGATATAAACGGCGACGTAGTCGGCGGAAAATATCTCAGCGTATTTAGCATCGAGCCCGACTATCGCGTCTCGCAAAACTGGAGCGCGGCGGTGTTCTACGATCTGGGCGGCGTTGATGATGATCCAACACCTAAGCTGTTGGGCGGCGTCGGCGCGGGCGTACGTTACCGCGCGCCATTCGGCGAAGTACGTGTCGATCTCGCACATCCGCTGCAAGGCGATGATAGCGGCGTGCGTCTGCATATCGGCGTGAGAGTCGGACTATGATTCGTAGCCTCGGTCGTATCAGCGCTGTTCTATTAAAAATATTTTTCGGCTTAATCATTGGCGCACTGATTCTGCTGCTCGCAACCACGACAGGTCTGCGTGTAGGCCTTGATCTGGCCAGTGCATTCACCAATCAATCTATCCGCTATACCGAAGCCTCAGGCCGACTTCTCGGACACGTTGAACTACGTGGTTTCGTCTACGAAGATCTCTACGTCAAAGTCGATATCGATCACGCGAATCTGGCGCTGATGATGCCGAGTCTCCTGATTGGTCGACTTCAGATTAACGAGCTTAATGCGGGTGAAATCAAAGTCGCGATCAAACATGCGCCCAAGAAAGAACCTAGCGAACCTTTTACGAAGCTGCCGTTTCCATTAATCATTGATACCGCCGCTATCGCACGGTTGCGCCTGCAATCCACGCCTGAATCTTCGTGGCTAGATTTTAATAAGGTGGAACTTAGCGCGGCATGGTTTGAAGACATTGTCGATATCGATAATTTCGCCACCGACTTCATGATGTTCGGCCCGATCAAAGCGAATGGTCGCTTACAGTTCTTGCCTGATGCGTTGCGCATTGAAGACACCGCACTGCATGGTCCCGGTGATTTCAAGCTCAATATGTTGATCGGCTACGACAACCACTTTGAAGCGGATACCGAATGGACGCGCCTGCAATGGCCTCCTTCTGGCGACGCGATGGTGGCCAGTAAAAAAGGTCACCTTCGTGCAGCAGGCGCTTGGGACAACTACGAATATGCGCTAACGAGCGTCTTACGCGTTCAAGGCGTAGACATGGATGCCGTGGCGCAAGGCAAGGGTAGTCTCGAAGCGCTGGAAGTGGCGTCGCTCAAAGCCAAGCTATTGGCAGGCGAAATCAACGCCCACGGCCTCGTGCAGTGGTCACCACAAATACGCATTGATGCAGAAGGCAAAGCCACTGATCTCAATCCGGCTGTATTAGCCAAAGAATGGCCGGGCAAAATTGGCGGGCAGTTCAAAATCGCAACCGTTTTTCCGAACGATCAACCTTTGGTGAAGTTTGATGCAGACCTGCGCAATTCGCGTCTGCGTAACTATCCCTTCAATCTTGAAGCGCACGGCAGTTGGCGTGAAGACGCGCTGCAGCTCGATGACGCACTGCTGCAATCGGGCGGCAGCACATTGCATGCAAGCGGCCGCGCCTTGCCGCCGTTTGATATCAGCGCACAGTTACGCAGTCCGGATCTCGGGCAGTTCTGGCCGGGCCTGCGTGGTCGCGCCAATCTTGATGGAAAACTACGTGGAACTCTTGAAGCGCCAACGCTGAGTGCTCACGGACAAGCCGATGCAGTCGGTTGGCAAACGTATAGCGCACGTCTGATCAAACTTGATGCTGAGCTGGATGCGCGTGGCTCATCAATGCTGGATTTCAAAACCACTGAGTTAAAAACCGGCGACATCACTTCATCCGTGCACTTGCACGGAACAGGCACAATCAATCAGCACACGCTAAATCTTGATGTAAACAGCAAGCCGATCAATTTTCATGTTGGCGTCAACGGCGCACTCAATTTGAAAAACCGTAGCTGGCAAGGCCAGATCAGCGAGGGCAAACTCGCTCCAGCACAACTCGGCGCATGGACGCTGGAAGATCCAGCAGAACTTTCTGCCAATCTCGACGGCGTAACGCTGGAGCCAGCTTGCTGGGACAGCGGCGATAGTCGCGCCTGCTTCAAGGTTGTGAAAGCTGCGCAAGGGCAAACGGGCTTTGCCTTCCGCGTGCAGGATTTCGAGTTGGCTTATTTCAAACCCTTCATGCCGCCGGGCTGGACGCTCGAAGGGCAGGTAAGTGGCACCGGCGATTTATTGAGTCGTAGCATCAACACCGCTCACCTTGATATCAATACGACTGCAGGACGACTCGGCGTTAGTGATCGCACAGTACTTAGTTTCAAGCCCAGCAGCATTAAGTTATTTGGGCAGGACGGCTCGCTGATCTCAACAGTCGATATGCCGCTGGAACAAGGCGCAGTATCGTTGAACGCGACGCTGGCACCCGGTGAAAATTTTGGCGCTCGCGCACTTTCTGGCCAAATTAATTTAGATCTCCCTGATCTCGGCTGGCTGCGTTTGTTGACGCGAGAGATCGATAACGCCACAGGTCATTTGCAGGGTCAATTACAACTAGCCGGCACTGCCAGCGATCCTGCATTCACCGGCAGTGTGCAACTCGACAAAGGCAAGTTGAGACTGACGACGCCGGGCATTGAACTGTCTCCGCTGAATCTGCAAATCACTGGCAACAGCGACGGCAAGTTAATCCTGAATGCAGACGCAATGTCTGGCGGCGGCACACTCAAAGTGCTTGGCACGCTAGACGCCAAAGCAGAAGCGACAACGCTGCACTTCGATGTGAAGGGCGACAAATTCCAAGCGCTCAATATTCCTGATGCACGCGTCTGGGTTGCACCAGATTTAAAGATTGATGTGGTGGGTCGCAAGGTCGATGTCACTGGCGATGTGCTGGTGCCGAAAGCCGAGATCACGCCAACCTCGTTTGATAGCGGCGTGGGGCCAAGCCGCGATCAAGTGATCATGACAACGCAAGGAAAGCCAACAGCAGATAGTCCGTGGTTGATCAGCGCCAACGTCAATCTCAAGTTAGGTGACAAAGTCAGTTTTAACGGCTTTGGCTTGAAGGCGCCGCTCACCGGCTCGCTCACCGCCATTGAAGAACCCGGTCGATTTACCACCGGCCGAGGAGCAATTGATCTTGAAGGCGGTCGCTACAAAGCCTACGGACAAGATTTAACGATCACGACCGGTCGACTGATTTTTGATGGCGGCCCAATCACGCAGCCTGCGGTTGAGATTCGCGCTGAGCGCAAACCAACTGATGAAATCACGGTTGGCGTTTACGTACGCGGCACGCTCGATGCACCACAGTTCAGTCTTTACTCAACACCAACCATGCCGCAGGAGCGCCAACTCTCATGGTTGGTTCTGGGCCGCTCATTGGACGAAACCGCCAGCAACGGTGATCGCTCTGCCGTCTCTGCGGCTGCGCTGTCACTGGGCTTAAGCGGTAGCGGTTTGCTCGCAGAAAAAGTGACGCAGCGCATTGGCATCGATGAGGTGTCGGTAGGCAGCAAACCAGGGCAGGACACTTCGCTGGCGATGCTCACCATCGGTAAATATCTCTCGCCAAAATTGTTTATCAGCTATGGCGTCGGTCTATTCCAGCGCGGGTATAGCTTCCGATTGCAGTACGACATCGGCCACGGTTTCAAACTGCAAACAGAAACTGGAGTGGAATCTGGCGGCGATATTCTTTACTCAATCGAACGTTAAATCCGCAGCAAAAAGCCCCGCCAATTGGCGGGGCTTTTTTTGTTTTAAGCTTGGAAGAACTACGGCAAAATTTTCCGCAGCCACAAACCAATCGCTTCAATTTCGTCACCACAAACCTGATGCTGCATCGGGTAATCGCGCCAATCGACGGTATAACCCTCGGCACGCAGAATTTCGGCAGACGATTCACCTAAAGCCAAAGGCAACACCGCATCGTATTCACCGTGACACATCAAAATCGGCAAGTCGCGGTTAGCCTCGCTAGCTTCTGCCGCCAATTTGTCGTTGAGCGGCAGATACGTCGATAACGGTAACAGGCCGGCCAAACGCTGCGGATAACGCAGTGCGGTGTGGAGGGCGATAGCACCGCCCTGCGAGAAGCCCGCGATAACGATACGATTGACGGGAATACCTAGGCTCAGCTCCTGACGGATAACGCCGTGCACAAGGGCTTCCGAAGCACGGATGCCTGCTTCGTCCTGCTTGTCCATACGGCCCAAGCTGAAAATGTCATACCAAGCGCGCATCGGCATGCCGTTGTTGATTGTTACCGGGCGCACCGGGGCATGCGGAAAGATAAACCGAATGCTGTGATCCTTAGGCAAACCCAGCTCCGGCACGATAGACACAAAGTCGTGCCCGTCTGCACCCAATCCGTGCAACCAGATCACGGTAGCTGTGGCTTTTGAAGGCGGATTAATGGTGACGGAGGCTTTGGTTTCGTGGATGCTCATGAGCTTATTTAGGCAGGGAATCAGGATTTAAGGCGGCGATTGTCGGTTCTAGCGACGCCCGTCGCAAATGCACGGTAAAATTCCCGCCCCGCGGAGTTGAGCTTATGAACACTCGTATTGCCTGTCTCACACTGGTTTTGTTGTCGCTCGCTGCCTGCGGTCAGGCCGGCAAGCTGACGTTGCCAGATAAAGACGTTCCAACCCCCAAGGCAGCTGAAGCCAAAGCCACGGTCGTTGATCCCATCTCGAATGAGACCCCGGACGCAACACCGACAACACCTGCGCAGACTGCGCCCGCCGCACCCAAGAAGGAAAAGCCGTAGTGGAATATTTTGATTATCGTGACGGCGAACTGTTCGCCGAAGATGTCCGCGCTTCTGAACTCGCGACGCGCTACGGCACGCCTTGCTATGTCTACTCGCGCACCGCGCTAGAAAATCGCTATCGCGCTTTTGATGAGGCGCTTTCGCCAGTACCGCATCAGGTCTGCTACGCAGTCAAAGCCAACTCCAATATCGCCGTGCTGAATGTACTTGCGCGCTTGGGCAGCGGCTTCGATATCGTCTCCGGCGGCGAACTGTTTCGCGTACTTAAGGCTGGCGGCGATCCTTCCAAAATCGTGTTCTCTGGCGTGGGTAAAACCGCAGAAGAAATGCGCGATGCACTGAACGCCAACATTTACTGCTTCAACGTTGAGTCAGAATCCGAACTGCATCGCCTCAATAGCGTTGCGCACAAGCGTGGTCAGCGTGCGCGTATTGCACTGCGCGTGAATCCTGACGTTGATGCAAAAACGCATCCGTACATTTCCACCGGGCTTAAGAACAATAAGTTCGGCGTTGATATTGCGATTGCAGAGCGTCTATACGCTGAAGCCGCAAAAATGCCGGGCATCCAGATCATCGGCGTGGCCAGTCACATCGGCTCGCAGCTGCTTGATGTGCAGCCTTTGCTTGATGCAATGGATCGCGTGCTCGCACTGATTGATCGTCTCAAAGCAATCGGCATCAATCTGCAGCACATCGACGTTGGCGGTGGCTTGGGCGTTCGCTACAACGACGAACAAGCACTAGAACCCAGCACTTGGGCACGCGCACTATTGCCGAAGCTGTCAGGTCGCGATCTCAAAGTGATGACCGAACCGGGCCGTGCCATTGTCGGCAACGCAGGCTTGCTGATCACCCGCGTTGAAACGATCAAGTGCAACAACGAAAAAAACTTTGCCGTGATTGATGCGGCGATGAACGATCTAATTCGTCCAACGCTTTATCAAGCATGGATGAAGATCGTTCGTGTCAATGAAAAATCCAACGCTGAAGTCAAAAACTACGACATCGTCGGCCCCGTTTGCGAAAGCGGGGATTGGCTCGGCAAAGATCGTGAACTCCCATTGGAAGAAGGCGATCTACTCGCTGTTCGCACCGCAGGTGCTTACGGCTTCACGATGGCCAGCAACTACAACACGCGTCCGCGCGCTGTTGAAGTAATGGTCGACGGCGAACGCCACACCATCATCCGCGCCCGCGAAACGCTGGACGATCTGGTGCGCGGAGAAGCACTGCTGCCGTGAGTACGATCAACGGCCCGCTGGTTCTTATTGACGGTTCTTCTTGGTTGTTCCGTGCGTATCACGCGCTGCCACCCCTGACGAACCCAGCGGGCCAGCCCACCGGCGCTGTATTCGGCATGGGCAATATGTTGCGTCGCCTCAGCAAGGACTACTTGCCTGAGCGCATCTGCGTTGTGTTCGATGCGCCGGGCAAAACATTTCGCGAAGCGATTTACGCCGAGTACAAAGCCAATCGCGACGAAACACCGGAAGATCTTTCCGTGCAGTTCGCGCCAATCATCGAGATGGCGGAAGCACTCGGCTTACCTGTCATCCAAATGTCTGGCGTTGAAGCCGATGACGTAATCGGCACGCTCACACGCCAAGGTCGCGCTGCCGGTCTGGACGTGTTGATTGTTACCAGCGACAAAGACATGGCGCAGCTGGTGGATGATCATGTCAGCCTGCTCGACACCATGAAGAATCGCCGCATGGATCCTGCGGGCGTCGTTGAAAAATTTGGCGTACCGCCTGCACTCATCATCGACATGTTGGCCTTGATGGGCGATACCAGCGATAACATTCCTGGCGTACCCGGCGTTGGCCCTGTTACCGCTGCGAAGTGGCTTAATACTTATGGCTCGCTTGATGCACTAGTCGAGAACGCCGACAAAATTGGCGGCAAGATCGGCGAAAAATTCCGTGCGCATTTGGCAACAGGCTTATTGCCAGTTGCCAAAGACCTCGCAACGATCCGCTGTGAGCTTGAGATGCCACTCACAATTGATGCGCTAGTGCCGCGCGCTCCCGATGTCGAGAAACTTGCGGCACTGTATAAGCGCATGGGCTTTCATCGTTGGCTGGAAGAACTCGGCGGCGTAGCTGCGGCGTCAGAACCTGAAGCGAAAAAAACTTTTGATAAGCCAGTAACGGCTTACACGACCACGATTGCGTCGCCGCAATCTGAAATCGTTCTGCCATCGGAACAAATCAAAACACGCGTTGATCTTGTGCTTGATGACGCTGCGCTTGAATCACTCGCACAGAAACTCGAAAACGCAGAACTGTTTTGCTTCGATACTGAAACCGACAGCCTTGAATCCAACCAAGCTAATCTCGTTGGCTTGGCCTTTGCGGTTGAAGCCGGACATGGTTGGTATGTGCCTGTCGGCCACAATTACATGGGCGCACCTGAACAGTTATCGCTTGAGAAGGTGCTCAATCGTCTACGTTCAGTGATGGAAGACGACAGCCGCGCAAAAGTCGGTCAGCACATCAAGTTCGATCTCAACGTTCTCGCGCGCCATGGCCTGCACGTACGCGGCGTACGTCATGACACGATGCTGCAAAGCTATGTGATTGACGCTGCAGGCAGCCGTCACGACATGGACACCTTGGCACAGAAATATCTGGGCCACACCACGATCGCGTTCTCGGATGTGGCTGGCAAAGGCAAAAACCAAATCACCTTTAATCAGGTGGCTTTGGATGTTGCCTCTAATTATTCCGCAGAAGATGCGGACATCACTTTGCGATTGCACCAAGCGCTGTATCCACGCGTTTGTGAAATTGATGCGCTGAAGCGCGTCTACGAAACAATTGAAATGCCACTGGTGCCTGTATTGGCGCAGATGGAACAGACTGGCGTGCGTGTTGACGCTGCGTTGCTCGGCCGCATCAGCGCTGAGCTCGCCACGCGCATGGCGCAGATTCAAACGGAAGTGTTCAAAGAAGCTGGGCAGGAATTTAATCTGGGTTCGCCCAAGCAGCTTCAACACATCCTCTACGAAAAATTGCAGCTGCCAGTATTGGGGAAAACGCCAAAGGGTGATCCTTCTACCGCCGAAGACGTGTTGGAAGAACTCGCCGCACAGCACGCACTGCCACGCTTGATTCTGGAATGGCGCGGCATGTCGAAGCTGCGCTCAACGTACACCGAAAGCTTGCCGCTGCAGATCAATCCACGCACGGGTCGCATTCATACGAGCTATCACCAAGCAGTTGCTGCGACAGGTCGTTTGTCTTCACAAGATCCGAATCTACAGAATATTCCGATTCGCACTTCAGAAGGTCGTCGCATTCGTCAGGCCTTCATCGCTGCACCCAGTTGCGCGTTGTTATCGATCGACTACTCGCAGATTGAATTGCGCTTGATGGCGCATTTCTCTGGTGACGAAAAACTGGTGCAGGCTTTCATTGATGGTCGCGACATTCACCAAGCAACCGCTGCGGAAGTACATGGCATCGCATTGGATCAAGTCAGCGGCGAACAACGTCGCGCTGCCAAGGCGACCAACTTCGGTTTGATTTACGGCATGTCCGCCTTTGGCCTAGCGCGTCAGCTCGGTATTCCACGCGGCGAAGCACAGGCTTATATCGACACTTTCTTCGCCCGTTATCCCGGCGTGAAAGAGTTCATGGATAGCACCCGCGAGTTCGCACGCCGCAGCGGTTATGTTGAAACGCTGTTCGGTCGCCGTCTGTACCTGCCCAACATCAATTCCAAGAACGCCAACTTCCGCCAATACGCTGAAAGAACCGCGATTAATGCACCCCTGCAAGGCACTGCAGCTGACTTAATCAAGCTGGCAATGATCGATTTAAAGGCGTTTTTAGAGCAGAAAGCGCCTGATACCCGCATGATCATGCAAGTTCACGACGAATTGATCTTCGAAGGCCCTGAGGCTGAACTCCAAAGTCTGGCCCCTGAACTGGCCCGCCGCATGTGCGAGATCACGAAGCTGAAGGTGCCTTTGATCGCAGAACCGGGCCTCGGCGCGAACTGGGACGCTGCCCATAATGTGTAAAGCTGTAACTTGCTAATTAATCATTAAATTTAGTTTGAAATTGTTCGTTTTGGCCGCTTAACCTAGATTTACAAAGGCCATAACTTATTGATTAGTAAGAAACTGCAAGGCACGTTCAAGGGCCCTTTTTCAGCCCATGGAACCGGCCGTTGAACTAAACCGGTCTGCCCACATCTAATCCTTCGAGTACGGATTCTCCCTTTCCTACTCCCCGCCGCGTAACTCCCTAGGCGGGTCCGGTTTCCCCCAAGCCGGAGCTCCTTGACCCGATGGATCCTCCCCTGATCCATCGGGTTTTTTTATGTACAGGATGTACGGTACCCCACGGGCGCATGGATGCGCAGGAGTGGGGTTCTCACCCCGCTCACTAACCTCTAAAAAAGAACGCGAACGCGCGGAGGCCTCTGAGCCGCGATGCCATCTGAAATAGGAATACCGAAGAGCGAAGGAGTTCAATACAGCGCCAAGTTTGTGCGTTGTTTTAACCATCAAAAAACCCGACTCATCTCGCGATGAGTCGGGTTTTTTATTTTGCCCGCTCTAAGGCGCCCCACCATTCAAACGCGCCACCGGCACCAACGGCAACACCACACTAGAAGCATGCGCCGCATCACTATAAATACTCATCACCCCAACCGCCGACTGCCCCAGATCCGGCAAGGGCATCGCCGCAAATGGAAAGTTGCTCGCACCCACCGAGATCCGCAGCTTGTGACCTTTGCGTATCAACGCACTCGTCGGAAAAACTTCCACCGGCACTTTCACGATATTGCCGCTGCCCACGGCCTGCACTGACGCAGCAGTGAACGGATGCCAAGGCTGAATCATTTCGCCATTGAGATATCGCGATTTGCTTTCGTCTACTGCGCGGAACGATGCAGTGAGCAAGCCGCTGGTTAATGCGTGCGCAGTTCCATCCGGATACAGATCAGAGACACGCACTGCGACACCTCCATTCTGCGCAGTGGTCGACATCCAGATATCCGCCTGGATCGGACCATTGATGTACATGTCCTGCTCTAGAGTTTCGGTGTCGAACGTTGCTTCCAACGTTTGCGCAACATTGTCCTGATAGAAACAATCGAGCGGCACATACCCGGTGAGCCCGAGTGATATTTGCAGTGTACTTTCTGAACAAACACCATTAAGTGGCTGCTGAATGACTGTGCTCGGCGCGGCATTCGCAGGCGGCGTTACGTCATCCAGACTTCCACCGCTCTGCAAAAAATAACGCGCGGCTTGTGCATGCGAATTGGGCCAGTCATTGCTCGTTGAGAAATGCTCATGGCCCCAAACCCATTGCGTGACATTCGGCAGCTTCTCGGCGCCGTTATGCATGTTCTTGAGATAACGATCGAACCACATCAGCGCAATGTGATCGAGCACCGGCACGCCTTCACGTGGCAGGCCATCACCCGTCGCGGCTTGCAGGTGATGCCATGGACCAATCAGTAGTTTGGTCGTCGTGTGATTCTTCAACGCTTCGTAGTTCAGTGGTTCACTGCGTTGAAAGATGTCGCGAAGCCCGCCGACGATAAACGTCGGCACTTTCAATCCATCGGAAACTTCCAGCGGTGCTTTTGTAGCCCAGTATTCGTTGTCGTAAGCGCTGTCTTCTTGGCCAGACACAACGCCAACGGTTCGTGGAATTAAAAATTGATTTAGCCCCAACAGATGCTCGCTGACTGCTGCGAGATATTGATCGGGCTGCGCATAGAACTGTGGATCGACTGTCGCCAACAAAGTAACGGCGCCCATCCACGCAGGCAGAAACGCGATGCTGGCCTGTCCGCCAACAAAGACGACATCACGATAGATATCTCCATGCGGCACGATCGGAAACACCGCTTTGATCGCCGGATGGCCGTGACTCGCTGCGAATAAAGAAGTTGTGGCAGTAGCAGAAATTCCCCACATGCCGATGACGCCATTACTCCAGGGCTGCGCGACAATCCAGTCGAGGACTTGCGGATAGTCCTGCAATTCACGCGCACTGAAAGGATCCCATGCGCCGCCGGAACGACCGGTGCCACGCACATCAATCAAGACATGGTTGTAGCCATGCGAAACAAAATAAGGATTGATGCCGCCACCGAGTGGAATCGTGTCGCCGACATTTTTGTTGTACGGCGTGAAGGTGACGATGGTAGGCAGTGATGCCGTTGAAAATTTTCCGGCCTTGGTCGGGCGCACCAATTTAAGTGTGATGGCGATGCCGTCATCCATTGGCACACTGACGTTGTCTTCGGCAGTGCTGCCGTCATAGCTTGCAGTCGGGTTGTAATCCACCCACTTTGCATCGCTATTCGTCGTGACGACTTGGTTGGATCGACTCGCGTGTTGGCGATTACCAAGCGTGGTCCAACTGCTCTTGCCGCTTTCGGCACCCGCATCAGCATCGACGCTCGGCGAGCGGCCGCAACCAGCGACCGTCATCACAGCGGCGCTTATCAACAACGCGAATGACAAAGAACGCGCAACCACACTTCTGCCTGAATGCTCTATTGGCATGCTTGACTCCACCAGTATCCACTTGGATACAATCAAAGTATCCAACTGTATACCTTACTGTCAAGACTCGATAAACTAGCCTCATGAGCACCCAGCAAGCCACACAACAGGAAGTGGGCGGACCATCTGGCGGCAAGCGGCGCCTGATCAAAGCGGCCCTGCAATTAGCTGCTCGCGACGGCACAACACTGTCGGCCGTAGGCCTACGAGAGATGGCCCGCGAAGCAGGCCTGAATCACAACACCTTCTATCGCCACTTCCGCAATGCTGAGGATCTGATCGCTGCAGCCGCAGAAGAGATCTCAGCTCAGTTAATGGTAGGACTCAAAGCCGTTCGTCAGAGCGCGGCGCGCCATGCCGATGCGACGGTTGGGGCAGTGGAATACTTCCTCGATTTCGTCGAAGCCAATCCTGATGTGATCATCGTCGGCACTCGCGAACTACATAGCCTGAACAGTCCGATGCGACCCGTTCTGCAAGGCGTGCTGGAAACCATTGCGAAGGAAAGCGTTGAGCAAATCACTTCGCAGAATCTGGTCAAGCTTGAGAGTCGCGAGCAGCTATTTCAGGTCTCGCTGGATATCACGCGATACATGTTTTCGCATGGACTCGATTTGATTGATCATCCGCAGGAACGCGAAGCCATCGCAGCTAAGTTGGTAGCGCATATTCGTCGACAGTTTCTGGGCTCGATTGCCGTGCAACAACTTGAGACACGCAGGCAGCGTGATGCGATCAGTACTTAAATTCAGCACCAAATAAAAAAAGCCCGACCACGCAATACGTGGTCGGGCTTTTTTAAATCTAAAAACGCGAAGACTTACTTCAGCAGTTCTTCAATCGCAGCGCGCTCTTCACGCAGTTCCTGTTCGGTAGCGTCCATCTTGCTACGCGAGAACGCGTCGACTTCGAGGCCCTGCACGATTTCGTACTTGCCGTCTTTCACGGTGACTGGGTAACCATAAACGACGCCCGGTTTGATGCCGTAGCTGCCATCGGAAGGAATGCCCATGCTGACCCACTTGCCGTTGGTGCCCAGCGCCCAATCGCGCATGTGGTCAACTGCTGCGGAAGCAGCCGATGCTGCTGACGAAGCGCCACGTGCCTTGATGATGGCGGCGCCGCGCTGCTGCACGGTAGGGATGAAATCGGTTTCGATCCAGTTCTGGTCGACCAGGCTCTTGGCGGCCTTGCCGTTCACCAAGGTGTTGGTGATGTCTGGGTACTGCGTCGAGCTGTGGTTGCCCCAGATGACCATCTTTTCGATGTCGTTGCTGTGCGTGCCGGTCTTGCTGGCGAGCTGGCTGAGTGCACGGTTGTGGTCGAGGCGAACCATGGCGGTGAACTGCTTAGGGTCGAGCGATTTGGCGGCCGATGCAGCGATCAGTGCGTTGGTGTTGGCAGGGTTGCCGACCACCAGAACCTTCACGTCGCGGCTGGCGTAATCGGACAGGGCCTTGCCCTGAGGTCCGAAGATGCCACCGTTGGCGGTGAGCAGATCCTTGCGCTCCATGCCAGGGCCACGAGGACGGGCGCCGACGAGTAGTGCGTAGTCGGTCTTGTCGAAAGCTTCTTCGAGCTTGTCCGTGGCGATCACGCCGGCAACAAGCGGGAAGGCGCAGTCATTGAGTTCCATCACAACGCCGTTGAGCGCAGGCAGAGCCGGGGTGATTTCGAGCAACTGCAGAATGACCGGCTGATCCGGGCCGAGCATAGAGCCCGAAGCAATACGGAAAATCAGCGAGTAGGAAATCTGGCCTGCGGCACCAGTGATGGTGACGCGAACGGGCTTCTTCATGAGGGCGCTCCTGAGCGAAATCTTGGGGGATAAATTGCGCGCGGGAGAATACTTTATTGCGCCCCCTTGATCCACTCGTACGCAGACAGAAATGAGCCAATAGATTGCTATTTATGATATTAGAAAATATTAAATCACAATTGATCTGCCACTACGGACGCAGCAGATCGCGAGAAGACACGAAACCCTAGACCTTCGCAGCAGACTCCGCTCCTTTGCCGGAACGCGCCGCGCGCAGATGCAGAGCGCGCAGCTTGCGGCGTCGAGAAGCGAGTGTGTGCTCGTGCGTATGCTCAGACAGACGACCCATCACACGATAGACCGCCATCGTCGCCGCGACCACCATCAAAACGGCGAGCGCGAGAAATTTGTAGCCGTGAGGGTCTTCGATTTTGATTGCCGAAAAAACTGCGGCGAGAAATGCGAGGCCCGACGCCCAAAGCGGTGTCGCAAGCAGCAGCGCGTGCAACACATCAGGTTGTGCTTGGCTTTGCTTGTTCTGGATCGAAATGTGATTCATGACCGTCTCCGCTAAAACGTCTGCGACTCTTGCGATCAAACATACGCGCGGTTCTCCGGAAAGAGCGGCGCGGCGGGCAGGCGCGGGGAACAGGCAGATTAGCGGTCAAACGTGTCTGCTTTGATTGCTGTGGCATCCATACGGCTAAAGCGGTTCTATATCGTGCTCGCCGCTCCTGCGCATTCGGCAACTGCTCCTGCGTTGCTCTACTTCGGGCTTCCATGCCCTCACCATGCGCTCGTGGCATACGGGGCATCCTGCCCATAAAAATCGGCCCGCACTAGGCGGGCCGATCTGATGCAAACATTGACGCAAGCAATCAACTAGTGATGGTCGCGGTCCTTGCCGTGGCCTTTGCCGTTTCCATGACCCTTGCCGTGGTGGTCGCGACGATCATGTCCGCGGTCATGATCAGGGCCGCGGTGACCGCCGCCATGATGCTGGTTGTAGTACGGCACGTACTGCTGGCTGTACCAACTGTCGCGGACGAAATAAACCGGGCGGCCACAGGCGTTGTATGCACCGCAATGCTTGCGCCAGTGTTTGGCGTGGCCCGGAGGAACGCGCAGATAAATTGGCGAGCCAATCACAGTCCGCTCAATCACTCTCGGCTCTGCATAAATCACCTGAGGTCTCGGTGCGCTGCCAATATCAATCTGGCCGTAAAAACCAGGCTGACCAACGCTCACAGATACGCCAACCTGAGCAAAAGCTGGAACTGCGGCTACAGCCAGTACAGCAGCAAATAAAATCCTTTTCATGTGAACGTCTCCTAAAGTTTTGTACTTCTGCCGACTCATTCCGGCATGAGCGCAGATTACGGCGTCGTCCTGAACCGAAGGTGAACGTAATCAAACTCGGCGCGCATCAAGAAAGTTAAGTTGCGTATACACAAATGCCGGCGGGTGCCGGCATTTGTATAAACAAGCTCTTAGGTCACTTTCTCAAGCTTGTTGAAGCACGATCGTAGGCGGCGTGCGTAATACGCGACGCAAGGATATCCAGCCAAGCAAAGTGACAAGCGCGCATCCTGTCAGCGCACCGGCAAGCCAAATCAGCGGTCGCGGCCCGTAAGGAATATTGAACACATTGACTGCGAGCACCCAGGCAATGACCTGTGCAGCAAGTGCAGATACTGCACCCGCCAACAAACCCAGCACTGCATATTCGGCAAGCAAGCCACGCGTGATCACACGCGAGCTGGCACCAAGCGCCCGCAAGAGTCCCGTCTCGCGCACGCGCTCACTGCGTGTGCTCTCGATCGCTGCGAGCAACACCGTCAACCCCGCCGCGAGCGCGAACAAAAAGATGAACTCCACTGCGTTGATGATGCGATCCATGATGCCGCGCACTTGTGCCATCGCTGCGCCGATATCCAATGGCGTCACATTTGGAAACGCTGTAATCAATTCACGTAGCACCTGATTCTTGCCGGGCGGCAGATAGAAGCTAGTCAGCCACTGCTGCGGCACACCGTCCAGCACCCCACTCGGTGTCAGCAAAAAGAAATTGGGTTTGAAGCTGTCCCAACGAACAATGCGCGTGCTGCGAACAGTGAACTCAACTGGTGTCCCAGCAAAATCCAGTGTGATGCGATCACCGAGTTTTACTTTGAGGCGTTCAAACGCGTACTTGTCTAGCGACAGCCAACGCTGGCCATGACCTGTAGCGCCCCACCATTCGCCGCTCGTGAGCTTGTTGTCTGGACGCAGGATGTTTGTTGACGACAAATTAAAATCGCGATTGATCCAACGCTGCGTTTCAGGATCATCAAAGTCAGTAGCCGTCACTGATTTGCCATTGATCGCGGCCAGACGTCCGCGCGCCATCGGCATGATCTCAAGATCAGGGTATCCACGTTCATCAAAGAATTTTTTCAGCGCTGACAATTGCTCTGTTTGGATATTGATCAGGAACTGATTCGGCGTATCCGCGGGTAACTGCGAACGCCAAGTCACTAACAAATCTTGTCGCACGACAGTGATCAGCAACAGCGCATGCAAAGCCATGCCGAGCGCGACTGCCTGAGCAACCGTGGCACCGCGACGTCTTGAAATATTGCCCAAACCAAAACGCCAGGAAGCCCCGACTGTTTGTTTAAGCGGTTTGAGCATACGCACCAGCAGCCAAGCCAATGCTGCGAGCGTCGCCAGTGTTGCGCATGTACCGCCGAGCACATAGAGCGCGAGTTTCGCTTCGCCAGTTTGGAGCCAAAGCAACGCGCCTACTGTGAGCATGGCTGCGAATGAAACCCATCGCGTCATACCGCTATCACTGAGATCGCGCTGAAATACGCGAATCGGTGTGACGCGCCGTGCTTGAAGAATTGGCGGCACTGCAAATCCAAACAACATCAGCAGTCCCAAGCCCCAGGCATAGAACAGCGGCGTCAATGACACTGCAGGCAAATCGAGCATCAACACACTCGACAGTAAATTAGCGATCACGCTTTGTGCGGCCCAGCCAATTGCCGCACCAACGATGCCTGCGGCGATTCCCAGCAGCAGGAGATTTAATATCAGCGCCATGCCTAAAAAGCGTTGGCGCGTGCCCAAACATTTGAGCAAGGCGATTTCATCGCGCAGTTTCGTACCGTGCTGATGC
>JAZKEM010000184.1:19199-19771 GCA_040387055.1 Pseudomonadota bacterium | reverse complement strand
GCAGCGACGAAGACTTCGCCGTTCCCTACCGCTTCGTTGGCGAATACGCCACGCATGCTGCCTTCGTCGACAACATGTTCCCGAAGAATCTGGAAGGCGTGAAAGACGTTGATGCACGTCGCTGGACGATGATCAACGTACCGAGCTTTGAATGCGTGCCTGAGCGCGATGGCAGCCGCTCTGAAGTCGCTGTGATCATCGACGCTCGCAACAAGATCTGCCTCGTTGCTGGCCGCGCCGACTACTGCGGCGTTAACAAGAAAACCATCTTCACCGTCGGCAACTACCTGCTGCCGAAAGAAGGCCGCCTGTCGATGCACTGCTCGGCCAACGTTGGCGAGAAGAACGACGGCGCAATCCTGTTCGGTCTCTCCGGCACCGGCAAGACCACCCTCTCGGCTGACGCTTCACGCAAGCTGATTGGCGACGACGAAATCATCTGGTCGGATAACGGCCTCTGCAACCTCGAAGGCGGCTGCTACGCCAAGCTGATCAACCTCGACAAGGCTGCTGAGCCTGTTATCGCGGAAGCCATTAGCAAAGCCGGTTGCATCATCGAAAACGTTCCGCCA
>JAZKEM010000184.1:0-19189 GCA_040387055.1 Pseudomonadota bacterium | reverse complement strand
GGCAAGAAGATGGAAGAGTGCCATCCGGACGAGCTGGATCTGAACGACGACTCGATCGCTGAAAACACGCGTCTGTCTTACCCGCTGGAAGTCGTACCTAACGTCATGCCTAAGGGCCGTGGTCCGCATCCGCAGACCATCGTGCTACTCACGGCTGACGCTTACGGCGTGCTGCCGCCGATCTCGATCCTTGAGCCTAAGGACGTGATGTATCACTTCGTTTCAGGCTTCACCGCCCGCGTTGCCGGTACCGAAGTTGGCGTGACCGAACCGCAGCCAACGTTCTCGGCTTGCTTCGGCGGCCCGTTCATGGCGCACCGTCCTAACGTTTACGCCGAACTGCTCTCCAAGAAGATGCAGCAGAACAAGGCGCGCTGCATCCTGCTCAACACCGGCTGGTCTGGCGGCAAGTACGGCGTCGGCAAGCGCATGTCACTCAAGGTGACCCGCGCCCTGCTCAATGCCGCACTCAATGGCGAACTGGATTCAGTTGAGACCGAGAAGCTGCCTATTCTCAACCTCACCATTCCAAAGTCCTGCCCGAACGTCGACAGCGCCATCCTCAACCCACGCAACACCTGGGCTGACAAGGCTGAATACGACAGCACGGCCACCAAGCTGCGCGATGCTTTCCGCGAAAACTTCAGCAAGAAGGGCTTCGCAAACTTCGGCATCGAAGAAACGATCTAAGCTTTACGCGGTCAATCAAAGCGCTTGTCGGACTCGTGCCGACAAGCGCTTTTTCGTTTAGTGTTGTCTTACATAACTTAGAGCGCCTGAATCATGTCCATTCTTTCACGCACCCTTTTCTCGATTGCCCTAGCCCTGCCCGCATTCGCCCACGCTGCCGATAACAGCGCTGGCAAGCCCATGCTGACCCGCGAAGACGTCGAACAGTGCGTTGCAGATCGCAACGAAGTCGTCGCTCGCAATCAAACCTTGGCTGCGCAGAAAGTACAGATAGATGCGCGCGGCGATGCATTGATTGCAAATGAGTCACGCATGAAAGATGCGCAAAACTCGCTCAAGCCTGATCTTGCTCAACTGCAAGAAAATCAAGACGAGCTCAAGCGTCGCACCAACGATATGGCTGCGTACTTTGAACAAGCCACCGTCGTTAAAAAGCTTAGCGCTGCTTACAAAGATCGCGTTGATCGCTACAACGCTGATGTGCGTGCGCATCAAGTCTTGCTTGATCAATACAACCTCGATGCCAACGCGCTCAACACGCAACTTGAAGCGCTAGAAGCCAAGGCTCGCAGTGTCGACAAACGCTGCGTCAACAAGCCTGCCAAGCGCTCAGATATTGATGCCGTCAAATCAGTAAATGAAGAAAAACCACGCACCGTGCTGACGCCAGAGACTCGTGTTCTGCCATGAACGTCAATCGAATTTTCTGCATCGGCAAAAACTACGCCGATCACGTTGCTGAAATGGTGCATCTCGGTCATCAAGCTGATGGAGACTGCGTTATCTTCATGAAGCCCGCCTCAAGCATCGTCGACGAAGGCCAAAAGATTCACCTACCCCGCAACAAAGGCAGCATTCATTTCGAAACAGAAATGGTCGTCACACTCACCGGCGGCGGTGAAGATATTCCAGTGGAAGATGCATTGGGCTCCGTTGCAGGAATCACGCTTGGGCTTGATCTGACATTGCGTGATCTACAAACGCAGCTCAAACAAAAAGGCGCGCCGTGGGAAATCGCCAAAAGCTTTGACGGCGCCGCACCGCTTGGCGATTTCAAACCCTATCTTGAGCAAGACCTGCAGAACTTCGAGTTCACCTGCCATATCAACGGCACGCTGCGTCAGCATGGTCACACCAAAAACATGCTCTACACCGTCGCACGCCAGATCAACATTCTCAGCCAAACCTGGGCACTAGAACCGGGCGACATCATCTACACCGGCACACCCGCAGGCGTAGGCCCGTTGGTGCCCGGCGATCATGTGGTGCTGCATAGCCCGGGCATTGGCCGTTTTGAGTGGCATTGCGCCTAATCTCACCTCATACACATTAACCATCACTCCGCTTTACCTCTAGACGTATAGCCGCCAAGATGCGGCTACTACTATTAGGGGAGCACCATGGCTACAAGCCTGATCATCACAACGCTGCTGCCGTTGTCACTGTTCATCATCATGTCTGGTCTCGGACTTGCACTAACGCTGGGTGATTTCAAACGAGTTGCGTTGTATCCCAAAGGCGCAACGATCGGCTTGATCAATCTGATCTTGCTGTCGCCTCTCCTCGGCTTTCTAATCGCCAAATTGTTTGGGCTCACCGCAGCGCTCGCAATCGGCATGGTGCTGCTAGGCGCATCACCCGGCGGCACCACCGCCAATATGCTCACGCATCTTGCACGTGGCGACACCGCACTCTCTGTAACGATGACGGCCCTCTCCAGCCTCGCTGCAGTCATCACCACGCCTATTTTCCTCGCACTCGCCAGCGCTCACTTTGCAGCAGGCGATGAAGTATTGAAGCTGGATATGGGCCCAATCGTAGTGAAGGTGCTATTGATCACGCTACTGCCGCTATCCATCGGCATGGCGATCCGCGCATTTGCACCCGGGTTTGCACTACGCATTGAGCCAACAGCAAAAAAAGTGGCCACCGTATTTTTTATCGGCGTCGTGTTTGTTGTGCTCAGCAGCGAATATAAAGAAATCGGCCAACACATCGGTGTTATTGGCCCCGCCGTACTCACGCTAAATATTCTAGCGATGACCATCAGCTACCAAATCGCACGCGTCGCAAAACTAGACAGCAAACAATCCACCGCCATCGCCATTGAACTCGGCGTACACAACACCACACTCGCAATGGCCGTCGGTGCAATGGTCGCTCCTGAACTCATTATTCCTGCGGCTGTGTATGGCGTGTTTATGTTTTTTACTGCAGGCGTGTTTGCAAAAATCATGCATCGTAAGAATGCGTAAATGAAAACAAACGAGACTGGAGGCAGTAAATGCAAACTTGGTTAGTACCCTATGCTCCAACTGTTTTCGCCATGTTGGCAACAGCAACTCTGCTCGTTGTCCAAATCCTGATACTTGACCTAGCCAGCATTAAAGCCAAGCACGCACCGGGCACTCCGGTTCTGGCAGATCATGCGAGCTTTCTGTTCCGGGCCAGCCGAGCTCATGGCAACACGAATGAAAGCGTTGCAGTCTTCATTCTCCTTTGCATCGCAGCCGTCTTCACTTCCTCTTCCCCCACGTGGACCAACGCTTGCGCCTGGCTTTATGTGGCGGGACGACTCGGGCACATGCTTTGTTATTACGCTGACCTCAGGCTCGCACGGTCCATTGCATTTACTGTGAGTCTTATTGCGCTGATTTCGTTATTGCTCGTTACGTTTGCGGCGTTGCTTTGATGAATACAACAGCCGCTTCATAACGCTTCATGTTCAAAAGGTGATAAAGCTATGGCATTTCAACTTTGGCATTGCGTCTTATGAACAGATACCTGCTCTTATGCATCGTCTGCGTCTCCTGTACTCAAGCGGGAGAGGCAGGGCTAACAGCCCAGTCCTATGGCCGTGTTCAATTCGGCCAGCCGCTGGCGGCTGCTGAAAAAATACTTGATGAAAAAATCGTGGTGGCTGCGAACAATGATCCAGCTTGTCATTACGTTTCATTTTCCGCATATCCCAACGTACGCTTCATGGTTGAAAATGGAATTGTGACTCGCGGGGAGATTCAAGCAGGACAAGCACTTGGAGTTGGCATCGCAGATTCCTTGGAGTCGGCAAAGACCAAACATCCGGATATCCACATTCAGCCACATAAGTACGATCCGAATGGGCATTACCTGATTCTAAAAAGCAGCGATGGAAAATTTGCCGTCGTTATGGAAGAAGCTAAAGGGAAAATTACAAAAATTCGTGGCGGCATTGAACCCTCTGTCGAATATGTAGAGGGCTGCTTATAAGTCCCCAATAGCGCTTCCGCTAAATATGGATTAAAGGGATTCATTCCAAATAAAAAGCCCCGCATCGCGGGGCTTTTTTATTCAACTGAACTTAGGGTTTTTCATAACCTGCATGGTGAACCCATGAGCCACGATCTTCATAAGGCATGGTGACGCAGCTAGTACCGGGAATCGTATCGGAGCCCGGCCCAATCACACCTGAGAGCGAGCACAGCTTTGAACGCGGATGTATGCGTGTGCTCTTGGGCAGATCAGCTGCGGTCATCGCGACATTGCCGTTGTACTGCTTGGACAAAGTCTGCAGCGTGCGATCCAGTGCTGCGCGCAAGATGACATCACGCGAACGACCGCCGGTGTAATCGCGACGCACGGCAAGGCCAGATGTTGATGGCTTGAGAATGCGCAGGATCAGGTTGTCCATCACGCTCTGATCGAACACGTGACTGCCGACGCCTGACACACGACCAAACACTGTGAGCCCTGCCTCTGCATTGGGATTGTTCGGATCAGGATCAGGCACGCCGCTATCGATGACATTATCTTTGAGCGTGGCGAATAGTTCTTCACGGGCGGAATCAACAAAAACGCCGAATATCGTTGCGCCGGGACCATCTTTGACTGATTCATTCGTGATGTCGTAATCAGGACCAAACGCATCACCGTTCCAAGCCAGCATGGTATCCAGCGCAGCTTTCTGAACATCGCTCAGCGTTGCAGCATTCGCGCTGCGAAAAGCTTTCAACAGCGGCAGATATTCACGCGCACGATGATCGTGAATGCCGTGATGACGATCAATTTCTTTCAGGTCATCAAAACTCCAGTCGCTGCGCGTAGCAAGTTTGTCGAGAATCGATGTCACGCGTTGACCTGCACCACCGGGGCGTGAGGTGTTGCCCAGGCCTTCCCCATCAAGCCAGCCAAACGCAGGCTTGGTGTTCCAGTTGGCGACATAGCCTTCTGGTGGATCGACAACATGCGGCAGTTCTTTGAATGACAGATTGCTGCCAAAGTCATACTCGCCCGTTCCCGGACTTGGCAGACGCATATCCGTATCGCCACTACGGCGCGGGAACAGGCCCGGATGGTAATAGGCGATGTGTCCGTCACGCGTTGCAACGGTGACGTTCTCATTCCATGTCAGCTTGCGTGTGCCCTCAACGAAGTCTTTAAAGCTCTTCGCCTTGTTCCACTCGCGAATGCCTTCAATGGTGTCGATCTCTCGCTGCCACATCGCAAATTGCAGTGAACGCGCCAGACCACGCACATCATCACGCGCCACAACGGGGCCGTGTACGGTGCGGCATATTTTTTTCGTGGTGTTGAAAAGAGGTGGAGCTGCTGGAATGCCCGAAGCTGAGACGCGAAAGTTAACCGTCTCGCTGCGGCAACTCATATCCTTCCAGACACCTTTGTGAAAATACTGATCAGCCTCACAAGTACCCGCACTTTGCTGGGCAGTTGAGCAGATGGTTTCTATGAATGAGTCGATGGTCTTGCTATAGCCCGTGGTCAAACCCCAGGCGATGTCGTTGTTGTATCCAATGCCGACCACCGGCAGGCCCGGCACGGAGCTGCCACGTGCATGGTAGTCGCCGCTGTGGATTTCATATTCCACCAGCAAGAGCGGATAGCTGTAACCGAGCTGCGGGCCGCTAACCATCAGCGTGCCACCGTCGCGTGTGCGCGAGGACCCAATGGCATAAGCCATGGAACCACCGTGCAAATGTGCACGCAGATCAATCAATGCCTTCACCACATCTTTCACAACTTTCTGCGCTGCTGCCGCTTTGCGCAGTGCTTTTGCCGCTTGTGCTGTGGCCTTTTTCACCTGCATGGCGGGCTTGGAGATGACCTCGCTCGCACCGCGATCCAGACTCACCGCACCCGTAATAGTGCCCAACTCAGCGCAAGGTGAAGGCATTGCAGCGTGGCCTGTGCCATCACCTTTCCAAACCGTGTCTGGCAAAGCCATCGCCCAGTCGGCCATGTTATTAAAAACAGTTTCGCGCGTGCCGCTGCTCGCTGCATTCTGGTTGGAGAATTTTGCGGTTGATGCAGGGATCGTCGCGACAGCCTTCGGATCTTCCAGCCACACCATGTCCTGAAATGCCTGCTTGGCTGCGCTGGCACTGCCGTACTCCGCTTGCAGTTGTTGCAGCATCTTGATGTTGAGGAACTCATTACCGCCTTCGCTGGCTACAAAGCGTGTGATGTACACACCGGCAGCGAGTACGTCGGTCACACTGAAAGGCTCTGGGATTGAAGTCAGCAGCGCATATTCGGCTGGCAGAATCGTAGGATCCGTCAGCGCTTTGGTTCGCAGCGCGTTAGCGCCGTCCACATAACCCTGCACGGCATCTTTGGCGTCTTGAGACAGGCCGTTGAATATCGCCAGATATTCTTCCTCGGTGTACGTCGTTGTACGCGTGGCGATGTCACCCGCAACACCGCCGCAGCCTGTGAGTTCGGCGAATGTGCCACGGCCCATGCGGCGCACGGCGTCCATCAAGAACAAACGATCATGCGCAATCGCGTAACCGACACCGAACCAGAGATCGCGCACGTTGGGTGCGTAGATAATCGGCACGCCATAGCTATCGCGATAAATCTCGACGCCTGCTTTCGGCACTTCTGCTGTGCCAGGCTTGGTACCTAATACGCCGGGCTTGGATTGGAAGTTCCAGTACATCGCGCGTTGGTCGTCCACATGCGCGCCGTAATCGCCGGGGTTGCCCGTGACCAGCCCTAGAGCCTGCCCCACGGCGTTGAACAATCCGGACTGACCCGGCGGCAACGCGGTCTCAGCCTTGAGTGCCAGCTCGCTGGCAGGCGTACCGCCACAAGAGCCTGCGCCACCACCATTGACGCCCTCAGAGCGGCTGCACGCGCCCAGTGACGCAAGCAGTGCGGTCAGCAGTAAAGTCCGCTTTAGTGTGTTCATTGCCTGCATCCCTTATTAATTAAGCTTTTTATTTAGAGACGAAGGATACCCAATAAGGTGACAGGGGCACGGTGGTAGGATTTACCCAGTCATTTCCTTTGAGCATCCCCATGAGCAAGCCCAATTTAGCCCTGTCGCTGTGGAAGAAACTGTCGAAGAAACCCGGCGGCAAGTGGTTTTTCTCGCTACTGATCAGCCGTCGCGCGCCCTATTTCTCCAGTATTCGCGCGACATTTGAAGAACTGCGCCCGGGTTATTGCGAGGTCACAGCACCAAAGCGCCGCGCAGTCACCAATCACATCGGCACCTTTCATGCGATTGCCATGTGCAATATGGCGGAGCTGGCGGGCGGCATGATGACCGAGGTCAGTGTGCCTTCAACGCATCGCTGGATTCCCAAAGGCATGACCGTGGAATACCTGAAGAAAGGTGAAACCGGTCTGCGCGCCATCGCCGAGCTTGATCCAATGCCAAAGTTCGGTGCCGCTACTGAACTACCTGTGACCGTCAATGTTTACGATACTCAGAAGCAGTTGGTGTTCCGCGCGGTCATCAATATGTGGATCAGCCCGAAGAAATAGGCGCGACGATGACTCCTCGCAAACTACTGCCTGTTGTCACGTTACTCACGCTGCTTGCTGGGTGTCAGTCATCGCTATCTGCTGCAGTTGAATCAAGCGCACCCGCTGCGGCGAATACTGCGCCGACGCCCTGCGCGGGAAATTTTGCACAGCGCGCGGGCACGCTCACACTTGCGAATACCAAAGTCCCCACAGATATCAACGACAACAAAAATAACCCGCTCTACTTTGCCAACAAGATCAACGTCAGCAAACCGCTGACAGATCTTGCACGCGTCTCGCATTTGGAAAATGGCTGGAGTTCTTTTGCGCTGAGTATTCAGTCACAAGGGGCACAGTCGATCTCTGTACATATTTCTAAAGCAACGCTGCCACGTGGCACAGAAATTTGGCTGTGTGCACCTGATGGCCTGCAAAACGAAGGCCCGTACAGTAACGCTATCGGCGGTGATGTGTGGACGCCAGTGGTAGCGGGCGATGTTGTGTGGCTGGATGTGCTGGTGCCCACGGCAAAAGAGACCGCATTTAAAGCAACGCTGGCTGAAGTATTTGGAGGCTTTCGTTAATGATTCTGCTAATTGGCCCCGGCGCTGTCGGCACCATTCTCGCAACGCATTTAATGGCCGCGAAAAAAGAACCGCTGCGACTCTACGTACGCGAAAAGTATCTGGCAACAATGCAGGCCTTGCCTCAGCTGCAGATGGATTACATGACGAAACGCGCGCCGCTGGTCGCAGAAAAACCAGAGCTCACCACATCACTGGATCTGACGGGCGTGGATTACATTTTTCTCTGCGTAAAATTTCCAGATCTTGATGCCCTGCTCTCGCAGCTACCACCGATTCCACCCAACTGCACACTGGTCTCGACACTCAATGGCATTGCACCGCTGCGTTTGATCAAAGAGCGATTACCACACGCCAAGCTTGTGCCGATGTCAGTGATGTTCAACGGTCAGTTACCCGCAGCGCTTCACGCAAAGATCACCACCAAGGCACAGGTGCTGATTGGCTCAGACGACACGCGCTTGCTCAATTGTTTTGAGGGCAGCGGCCTGCAAGTGCTGCGTGCGCAAGGTGAATCTGCAGTGTGGGGAAAACTGCTAATCAATCTGGCCAATGCCGTCTGCGCAATCACACACACCACCTTCCGCGATCTGCTGTCACAGCCGGATATGCGCGCGATCTATGTTGCCGTGCTCGACGAGGCTGTGGCGCTGCTCGAACTCTCAAACATTCCGTATCAACTGCTGGTGCCCTTGCCATACCCGGCGTATCGAAAATTCATTCTCCACGGCGGCCCGCTGCCATGGTGGGTGGCCCAGATTAAAAATGGATTGAAAGACGGCGCGTATCCGTCGATGGTGTCCGACATTGAGCAGCAACGCCGCACCGAAGTGGATCAGCTCAATGGCGAGATCATCCTGCTCGCCAAGCAACGCGGTATGCAGGCGCCGATCAGCACCAGAATCGTGGAGATGGTGAAGGCGATTGAAGGTCAGGCTCAGCCTGTATACCTATCGCCTAAGGAACTGCGTTTGCGGCTTGGGATTTGAGCCAGCGCTTTGACCAAACACGGAGGGCGGGAGTATCCCGCCTTTCGCGTTATTTGGACTTGGGCCCCAAGAACAGCCAGATGACAAAGCCCAATACAGGCAGCAGGGCAATCAGCAGAATCCAGCCGACCTTACCACCGGTCGACGCGCCGCTCTGCACAATGCTCACCACGGCCCAGATCACCAGCGCTAGGTGAAGAATTCCCCAAAAACCGTTGACGTGTAAGGACACTGCAGACTCCTGTCTTAAATATTACAAGCCGCATATTAGCCCACGCGGCCTCGTAGTCAGTCACAATTACCACATGAAACTGACACTCGATAATCTGCGGATCAACAACCGCTTTGCAAGCCTGCCGGAGGATTATTTCTCACGTGTGCAGCCTACGCCATTGCCGTCGCCCAAGCTGCTGCACTTCAATACCGATGCAGCCGCATTGATTGATCTTGATCCCGCGCAGGCACAGCGTCCTGAGTTTGCAGAAATCTTTAGCGGCAGCCGCCCGCTACCCGGTGCCGATCCACTGGCGATGCTCTATGCCGGACATCAGTTCGGCAGTTGGGTGCCACAGCTGGGCGATGGTCGCGCCATCTTGCTGGCGCAAGTGCGCAATGCCAAAAACGAGAGTTGGGATCTGCAACTCAAAGGCGCAGGCCCCACGCCCTATTCACGCTTTGCTGATGGTCGCGCGGTTTTGCGTTCTACTGTTCGTGAATATCTTTGCAGCGAGGCGATGCATGGCCTCGGCATTCCAACTACACGCGCCTTGAGCATCGTCACCAGTCCGCAACTCGTTCGTCGTGAATCAATGGAGAGCACTGCGGTGGTCTGTCGCATGGCGCCGAGTCACGTGCGCTTCGGCAACTTTGAAGTGTTTTACTACCGTGAGCAGTACGAAAAACTGAAGCCACTGGCTGACCACGTGATTGCTGAGCATTTTCCGCGGCACGTTGGCGACTACGTGGGATGGCTCACCGAAATCATTGAGCGCACCGCACGATTGATGGCGCAATGGCAGTGCGTCGGCTTTTGCCACGGCGTGATGAACACCGACAATATGAGCATCCTGGGCCTGACGCTGGATTACGGCCCTTTTGGTTTTCTCGACGCCTTCGACGCTGGTCATATTTGCAATCACACCGATGAAGGTGGTCGCTACGCCTACGACAAACAGCCCAGCATTGGCCATTGGAATGTCTCGCGCTTACTGCAAGCCACACTGCCATTGCTGCATGAAGATGCGGAAAAAGCAGTGCCGATTGCACAGGGCATTCTTGATCGCTTTGGTCCAGCCTATGCCAACGCTGTGACAGCTGGCTGGCGCGCCAAGATCGGATTACTGGAAGCGCAGGACAAAGATCCTGAATTGATTAACGCCTTACTCAACATCATGCATCGCGGCAAATCAGACTTCACAAGAACATTCCGAAACCTCTCGCTTTTGCGTACGGACACTGACGAACCCGCAGACGGTGTGCGCGATGAAATTTCTGATATCGCTGCGTTTGATGCTTGGGTCGTCGACTACCGCGCACGCCTGCGCAGCGAGCACTCCAACGACACTGAGCGCGCCATTCGCATGAACGCGGTTAATCCGAAATATGTTCTGCGAAATCATCTTGCACAACGTGCGATTGAAGTCGCACAGACTGGCGATGCTTCAGAAATTGAAACGCTAATGACGCTGTTACGTCGTCCCTACGATGAGCATCCCCAATTTGAAGCGTATGCCGCCGAGCCGCCACCGGAAGCACGGCATATCGAAGTGAGTTGCTCCTCTTAACAATCCGCTCATATCACCGCATGAATATTCTTTTTGATCTGGACGGAACACTCACCGATCCTAGCCCAGGCTTCATCGCTTCCATTCGTCACGCCTTACAGACCTTGCAGTACCCGATACCGGCAGACGAAATCATCCGGCAGCAGATCGGCCCGCCGATCGAATCAGGCATGGCCTTGCTGCTGAGGACAAGCGACGTCGAAGCCGTGAATGCAGCAATCACTTGCTACCGACAACGCTACGGCAGCATCGGCCTGTTCGAAAACTCGGTCTATCCCGGTATTGAAGAAAGCCTGATCGCATTACGCAACTCGGGCGCGCGGATGTTTGTGGCGACATCAAAGCCGCATGTCTTTGCCAATCGCATTTTGAATCACTTCGGACTCAGTCAATATTTTGAAGCACTGTATGGCAGTGAACTGGATGGAACTCACGCCAATAAATCCCTGCTGATCGCGCACCTGATGCGTAATGAATCACTAGCAGCAGAATCAACCATCATGATTGGCGATCGCTTGCATGATGCCGCGGGTGCGCTCAGCAACGGCCTCACCTCGGTTGGCGTCCTATGGGGTTTTGGCTCGCACGAGGAATTGACGAGCGCAGGGGTTCATGCCATTTGCGATGAGCCTTCGCAACTACCCGCAGTCATACGCAGCATTTCACAAGCGTCTTTAGCCTAGGCAATTGCCGCATAATGTCCTCAATATTCCAAGGATAGGTTTTCCATGTCCCGCACACTTGATGTCACCACTTCAGTTCTCGCCAGCCAACTACGCGGATGGCGCGGCAGCATGGTTCAAAAACCGGCACGCAAACAGCCTGAACAGCCGCTGCAGCTTTATGAATTTGAAGCGAGCCCCTATTGCCGCTTGGTGCGTGAACGCCTGACCGAGCTGGATCTCGATGTCATGATTTATCCCTGCCCTCAGGGCGGCAAGCGCTTTCGTCCAACGGTAAAAAAACTGGGCGGCAAACAGCAGTATCCGTTCATGGTGGATCCGAATACCGGTACGTCGCTGTATGAGTCTTACGACATCATTCGCTATCTAAACGAAACCTATGAGGGCAAGGCGCGCAATCCCACCGGTCTGCGTCGCAAACTTGCAGTCGGCATGGGTTTGGCAGCAACGCTGAGTCGAGCAATGCTTGGTCTGCGTGGATTCAAGGCGCGCACTTCAAATTCTCCAGAGAAACCGCTGGAACTGTACAGCTTTGAGGCCAGCCCTTTCTCGCGATTAGTGCGCGAAGTGCTGTGCGAACTGGAACTGCCTTACCTGCTGCATAGCACAGGCAAAGCACGCATGAGCGATATCGGCCCGCCAGAAATGCGTGACAAGATTTTCAAAGCCCCTAAAGGCACTAGCCGTAACCGTAAATTTCTTGAAGAGCACACTGGGCAGGTGCAGGTGCCGTACTTGATTGATCCCAACACCGACGTCGAGATGTATGAGTCGGCCAAGATCATTGCCTATCTCGAAAACGTTTACGCGGCCAAGTAAAAGCGATCAATGTTGGTCACACCGTTTGCATTATTCCTGACTGTCGCCACGGCACATCTTCTTTGTGTGATGAGCCCTGGCCCGGATCTCGCGATGATCACGCGGCAGACGCTTGCCTACGGTCGCAGTGCTGGCATCTGGACTGCGTTAGGCATTGGTAGCGGCATCAGCTTTCATGTGGCGTGGGCGATGTTTGGCATGGGTTGGATCATTGAACGTTTTCCCATGCTGCTGGACATACTGCGTTATGGCGGCGCGCTGTTTCTGATTTACATGGGCAGCAAAGCAATTCGCGCGCAAGCATCTAGCGCGGACACCAGTAATGACCAACGCGCTGAACCCGGTAGCGCCGCGCATCTGTATGGCATTGGTGTATTGACCAATGTGCTCAATCCCAAGGCGATGCTGTTTTTCATGGCGCTGTGTTCCGCCGTGATCACATCAGCAACGCCCGTGTGGCTGCGTCTCTCCTTGGGCCTGTGGATGGTTGTCTCAACCGCCGCGTGGTTCAGCATGGTCAGCATCACCCTGAGCCATCCGAGTATTCGTCAACGCTTGATCAGCTACGGGTATCTGATAGACCGCGCAATGGGTGCGATACTGCTCGCACTGGGTATCGGCATGATTTTGAGTGGTCTACTGCACTAAGTCGCAGCCACTGACACAAAGAGGAAATCTCTATGGGCGTCCGCATCAACGAAGTTGCTTTTGAAAGCCACGGCACACGTATTCGCGCTGGCCACTATGTTCCCGCCAACGATGCAATGCGCAGCTCACGCGGCGTGCCTTGCATCGTCATGGGTCATGGCTTGGGCGGCACGCGCGCTGCGGGGCTTGATCCATTTGCACAACGATTCGCCGAAGCAGGCTTCCACGTTTTGGTGTTCGACTATCGCGGTTTTGGAAAAAGTGATGGCACGCCACGACAAGTGGTGTCTGTGCCGATGCAGTTGGAAGACTGGGCGAGCGCCATCGATTTCTCACGCCGAATTCCAGATGTAGACGGCACACGAATCGCTACTTGGGGCAGCTCGTTCTCTGGCTCACATGCAGTCGCCGCTGCGGTGACCGATGGCAAGATCGCCGCCGTTAGCTCGCAAGGCGCAATGATGGATGGCGTTGCATCCCTATTTAATTTGATTCGCCAATGTGGTGTCGTTGCAGCATCAAAGCTGACCGCTTACGGCATTGCCGATGCGGTTCGCAGTGGCCTAGGAATGGGCCGCGTCACGATGCCTGTGGTGGGTTTACCCGGCGAGACTGCCGCACTAACGACACCAGATTCCAAGCCTGGCTACCTGCGCATCGCACCGCCAGATTGGAAGAATGAAATCAGCACCAGTTGGGCACTGTCGCTTGCGATGTACCGCCCCAACAAAATGACGCCGCGTCTGCCCTGCCCTGCGTTGTTCTGCATTGCGACGAAAGATGTCGTGGTGCCACCTTCAGCAATGGAAGACGGCGCACGACGCGCACCAGACAAAGTTGAAGTGAAACGCTACGACGCAGGTCACTTTGATATTTACGTGCCGCCGATGTTTGATCAGGTTTCACGTGATCAAACTGAATTTTTTGTGCGTGTGCTCAAGCCGAAATAATTTCCCGTGAAAAACACGATCTATCACAATCCACGCTGCTCCAAGAGCCGCGAAACACTCAAGCTCTTGCAAGAGCACGGCGCCGATGTTGCCATCGTTGAATATCTTGGTCAGCCGCCGAGCAAAGACGAGCTGCGCAAGATCTGCAAACTTCTTGGCAAGAAACCATTGGAGTTGGTGCGCACCAAAGAAGAACTCTTCAGCGACTTGGGCCTGTCTGTCGACAACGGCTATAACGATGACGAGTGGCTTGAAGTGCTGGCGCGCAATCCTAAATTGATGGAACGGCCTATCGTTGTTTATGGTGGGAAAGCCGCCATTGGCCGACCGCCAGAGGACGTGTTGGCGATTTTGTAAAAATTTAAGGTGTCATTCCGAGCATGGCAAAGAATTATTCGTGTCCATCACAACGCGAGATTGCTGGCCACACTCGGAACGACGAAAGCGAAATCAATAAACCTTAATGAAAAGCGCGCTGGCGCATAAAACCGATAAAACGATCCAACTCACAGTTCGTAATTTCAGTTTCTACACCTTCTGGCGCATTGTTTCCGTGATAGCTGTTCACTAATGCCTGCGAATAGCTGCCAGCACCGACGCGCAAATCCTGAAACGTGCCCATGCGCAGCACACGCAACTGCATACCAAACATACGTTGCAGTCTTGCGACTTGCAGGTCGTCGCTGCCGTAGCTGAAGCGTAGTTGACTCAGGTTGCGAGTCAGCGCTTTGAAGTCTTCACCCTGCTTACCCGCAAGATGGACAGCGACATAGCGCAGCGCCATCCACAACTGAGCCCAGGACTCAAACCAGCAGGCCAATTCACGGCCACCCGTGGCGGAGGAGGAGAGCGTAATGCCGACCGGAAACTCGCGAGGATCACGATCTGCCGCACGATTGAGAAAACGCAGCGCTTCATCAGCATTGCGAATCTGCGTCCAACCCGGCTCCAGCAGCTCAGCAAAAACCAGAGGCTGCTGAGCCGCAGCTGGCTTCTTGGCGGGAACAACGGTCAGCGTCAGCTTGGGGGCAATGCTTAAGTTCATGTCTGGGCTCCATTAAGGTCCGGTTTTCACCGTGCGCAGCCATTGTGCGCAGCCCACTGGCTCATAGAATGAGCCTGTATAAAATTAGTTTAAAAAAACCGTCTTTCGGCGGCTTTTTGTTTATTTCTCTTCGCCGCCCAAGGCTTCAACCAAATCCGACAACAACTTGCTGAACTCACCGGTCATCAACGCAAAGTCCGCATCAAACTGCTCTTCAGGATTCTGTGACTGATCGCCTTCGCGATTCTTGTCGATATCAAGGAAGCGTACGCGCTTCACCTGATGTTGTTCGTGCAGCACCAACGAAATGCGTTCGTTCCAGTTGAGGCCCAGCTTGGTCGCAACCTTACCGTCGTTGATATGAGTCACGACATCCTTGCCGCCAAGATCGTGACGCACGTAGCGCACGGTCGGTTTACTCTCATCAGCGCCACGGAGTTCGCAG
The DNA here is from genome assembly GCA_040387055.1 of Pseudomonadota bacterium. GTDB lineage: Bacteria > Pseudomonadota > Gammaproteobacteria > Nevskiales > Nevskiaceae > Stenotrophobium. Next base: position 3,799 of record JAZKEM010000184.1, on the reverse strand, counting down.
TCCTGATCGATGATGAAGCGGCCCGGTGCATCACTACCTGCGAGCCAACCACTCATCGCGGTAATGGGCGAAAGCTTGGTGGTGAGCAGGCTGATCGGAAATTCGCCCAAAGTATTACGCAATTGCTCAGTGAGCTCTTCAGCCTTGCCTGCGGATGCGGCGTCTACAACCAACCAACCGTCATTCGGTGACAGCCAAGCACGCGTTGAACGACGGCGCGAGAACGCACGTGGCAGCAGCTCCGTCATGATCTGTTCTTTCAGATCACGCATCTGTTTCTTGCCGACTTTATAACCCTGCTGCTTCTCGAGTTTTTCAGCGCGCTCTACAGCGGTCTGATTGATCACGGCTGCGGGCAGAATCTTCTGCTCAACGCCCAACGCAATCAGCAGGTTCTTGCCATGCGAGGCCACCAACTGCTGATCACCACGCGGCGAGACCCAACCACGACTGGTTGTGCTCATGCCGGTGCATGGCTGCAAGGGATGCTTGGCCAAAATCTCCTCAAGCGTGCCCGCAGGCATCTGCCACTTAGGAGGGAGACGATAAATTTGGAGGTTCTTAAACCACATAGCGTTGTTCTTTTACGTTGCTTAGAGAAACGAAAAGGCCAACCCGAAGATTGGCCTTTGAAGGCAGGGCAAATGATAACAGGCAGCCTGCCGAAACTAGTCGCCAATAACTTTATTTTCGTTGAGATAGGCCTTGAGCCTTGACAAGAGTTTCTCGCGTAAGGCCTTGGGCGCGATGACCTCGACTTCTGGCACATGGCGCAGGATGTCCATCATCAGCTCACGGTCGTCGCTATATGGCAGCTCCAAGGTATAGCGACCTTGTTTGTCGAATGTGCCTTTCTGCGCGGGATGCCAGGTTTCACGCTTAACCCAACGCGCGCGCTCTGCTGTAAAACGCAGCTTGGCGACTTGCGTGGCGACACCAGAGAAAATTCCGTAAGACGAACCGAGTGCGTGGTCCAGTTCTTCGTCAGGCACTTCTTTGGCCGCTTGATCCAACGCTTTAACCGACTGGATTTCTTCTACCGCAAAACTGCGTATGCCTTTGCGCAGGTGACACCAGGCATCGAGATACCAGTTCTCGCGATAGTGAACCAGACGTTGCGGTGAAATATCACGCTCACTCGTCTCACCAGCACCACGTGCGTAGTAACGAATGTGCAGACGCTTACGCTGCAAGACAGCCTGAGAGATCTGGCCGAAGTCATCATGCTCGAGCGCACGATGCCCAGGGCTAATCACACGGATACGTTTTTTAACTTCGGCGGCGCTGTTGCCTTCGCCTTCCAATAATTTTTCGACACGGTTCAATACAGGCGCGACAGCACTATCGAGCACACGCTCGCCCATGCCAGAGATTAGCGAATGCATCGCGAGCAACGCATGAATTTCGTCCGCGTTAAACCAGAGTCCCGGCAAGGCGTAACGCGGTGCGGCGACGGGTTGATCAAAACGATATCCGCCCTGCTCTGCGTCCCAGATGATGGGCGCTTCAAGACGGTCACGCAGATATTCGAGATCACGCTTGAATGTCGCCAGCGAGATTTCTAATTCATCTTGGATTTCTGCACGCGTGACGAGACGTTTCTCGTGCAGTTTGCGGATGATGCGTTGAAAGCGTTCGGTGCGGTCCATAACGCATTATGGTCTGGGCTCACCCGTGCGAGGCAAGGCCCAGACCATAATTTTTCTACAAATACTTACGGCGCTTTAGCGATAGCGCGCCACAGCATTTCAAACAACTGATTCGCGTACTTGGTCACCGGCTCTTTCTGCCCGCGATGAATGTACATCTGCACCAAACGGCCAGTGACACCAAAGATGTAATCGAGCAAGAACTTCTCATCGACTTCATCATTCAGAACGCCCTTAGCGCGACCTTCACGCAGCACCTTCATAAAGGTGCCGAACAGGATCGGATTCGAGTAGTTGTCCTGCTTGCGCCAGGTATTGACGTAAACCGAGCTCATCATCATTTGCGCGACCTTGGGATTCTGCTCAAAGAAATCCAGCGTCACCCAGAACACCTTGCGAAAACGCTCCTTCATGTCCTCGATACCCTGAAGGTGATCGATCATGCGCACGGCCAGCTTGCTGAGCCATGCATCCAAACTGGAGAACAGCAGGGCTTCTTTGCTGCCGTAGTACTTGTAGATGGTCTGCAGGCTGACGTTGGCCGCACGCGCAATCTCAATCAAACCAACACGATGAAACTCACGATCAGCAAAGACATCGAGCACCGCCTGCTCAATACGCTCACGTGTTTCCGGGTCCAATTGGCCCCGATCCCCCATTACCGCCGCCGTTTTAGAAACTGTTTTGGCGTTCATAAGTAATTGTTGTTACTCCCTTGTGGTCAATTTACACAACTTACTGGCCGGAAAACTCATTGACGCTAGTGTCCACTGTGCTTATGCTCCGGCGGCCTTGAATTTAACCGATGCGTACTTCTTGTTTCCAGCTTGTACGCAGTCGCCTACAAACCCAAGCAATATCAACGTATGGTAATTTACCTTACCAATTGTTGCAACTGAGGATAGTCATGACAGAAGCGTTTATTTACGACGCCGTACGCACTCCGCGCGGCAAGGGCAAGAAGGACGGCAGCCTGCATCAGGTGACCCCGATCCACCTCGTCGCCAACCTGCTGTGGGCCCTGCAGGCTCGCAACAAGAATCTCGACACTTCACTGGTCGATGACCTCGTCCTCGGTTGCGTTACGCCAGTTGGCGAACAAGGCGCTGACCTTGCTCGCGTTGCAGTGCTGTATGCGCAGTGGGCTGAGAGCGTTGCCGGTGTTACGCAGTCGCGTTTCTGCGCTTCGGGCCTTGAATCCGTCAACATCGCTGCGCAGAAAGTCGGCTCAGGTTTTGAAGACCTCGTCGTCGCTGGCGGCGTAGAAAGCATGTCGCGTTGGGCCATGGGCTCGGACGGCGGCGCATGGGCAATGGACCCACGCGTTAATCAGATGACCGGCTTTGCACCGCAAGGCATCGGCGCTGACACGATTGCAACGCTGGAAGGCTTCTCGCGTCAGGACGTTGATGCATTCGCCCTCGCCTCACAGCGCAAAGCCGCCAAGGCTCGCGATGCGGGCTACTTCGCCAAATCGTTGATCCCGGTTAAAGACCTCAACGGCATGACCATTCTCGATCACGATGAATTCATCCGTGGCGATGCAACGATGGAAGGCCTTGGCGCACTCAAGCCTTCGTTCGAACAGATGGGCCAGATGGGCTTCGACGCCACTGCCCTGCGCAAGTACACCACGCTCGAAAAGATCAACCACGTTCATCACGCTGGCAACAGCTCCGGCATTGTTGATGGCGCTGCGCTGATGCTGATCGGCAACAAAAAGATCGGCAAAAAACTCGGCCTAACGCCACGCGCACGTATCGTGCAGACGGCTGTGATGGGTTCTGAACCGACAATCATGCTCACCGGCATCGGCCCTGCTTCGAAGAAAGCATTGGCACGCGCTGGCATGACCGCCAAGAACATTGACCTGTTCGAAATCAACGAAGCGTTCGCCGCAGTCGTGATGCGCGCACAGCGTGATCTTGATATCGACCCAGCACTCGTCAACGTCAATGGTGGTTCTATCGCGATGGGTCACCCGCTCGGTGCGACTGGCTGCGCCATTCTCGGCACGCTGCTCGATGAAATGGAGCGCACCAACAAGCAGGTTGGTCTTGCCTCACTGTGCGTAGGCGCAGGCATGGGCATCGCAACCATCATCGAACGCGTTTAACGCGCACTGACGATCAACGAATAAGGAAGCACAC
>JAZKEM010000183.1:5135-38793 GCA_040387055.1 Pseudomonadota bacterium | reverse complement strand
CGATGGGATCGGTAACGATTGCGGCGCGCAGTCGTCGGATTGAGCGCGAGCAAGATATATACGAATGGATTAGTCGGATACGCAAAGCCACTCAGAGTGAATGGAGTGAGGGCGGGGAAATACTGCCGGGCACAAATTCAGTATTGAAGGGCGATCCAAAAGCTAAATCTTTGCCAGTGATCAAGCCGCTGGGTGCGCGAGTCTTTGAAGTGGCTCCGATCGATTTAAAAAATGCGGGTCTCTACGTTGTGGAATTGGAGAGTCCGAAACTTGGCCAGGCTCTACACGGCAAGAACAAACCTTATTACGTTCCGACGATGGCGCTAGTAACGGATCTCTCGGTGCATTTTCAATGGGGCATCGAATCATCAAGCGTGTGGGTCACGCGCTTGCATGACGGCTCTTCAGTGGGCAATGCCACTGTTTCGGTATTAAATGCCTGCAGCGGCGCTGTTCTGTGGAGGGGCCAGTCAGATCGCAATGGCATCGCTCGCGTGACAGAAAGCCTGCCGCCACCGCGGCAGTGGGTCAGTTGTACAGGCGGATCATCGCCAGAGCTCTTGGTTAGCGCTCGTGAAGGCAGTGATTTCAGCTTTGTATTGAGTTCTTGGAACGAAGGCATTGCGCCATCTGACTTCGGCAATATTGCCAGCAGCCTCTATGGTGATGCGCAGAGTTATAACCACACCGTGCTGGACCGCGCCTTGTATCACGCAGGCGAAACGGTTTCGATGAAGCACTATGTGCGTGAGCCAACCAGCAGTGGTTTGCGCCTGCCCAAAGCAATGCCCAATCAGTTGGTGATCATGCATGAGGGCAGTGGTAAGACTTTTGAGCTGCCACTGAAAATGGATGCGATCGGTATTGGTGAGAACCAATGGGTCATTCCCAAGGATGCGCCGCTGGGCATTTATCAGATGAGCCTGAAGCAGGGCAATGCATCGATCAACAGCGGTCAATTCCGAGTTGAGCAGTTCAAATTGCCAACCGCACGCGCGCAAATTCAAATTCCGAAAGCACCGTTGGTAGCCGCAAGTTCTGCAACGCTAGATCTGCAAGTTAACTATCTCTCCGGTGGTGGTGCAGCCAATTTGCCAGTAAAGCTTCGTACGCTGATACAGCCTCGCGTCATCAGTTTTAAGCATTACGACGAATTCAATTTTGGTGGAGAGGCGGTACGTGAAGGCTTGGTGGAAACTTCTGAAGGCGGCGCTTTCGATGAGTTCGATGATCAGGGAACGCGGGCTACAGGCCAGCAAGCTCAGCCCGCACAGACCATCCCGCTGACCTTAGACAAGATGGGTGCTGTGCGAGTGACGGCTCCTCTGCCTTTGGTGAAGAGCGCGCAAGAGTTGCTGGCTGAAATGGAATACAGCGACCCCAATGGTCAGGTCTTGACGGTGGCTCGCCGTGTTCCACTCTGGCCCTCAGCCGTCACCGTGGGATTGAAAACAGAAGGTTGGGTTTCTTCCAGCGATGATGTCAATGTGCGTATTGCGGTACTGAATACAAAAGGCGTTCCACTCTCGAAGGTTCCGGTTAACGTTGAAATCTTTCAGCAGGAGACGCATTCGTATCGCAAGCGTTTGATTGGCGGGTTCTACTCCTACGCACACACGCGCAAGATCAAACGATTGCCAATGACTTGCGTGGCGGTTTCCGACGAATTAGGCATGGCGAAATGTCATTTCGCCCCCGGTGTTTCAGGCGAAATTGTCCTGCAAGCCAAAGCACGTGATGCCAAGGGCAAGGAAGCGCGATCAGTTCTATCCGTATGGGTTGCGGGTAAAGACGACTGGTGGTTCTCGCAGCAGGCGAATGACCGTATGGACTTGCTGCCCGAGAAAAAAGAATATCAGCCAGGTGAAGTCGCACGCTTCCAAGTGCGCATGCCATTCCGTAGTGCGAATGCGCTGGTCACGGTTGAGCGTGAAGGTGTGCTTGAGCAGTTCGTTACCAAGCTGGAAGGTGAGAAGCCCATTATTGAAGTGCCGTTGAAGGGCAACTATGCGCCGAACGTTTTTGTGTCTGTGCTCGCAGTGCGTGGTCGACCTACGGATGATTGGCTGCAGAACCTTGCTGGGGCTGCGCGAGGGTTCCTTGCAAAGTTACAGCCTGTAAAACCGGAGCCAGTGTCGAAAGACAAAGCGGTGCCACCGACTTCTTTAACGGATCTTTCGAGGCCGGCGTTCCGTTTGGGTATCGCTAATATTTCAGTCGGACTCAAAGCGCATCGACTACAGGTTGATGTTAGTTCTGATAAGCCGACCTATCAGATTCGCGACAAAGCCACTGTTGTTGTAACGGTGAAGGCGCCTGATGGCCAGCCTGCAAAAGGCGGTGAGATTGCATTCGCTGCAGTTGATGATGCTTTGCTGGAACTCCAGCCGAATGAAACATGGAACATCCTCCAGGCCATGATGGCGCCGCGGCCTTTGTCCGTGCTGACCTCGACTGCGCAACTTCAAGTCGTTGGTAAACGTCAGTACGGTCGTAAGACTGCGCCGCCTGGCGGTGGTGGTGGTCGATCCGGAGCACGTGAAGTGTTTGACACCTTGTTGTTATGGAAAGGCCGCGTAAAGCTCGACAACCAAGGGCAAGCGACGATTTCGGTTCCACTGAACGATGCGCTGACGTCCTTCAGACTCGTTGCCGTAGCAAGCTTGGGCGCTGGGCAATTCGGTACTGGCACTGCGTCGATACGCACGCACCAGGATCTGGAACTGGTTCCTGCAATGCCGGTTGTTGTGCGCGAGGGTGATCAGTTCCGTGCGGCTTATACCGTTCGCAATGCGACGAACGCCGCGATGCACACCTCCGTTAATGCCACGATGCAAGGCAATGCTTTGCCTGAACGTGTGCTGGATATTCCTGCGGGTGAGGCGCGTGAAGCGAGCTGGGATATTACGGTTCCGATTAATAGCCGTGAACTGAACTGGGAAGTTCGTGCAGCCGCAGGCACAGCTGCAGATCGTGTGAAGACGAAACAGACAGTGATGCAGGCCTATCCAGTTCGTGTCTATCAAGCGACGCTGACGCAACTCGATAAGCCGTATCAGTTGTCTGTACAGCGCCCGGAAGATGCAGTGCCCGGACGCGGCGGTATTCACGTTGAATTGATGAGCCAGCTGGGTGGTTCACTTGATGGCGTACGCGACTACATGGGCGTCTATCCATGGAATTGCATCGAGCAGCGTCTATCACGTGCGATTGCAATGGATGACGCTATTGCTTGGGAGAGCGTGAAGTCAGATATGCCGGTGTTTCTGGATCGCAGTGGTCTGCTGCGCTACTACCCGGCGCAGTGGCTGGAAGGTAGTGATTCTTTGACCGCCTATGTTCTCGCGATCACGCATGAGAAGAAGTGGGAGATCGCAGCCGATCCGCGCAAGCGCATGATCGAGGCGCTGCAGGCATTCGTGCAGGGTCGTCTGCAACGCGGCAATCCGCTGAATCGTGAAGACCAGACGGAACGCAAGCTCGCTGCGCTGGAAGCTTTAGCGCGTTACGACGCAGTGCAGCCTGAATGGGTCAATGTGCTTCAGTTCCAGTCGAATCTGTTGCCGACCTCTGCGCTGCTCGATTGGGTTGGCGTGCTGCAACGCGTGCAAGGTATTGAGAAAGGCGATGAGCGTCTTAAGCAGGCTTTGCAGATTCTGCGGTCACGAATCAATTTCCAAGGCACGATCATGACGTTCTCGACTGAACAGGATGATGCTTGGTGGTGGCTGATGGCCAGCGCTGATCGCAATGCGAACATCGCCGTCCTGCGTGTGCTGAACACACCAGAGTGGCAGGCCGATCTGCCGCGCTTGTGGCGCGGTGCATGGCAGCGTCAGAAGCGTGGTCATTGGGATACGACGCTGGCGAATGCATGGGGCGTTTTAACCGCGCAGCGATTTGCTGAGAAATTCCAGAAAGAGCCAGTGCAGGGTTCAGTGCAAGCTGCAATGGGTGAGGAGAAGAAACAGCACGACTGGAAATCTCCAAGCGGAGAAATCGATTTTGCGTGGCCAGAAGGTGCGGCGAATTTATCGCTGACACAAAACGGTAGTGGTGCGCCCTGGGCCATCGTGCAATCACGTGCGGCGATTCCGTTGAAGCAGCCGCTGTCGACTGGATACCGCGTCGAGAAAACCATCACGCCTGTGGAAGTGAAGGGCAAGGGCTATGTTCGCGGCGATGTTTGGAAGGTGCGTCTGGATATTGATGCGCAGACGGATATGACTTGGGTCGCTATTGATGATCCGGTTCCACCCGGCGCGATGATTCTGGGGTCTGGCCTTGGTGGTGATTCAGCGCTCTTATCTCGCGGACAAAAGCGCGATGGCGCGGCTTGGCTTGCGTACGAAGAGAAACGTCAAGACAGCTATCGTGCGTATTACGAGTTCGTTCCGAAAGGGAAATTCAGTCTGGAATACACCATCCGCCTGAATACGCCTGGCGACTTCCAGATGCCGACGACTCGCGTCGAAGCCATGTACGCGCCGGAAATGTTTGGTGAACTGCCGAATCCTCCACTTAAGGTTCAATCGCCTTGAGAAAAAGGTTCATCGCGGTTGGCGTTGTCGGAGTATTGCTGGCGCTTGGTCTTGCTAGCTGGTACCTGACAGCGCCGCCGTCGCCACCTGATTTCGCGCAGGTGAAGAAGGATTACCAGCCTTCTGATGCTTGGCTGTTAGATCGTCATGGCGATGTGTTGGCGCAGGTTCGCATGGAATATGGCCGACGTTGTGTCGGTTGGGTGAGCTTGGATCAAATCTCGCCAGCAGTGATTGATCCTGTGCGCCAGGCCGAAGATCATCGATTTGATACGCATGGTGGCGTCGATGGCATTGCGCTACTGGGCGGTCTGCGTGATTACGCACTGCATCGCATTCGCCGTGGTGCCAGCACGATCACAATGCAGCTGGCAGCGAAAATTGATCCGGAGTTAATGGCTCAGCGTGGCCGTCGCGGGCTCAAGCAAAAATGGCGACAGATGCGTGTGGCTTGGCAGATTGAATCGTCATGGACCAAGCCGCAGATACTCGAAGCCTATTTCAACCTCGTCAGCTTTCGCAGCGAATGGTTGGGTGTGCAGACTGCATCGACTGCCATGTTTGGAAAATCGGCGGCACATTTGAATCGTTACGAAGGCGCAGTACTGGCTGCTTTGCTACGTAACCCAGCAGCCAATGCGTCGGTGATTGCTGCGCGTGCCTGTCGCATAGCAGCTGAGAGTAACTGCGCTCCTTATGTGCAAGTGGCGACGAGTGCGTTGGTCAGGGGACTCAAGCCATCCATGAACGAATCATTGGCACCGCATCTTGCGCGTGCTCTGGTTCATCGTGGTGGCGAACGTGTCAGCAGTACGGTCGATCTCGCGACTCAAAATCTTGTATACGCTGCGCTCGCAACACAACTCTCTGCGCTTTCAGCAGCCGAAGTTCGCGATGCGGCGGCTGTAGTGCTGGATAACGAGACGGGCGACGTCCTCGCTTATGTCGGCAGTGCAGGGCCTTCTTCAACCGCGTGGGCGGTCGATGGTGTGAGTGCGTTGCGTCAAGCGGGTTCCACACTCAAGCCATTTCTATACAGCCTGGCTTTTGAACAACGTTTACTGACACCCGCGTCGTTGCTGGATGACAGTCCAGTCAATCTGGAAACCGGCGCGGGTCTCTACATTCCTCAGAACTACGATCATGAATTTCGTGGGCACGTGAGTGTGCGTTCAGCACTGGCTGGATCTTTGAATGTCCCCGCAGTGCGCACCTTACTGTTGGTGGGCCTGGAGCCATTCCGCGATCGTTTGCACGATATCGGTTATCGAAACGGTCTGACTGAATCAGGAGAGTTTTACGGCTTCTCGCTGGCACTCGGTGCTCCAGAAGTCAGTTTGCTTGAGCAGGCGAATGCTTATCGCACCTTGGCGAATGCCGGACGTTGGTCACCTGTTCGTCTGAGAGCAGGCGATGAACGCGCCGCGCCAACGCAAGTTATTTCGCCAGAGGCGGCTTATCTTGTCGGAAGTATTTTGTCGGACAACGGCGCCAGAGCCGCGAGCTTCGGTTTGGATTCTCCGTTGTCGACGCCGTTCTGGAGTGCAGTCAAAACTGGCACCAGTAAAAATATGCGCGATAACTGGTGCATCGGTTACAGCACGCGTTACACCGTTGCAGTATGGGTCGGTAACTTTGAAGGCGATCCAATGCACAACGTGTCTGGTGTCACTGGTGCTGCGCCTGCTTGGCTGGAAATCATCACGGCCTTGTCGCGTGGGAGCGAGCCTGCATCACCTAAGGCGCCATCCGGAATCGTGCAATCACGCATCACGTTTCATGATCACGAAGAACCGGCTCGCAATGAATGGTTCATCGATGGCACCGAGCTTAGCGAGATTCGTGCAACGCCCACAGGTTTGGGGCGTGCGCATATTCGCGCCCCCGCTAACGGCATGATCGCAGCGCTGGATCCGGATATTCCCGCATCAAAACAGAACGTGCTCTTTGAAGCAGAAGGTGCGGGCAATGCACGATGGGTTCTGGACGGGCGCGACATTGGTATGGCGGCAAAGAAACAACTCTGGGTTCCGCGTCCAGGACGGCATCGTTTGCAGGTTTTATCCAAAGACGGGAAAGAAGTCGACGCCGTGTCCTTCGAAGTTCGCGCAACCGTTAGTGAGAAAAGAGGTCCCGGCAGTCGATAGCGGAATTCATCGCAAAGCTTGATCAGCGGCTAAACATGGCATGCAAAATGCTTATTTGATTACTCCTGACGGAGTGAATCAATGAAGAAGGCTTTTGTTCTTATTGTTCCTGTGTGCTTGGCGTCTTGTGCCACGGTAGGCGGTTATCTCAATGGTGCATACAACGCGGATGTTTTCCCGCCGCTTGATGCGCCTGCGGATAAGGTTGCGCTCGTGAGCCGATCGACAACGAGTAATCCTGAGAATGTGTTGGTGTCGGTCGATGACAATCCAATCCGCGTGAATCCTCAAGGCAACGGCCATGGAATGTGGGCGCCGCAAGTGGCGTTGCCACCGGGAACGCATGAGGTGATGGCGGGTTGGCGTCGACCGGGCATGTATGCGCCTAGCGGCTGGCAATGCAAAGCAGACTTTCTTGCTGGGCATCAATACTCTATTGAGTATGCGGTGACTCGTGATGGCAAGAACAGCGATGCATGGATTGCCGATCTGAACGACAACGCGACACGAATCGCCTGTACTCCTTACATCAGCCCAAAGAAACAACTGGGCTGGCCTTTCAATCCCGCTTAAATAAATTTCACAAGAGCAGAATTTAAATGGACAAGGTTAACGAGATGCTTTTCTCTCTGCAGAGATTCCAAATCATGGCGCTCTACACGAGTACTGCAGCGGAAAGAACGGTGAGTGATTCCTATGCATATGCGTGGGCAGAGAGTACATATCCTCTGCTCCATGAATCTGCTTGTTGGCATCAACCCTACGATTCTTCTTTTGCGATTGGCGCAACGCAGATGAAGGAACTCTACGGTTATTTGTCTGACGTATGGAAATCAAAGAAGTCCGTTACGTTTTTCCAGATGGAAGATCACTACGGAATTAAGGGTAGCAAGCGTCCCGGGCCAGTATGGAGTCAAGCTAGTTTGATATTGGCCTGCCGATATCTTTATCTGTATCAGGCATTCGATTCTGCATTCTGGTCTTCTTTGTTATCGGGCAGTCAGTGTCCGATTGAAGCAGAAACAATTTCACGTAAGTTCGATGCTGGCGAGATCCACTTCGAGTAATGATCTGACGCACCGAATACGCAAGGTATTCGGTGCGCGTCATGCGATGTTTAAGGTGCTGCGACAACCATCCATTTTCCGCCTGATAGCTTGAATGTCGCTTTGGCTGGACGATATCCCTTGTCGACGCCGCCATTGGCGCGCCAGCCTTCGAGATTGGACTTCAGTTTCTTGAACATCATCGAAGGCGATTGCAGCTTGGCATAGTCATTGAGCCATGCGACTGAAAGGTTATTGTCGAACACACGATCATGCGTGTATTCCGCAATGGCCTCATCACCCTTATTAATAATGCGTGTCACGGTAGGCTGATAGCTGCAGATCTGTTTGCCTTCAATATCTGCAAAGGTGGGATTGCCCTGCGTGGTGTAGTAACTACCGCAGTCAGTTGCCATCACTGGCTTGAGCAACTCTTCTGCTTTCGCTGCGCTTAACTCATCGGCGATGCAGACGCCGCTCATCATGATGCTTGCAAGTGTGCATGCTGAAACAAATGCTTTCACGAGAGTCACCTCAGTTTTTAGAGTGGATTATTTCAGTGCGATTTCCCGCACTGTGAAGATGCACTGATCGAATGTGACGATGCGGGTGATTGGATTGACGTCGGCGGATGACATGCGAGTTCATCCAGGAGCGCCATTGATGATGAGATCTGTGCAACACATGCGGTGACTGTTGCGACAAAAAGAAGCAGTCGCAGATACAGGCCGTATTGATCTGGTGTTGATGATTCCATTACTGACACCTCGCATCGGGAAAGTCGAAAATCCCAGAACGCTACGTAACGCTCACGTTCTGGCTGTTATGCCTTTGACGTGGACGTCGGTGTCCATTGATGGCCGGCTTCGGCCAATGCAATCGCAAGCCTGAAGCTTGTGATGTGTATGGAATAGTGGAGCAATCGTTATGCCAAGTTTGATGGCATCGATAAAGTCGCTGAGCACTCTGTACGATTAAATGCCTAAAGAAAAAGCCGCCTAATGCTTTAGGCGGCTCGCATGATGTGTTCTAGGCGGACCAGTGTAGGGCCTCGCAAAACATCGGCAATCGTGTGCTTTCTGAGTTCATCAAGGAAACTTTGTTCGGCACGATCCAGTGCACCTTTAAGTGCGCAGCCTCCGTGCAAAGGGCAGGGGCCGCGGCTGCAATCAGCCATTGCACCAATACCTTCCATTGCGGCAACAACATCGCCCACGCGTAGCGTGTTCGCGGGAACAGCGAGCTTTAATCCGCCGTATCTGCCGCTTACAGAATCGACATAGCCTAATTTGCGTAGGCCCTGCGCAACCTTGTGCATGTGGTGTGCAGATACCTTGTAGCGTTCAGCAATTTTTGCTGCGCTGACAGGTTTCCCGTCGCGTATACCAGCGAGATAAACCAGAAGACGTAATGAAAAATCGGTGTAAAGGGAAAGGCGCACTAGCGATCCCAAGTGGTCGAGTTGCCAGATTTTACCCTTAAATCACAAGTAAATATTTTGCTTTCTGTGTAAACGGCCAAACATGGCATTTCATTTGCTACGTATTAGGCGGTGGCAAAGGGGGCTGTGAATGGAACTCGCACATACAAAATTTAGGGTAATGCTGGTTGATGACCATCCTGAGCGCTTGCAGATGCTGGAGCAGGCGCTGGCTATTGAGCAGCATGTCATCGTTGCAAGGCTGGATTCGCGGGCGGATTTGGCCGTTGAAGTGAATTTGCATAAGCCCGAGATCATTTTTATCGATGTAGAAGCGCCAGGGCGAGCGACGCTGGAGTCTCTAGCCCAGATCAACAAGCTACGACCACTGCCGGTTGTGCTCTGTGCTGCGCGTAGTGACTCCGAAACGGCTCGCCGTGTGGTGGATGCAGGCGTCAGTGCTTATGTCGTCAATGGCCTGCAGCCAGAGAGAGTGAGCGCTTTATTAGAAGTGGCTGTTGCGAGGTTTGAAATGCAGCAGAGTCTAAGGTTGGAGCTTGATGCCGCAAAAACCCGCCTTGCTGATCAGCGCGATATTGAAAAAGCGAAGGGCTTATTAATGAAGCGTAGAAATCTTGATGAGGCAGCTGCTTTTGCACTTTTAAGGCGCATGGCAATGGATCGGCAACAAAAAATTGGAGATTACGCACGCGCTCTTTTAAGTGCGGCAGACGTTCTCTAATGCAATTTGTAGAGGTTGATTGTTCAAGATTGAAGACGCACTGAATCGATGCGTTTCGCGTTATGCCTAGGAAAGATTGAATATTTTTAGACGCAAATTCTATCTTGGCATGGCGATTGCTTAATTAAATTCGTGAACCTCTACTGAGGTCATATGCAGCAAAAAAAGAATTGGCCAATGACGCCTAATTCTTTTCGGACATCGACGTCCACGTTACTGGCACATCAGCCAGGCACGTGGACGTTTTTTTTTTGCTTTGCAGTTACGCAGTTCGAAACTGGCTATTAAAAGGAGTTAGGTAATGAAAGGATTAATTGGGGTTAACCGGTACTTGCCTTCGTGTGCGGCGCTGCTCGCGGTATCGGCTGCACTATTTAGTGGTGGTGCATGGGCGGATTTGTACAACGATGGAAAAGTGCTAGCGACAGGTGGCGTTAGCATGACCGATGGCGCTGGCGGTGGTGGTATTACGCCGTGGGCAACGATCACAGGTTATGGCACACGTGATGGTATCAACGGCGACGTGCATTACACCTACGTTAACTTGCCGAACTATGCACTGAACTCTATCGGTGCCGCAGTCGGACTCTGGGATCGCGTTGAGCTGTCATATACCAATGACGTTCTCACCACGGGTAGCACCTTCAACACGGTTGGTCTTCTCACTTCTACCGTTGGGCTTCCTACAGGCATTGCGCCTTGGAACACGACGATCAAGATGGATGTTTTCGGTGCGAAAGTCCGCGTGTTTGGTGAAGCGATTTATGACTCCGACAACTTGATCCCTCAAGTAGCGATCGGTGGTTTTTACAAGATCAACCACAACCGCGCATTGCTGAAGACGCTCCAGGCCAGCAAGTCGAAAGACTGGGAAGCCTACATCGCAGCGACGAAGATCTTCTTCCCGATCAACACGCTGGTTAACGTCACACTGCGTTACACCGCAGCTAATGAAACAGGTCTCACCGGTTTCGGCGGCCCCAAGGGTAACAAGCGCGAAATTCGTCCAGAAGTTTCGTTGGCTTATCTGCTGAACAAGGGCACGGCTATCGGTGTTGAGTATCAGAAGCATGGCGGCAATCTTGAAGGTCAAAGCGTTGACTTGAATGGTCTCGTCGTTCCTGGCGATTTGCTCGGTTCGCTGACGCAACATGAAAGTGACTGGTACGACGCATTCATTGCTTTCTTCCCGAGCAAGAACCTGTCGATCACCATGGCTTACGCAATGCTCGGCAACATCACGCTAACGCCTAACCAGAGCGGTTACTACATCTCGTTGCAGGCTAGCTTCTAAGAAGGAGATGATCATGAAATCTTTAAAAGTCATTACTCAAATCGCTGCATCAGCAATGCTCTTGTTCGCTGCAGCTCAACCAGCACTTGCCGCTCAGGATCCTACGGGCAGCAAGCAAACCACATACCCCGGACTTTCTTCGGATGCGCTGGAGAAATTTGGTGGAGAAGCGGGCGTTCATAACTGGGTTCAAGCACTGTTCTACTACATTCTGCTCGACAACCGTATCAATAAGATCTTTGTCGAGCACGGAAATATCGAACGACAGATTGCACTGAATACGCAGTTGGAGCAGATGGTTCTTGGTGGTGCAGTTCAGTATCAAGGTGCAAGCATGAGCGCTGCTCACGCTGACCTTGGCATTACGCTGACTCAGTTCAACGCAGTAGTTGAAGCGGCATACAACGCCTGCGAACGCGTTAACACGCCGTACTCCGTCTGCAACCAACTCATTGCCGCACTGGCGCCGTTCGAGCGGTCAATCGTTACCCGCTAAATCTGCGCTGCCATTAAAACACCATAAGGATTAAGCCATGGCAAACAAGTCTTCCCTATTTCCCCATCGGAGCAAGTCCGATGGGGTTTCTTTTGACTCGAGGAGATCGTTTATTCGCTCGACCTTTGCAGTGATGGCATCGACGTTATTGGCGCCGATGGCACGGGCAGGTGAGAGTTTATGGACGACGTATCAAACGCCCGCAGCATTTGTTGCGGAAGCGTTTCGTGGAAGTCCACCGCCTCCTAAAGTGATCAGCGGCGGTCCACTTGGCCCTGTGCACTATTGGCGTGCAAATGGACGCACTGCATGGGTGATTGAAGACCTGGGCAAGCAAGGTTATCAATTAACGACAGCCGGATTCATCGTGAAAAATGGTGCAATCGAATCCGCCAAGGTTCTCGTTTATCGCGAGTCTCGCGGTGAGCAAGTTGCAGAGCCATCTTTCCTTAAAAAATTCTTAGGCGCTCGCCTCGCAGGCGGGAAGCTGGATCGCAACATCGACAATATTTCTGGTGCGACACTTTCAGTGCAAATGATGCAGCGCATGGCGAGCACCGTTTTGGCGCTGGATGCTCATGCCGGATGACAGACATGCCGGAACACAGTGCTAAACACAAAAGTTCTTTTAGAAGTGTGACAACAAGATGGCATACACGATGGACTGCACCGGTAAAAGAATCGCGTCCGGCGCAGCCTAAGAGAACACTCACTGCAACTCTGCGTGAATGGCACAAGCGAGCAGGCCTCGGCGCATTCTTGTTCATGGGTTGGCTAGGCATCAGCGGCGTCATGCTCAATCAGAGTGCAAGTTGGGGACTCGATGCGGCGCGCGTAGATTGGACTTGGTTGATGGCGGTGTATGGATTACATGCACAGTCACCTGAGACTGGATTCACGGCCGATGGTCACTGGTTGGCAGTGTCTGGCGGGCATTCCGTCCTTGATGGAAAGCTTTTGACCATGCCGGTGAAATCGCCTGCTGGCATTGTGATGATTGGTGACGCTGCTAATAGAAAGTTGGTAGTGGCGACCTATGACAGCGTGTTGTTGTTGAGGCCAGATGGTTCTCGCATTGATGAGCTGCAAGCGGGATTGATGCTGCCGGTCAGTTCAATTCAGCGCATCGGTACAGCAGAAAAGAATGCAGCAATGGCTGTGATCGAAGACAAAGGCCTTTATGGTTCAGTCGACGGCGAAAGTTGGACGAAGCTGCCGTCTAAAACAACAGTGCTTTGGGCTCAGCCTGTGACATTGACAGCGACACAACGTCAGCAATTTGAAGAATACGCACGTCCATCTGTGGCTGTGGAGCAATTGCTGATTGATATGCATAGCGGCCGTTTGTTCGGGCGTTTTGGCCCATACGTTATTGACTTGGTTGGCTTGGGTGCACTGTGGCTCTCAATTAGTGGAGTCTGGATGATGTGGCGCACCAACCAGGCGCGTAAACGTAATGTTGTGCGACGCTGAGTGCTGATCCCTTGAAACTGTTACGAGGAAGCAACGCTCGATTAATTGATCAGCGCTTCCTCGCGATGGGGACTGAGATCAGCGTGAAGTTGGTCTGTGGGCATCGATCACAGCGTAACGACGCCTTGCAAGCGATACAGAGCGTTACTGAATTGATGCATGCCTTTAGTCGCGAAGCTTGGGCATGGGGAGATGGTGCGCTCTCAAAATTTAATTCAGCATTGAGTGCAGGAGGAACGCCCAAGGTTCCTTATGGTCTGCGCGAACTCTTTACCAAAGCTTGGAAGATTCATCAGCAATCAGGCGGATTGTTTGAGCCCAGAGTTGCGAAGTTAGTGCGCCTGTGGGGATTTGATGACGTCGCGAGATTGCGTGATTGTCCTCCGACTTCGACTGAAATTGAAACCTTGCTGCGTGCTTTGAGTGCAGCGCCAAACTTTAGTGGTGCAATGTATTACGGCCCTGCGCCCAACGTCTCTTGGGACTTTGGCGGTATTGGCAAAGGCTACATTGTCGACAAGGCATTAGATATTTTGCGTAAGCACCAGTTTGGTGATGCGGTGGTAGATGCCGGTGGAAATCTTGCAGCGCGTGGCGCGCATCATTCGCGTCCATGGCGCGTTGCAATTCGTGATCCACGTTCTTCGCAAGATCCAAGGCGATTGCTGGCCTCGCTAGAAGTTTTTAACGAAGCAGTGATCACGCACGGCGATGATCAGCGTTACTTCGAATTTGAAGGTCGTCGTTATTCACATATCCTGCACCCTAAGACAGGAACTCCCGTGCAGGGATTTCGTTCGCTCACGGTGGTGCACGCTGATGCCACGCTAGCGGATGCAGGTGGAGCGGCCTTGTTTGTAGCTGGTCCGGATTCATGGAGAGCGCTGGCCAAGAAGCTGGATATCGATCAAATTCTGATCGCCAAAGACAACGGCATTATTCAGGCAACATCTGCATTGGCACGACGCTTATCTGCTGAGCCTGATGTCCGAATCGAAGTGATTGATTAAGTCTCGTTAATTTCAAGGCATAAAAAACCCGCAGAGTGATCTGCGGGTTTTTTAGCTGCTGCAACACTTAGATAAAAATACTGCATGAAACTTACTTCACAACGATGGTGCCTTTCATCGAAGCATGGATGCCGCACAGATAAACATACTCGCCAGGTTTGGCGAATGTGCGGCTAAAGCTTTCACCAAAAGCGATCACCTCGTCTTTGTCAGGAAACTTGACGGTGTGTCGTGTCTGATCCTTGTTGGTCCAGGTGACGGTGGTGCCAGCGGCAACGACTAGTTTTTCAGGAACAAAACTGAAGTTTGAAATTGCAACAGTGTTGCCGGTCGAGGTGATCACGGTAGTGGAGGGTGCAGCTGCACTAGCTTTGGGCATCGGCATTGTGTGTGCTGCTTCTTCAGGTGCTGTATAGCCAGCACTGCCTGCAGGTGCCTTCCATGATGGGCCAGGCTTGGGCGCTTCTGGTGTCGCTGATATCGGATTCTTGTAAGCCGGTGCGGGTCCTGCCACTACAGGATGGGGCACATGCGTGAGAACACCGATAGAAGTTGGAATGCCTGCGCCAGGCTCGTTCGCGAATGCGCCGATTGGTTCAAGTATCACGACTGTATTGTGCTTTGTGACAGTAGAAATAACTGGAGATGCCGTTGCTTCCAGTACCTTGAGTTCAACTCGACGATTCTTCTCACGACCTTCGTCGGTATCGTTGTCGGCAACCGGCATGGTCTTGCCAAAGCCCTTTGAGCTCAGGCGGTCATTAGCAACGCCTTTTGCGACCAGATAAGTGGCAACGCTTTTTGCACGACTATCCGAGAGCTTCTGATTGTATTCTTCAGTGCCTTTGCCGTCCGTGTGTCCATCAATTTCAACTTTGATATCAGCACGCGCAAGGAGGGCATCGGCAACTTGATCAAGCAGTGACTTTGCGTTGATCGTCAATGTGGCTTTATTAAATTCAAAGTTCACGCCATGCAGAACAATGGTGTCGCCGCTCTTGCAGCCTTCAAGAGAGACAGGTTTTCCTGATTCTGGCATCTGGCAAGTTACAGAGACGGAGTCCGCTGGTAGCTTGGGGATGGGATAGGAAGAATAATCGAGGCCGTTTGATGCGAGTACGCCACAGCCTGAGAGATGAACCGCTACAACCGCACTACAGAGTGCTACTAGTTTCTTATTTTTCATGTTGAAAAAACTCCTTGATTAAGCTGATGCCGTTTACTGCCCCCAAATTAAAAGAACCCCGGGATATAACTCCCGGGGTAATGCCGTGCGGCTTTAAAGCCCGCTGACAACAGGGAGTACGATTGAAACGATAGGGCCGACGAGTTGGAGAATTTCTCCAGTCGGCAAGCCGCCACTGCCGAGCAAGCCGAGGCTGCTCACGAGTGGTAGTGCGGTTGTGGCGAGTGGACCAACAATGGTCAGGAGATCTCCTGTTGGTAAACCACCTTTGCCAAGAAGGCCTAAGCCGCTGATGATTGGCAGTCCGCCTGATGCCAACGGCCCGACGAGTTGCAGAAGTTGCCCTGTCGGCAGTCCACCGCTGCTGCCCAGTCCAACCAAGCCCAACTCGCCGAGACCAAGATCACCCAGATTCAGACTGCCACCCAATACTTGTGTGACGTCTTTAACCACAGGCGTGAGACCTTTGAGTACTGGTGTGACGACGCCGAGTAGTTGGCCGGTAGGCAAGCCACCTTTGCCGCCGAGCAAACCCAAGTCGAGCGAACCTAACCCAAGTGAACCAAGGCCAGGCAGGTTGCCGCCAACAATCGGCAGACTGCCGAGCCCGAGAGAACCAACGATTGGCAGCGATGACAGATTGAGCGTCCCAATAATCGGCAAGCTGCCAACGATAGGCAGTGTAGGAGCAGCAGCTGAAGCGTTGAGTGATGCGCTGGCGATGAGCACAGCAGTTGCGAGTTGAATGAACTTGTTCATGAATCTAAATCTCCCTTCCTTGCTCGTAGGCCAAAAAAAACGTCCACGTGGCAGGCTGCTTTGCCTGCGACGTGGACGTCTATGTCCGAAGAATCGGTCGTCGTCGACCCATTCGAAATTTAATGCGTAAGCTCATGTGCTTTCGCAGTATTAACGTAGCAATCGCTATGCCAAATAAATGTGGCCGAGCGTTTTGCTTACAAAAATCAAGACAACAAAAATAATAATGCTTCAGCTACGGCGTGAACTGCGAATGGCTGCGTCGATAACTGCTGAGATTGTCGCGGTACTCGGTCTGGCGCTGCAGGCTGTTGCTGTTAATCGGTGACATCGGAGGTCGGTAGAGCGAGGGCGCTTGATCTAAGCCTGTTGCAAATTCTTCTTTCCAAGGCATCAGCGTCAGACCCATCGCAGCGTTTTGTTCAACGATGACGGTGCTGCCGAGCACTTGCGTTGCGGGAGCACTGTTTGATTTAGGTGGCGCTGAAAAAGCGCTTTCTGTAAGCAAGAGTGCAACGATCATGAGCCAGCGATGATTCTTCATGGTGCGGCTCCACTGGCGACTGTTGTGCCGGCTGTCATTTCAAGCTGCTTTATCCACGCAGTCACGATCAGATTTTCTTTACCGGAAATTCGCAGATATTCGCGGTAGTGCGATAGTGCTTCTTGTGGCCGTCGCATCGAGACCTCATAAAGAATTCCGAGATTCATGTGAGCCGCTGCGTAGTCGGGCTTTGTAGCGAGCGCTTGCTGATAAGCCTGTTCAGCGCGTGGGTAGTCGCTGCTCTCGCGATATAAAGTGCCCAGCCAATTCCAAGCCACTGCATTGCGCGGATTGGTGCTGACTGCTTTGGTGAGCCCAGCGATGGCTTGCGGCCGTTGACGAGACTGTGCGTACAGAATCGCAAGATCCGTCATCGGGCCCGAAAACTCTGGGTAGTCGCGTGCCAGCGCAGTGAATGCTGCGATGGCTTCTGGCGTTTGGCGATCTTTCATCAGCTTCAGCGCGGCATTGAATCGCTGATCGGGATCGCCCTTGGCGTTCACGCTCACATTGCTTGCGGGTACAGAAGTTTGCGTGGAACCGCGTGTGGATTTTGAGGGCGGACTGTAAGGCTTAGTTGCCAAACCAGTGCAGCCGGTTGCGAACAGACACAGGCCGACTACTGATTGCCGCATGAATAATTTAACGGAGTGAGTCATAGCTGTTCTCACGTTGTTCGCGCTTGCCATATTTGGCGGGTGAAAGATCGGCGAGGGCGGCAACGCTCTTTTTGATTGAATCGTTCCAGAGACCTTGACGCAGTCTTTGCAGATTGGCTTCGTGAATGACGATGGCTTTCTCCTCGAAAGGATTGGCCTGTTCTTCCAACAAGATGTTGTATTGCTCCAGCGCATCACCTTGAAGTTGTGCGGGGCGTGGAGAATCCAGCAAGGCGCGACCAAAATCGCGATAGGCCATGCCGATTTCATAAGTCGCGGCCGTCGTGACATTTGCATAGCCATAGCTTGCAGCGCGCTCAAAACTGGCAATCGCAGTCTCAGTGGCACTCTTGCGCTTGGGCAGACTTTTATTAACCGGCATGCTCAAGGTTAAAGTCCGTGCTTTTGCAGCGGCGATCTGGCCCAGTTCAAGATTGGCCTGTGCTGCCATTTGTTTCGATACGTCGCTGCGCGTTGATGCCGTCGTATCTGCATCAATCAGCTCACGTAACCAGCGTTGATAGAGCGCATCGTCACGACTGTTGTTACGAGCGAGATCGGCAAGGCGGCGACGAGCCGTCATCGCACGATCCAGCGGCTGCGGAAAATTGCTGACGTAATATTCATAAGCGCGAGCCGTTGGCGCTGTGGCGTTTGCCTTATCACTCAGCTGCGCAGCGAGCCATGCGGCCTCGCGGCGCGTGTCTGCTGACTCAGTGTTGCGTGCCGCAATACGTGCATAAGCCTCAGAGGCTTGTAGCGGCCGGTTATCCTTTTGATAGGCAAACGCCAGTTTCTTGTCTGCATCAGCCGCTAAAGCATTCTTTGGGTAGCGCGACAAGAAGGTTTCGAGCGTGGTTTCTGCATTCTTCCAGTCTTGCAAGTTGATGAATGCAGCGGCTGCGTCATAGTCAGAATTCGCTTGGATGCTCGTCCCTGGTGCTATACGAGCAATACGCTGGAAGTGATTGGCAGCTGCGCGCAGGTCACCGGCATCACGTGCCGCTTCGCCCTGTTTGTAAATTGAGGCGGCGAGTTGTTCATTGGCGGCTGGGCGTTTTGCATCAGTGGCTTCAAGCAGCGGTAGCAGTGCTGTGTACGCGATTTCAGCTTGTGGGTACTGTTTCTGAGCGAAATAAGCGTCAGCCAGTGCACCCTGTGTTTCTCGACGCAATTCTGTCGGCATTGGCTTCTGCATGGCGCGCTGAGCAACGACGATGACCTGCGGATAGTCTTTGATTGCGTAAAGGTCATTCGCAGCGCGCGCCAATACTGCAGAGAGTTTTGGATGTTGTGGGAATGTATTGGCGAGTTTCAGGCTGGCTGCGATGGATTGAAGTAGCGCAGGAGTTTGTGCCGTTTCAGCTACTTCACGCGCCAAACGTTGCCATGCTTGAACACCTGCATAAGCCGCTTCTGCTGCTTTGGGATTTGCGGCATAGGAGTAGGCCGTTACAGCGTATTGCTGAGCAGCGGCTTCGGTCTGCCCGCCGTCATACAGGGCATCGGCGTAGAGCATGCTAGTTGCAGCCACCTGAGGCGCATCAGGGAATGCTTCAATTGTTTTTTTGTACCAACTAGCCGCCTTTGAAAAATCAGATTGACGGGCCGCTGTTTCAGTTAAAGGCGTTTTCTGCGCTCTGGCATGGTAGTAGCTGCCGAGATCGCTAAGATCCTGTCTCAGCTCTGTCAGGACTTTCGCAGGTGGTGCGGTCTTTCCCCAGTACGCAGATCCTGGTGCATAGAGATCGACGTAAGTTTCCTTTGCGGAAATTGTGAGTTCATTGAAGCCACCTTTTCGATACGCGGCGATGACTTGAGTTTGGAAATCGGGTGCCAATGCATGTTTTGGATAACGTGCGATGAATGAGGAATAGGTTTCAGCAGCATCGGTATAGCGCTGGCGATCGATCAACATGTTGCCGAGGTCGCTGTAGAGCAGGGCGTAGTAGCGTGGATCGCGACCGGATTTAGCAAAATAGTCGTTGATTGCTTTGCCGCCACCCAGCGCGGCGAAAGAAAGGCTGGTGACGCGCAGTGTTTCCGCGACGTAAGGGCTGCCTTTTACTGTCGGTGCAGCTAAGGCGCTGCTGGAATCGGTCAACTCACCCGCTGGAAGATCTCGATCCAGTATCGGGATGAAAATCGCCAAAGCTTGCTCATATTTGCTCTGCTTGTAGAGCGACCAGCCGTATTTGTATTCGCCTGTGCGGTAGAGCGGGTTGTCTTTTCCAAGATTGAACACTGCTCTGTATAAAGGCTCAGCCTGATCGTATTTTCCACTTGCGAAGAGCAACTCCGCAGAGCGAAAAGCGGCATCGCCAATGCGTAAGGAATCCGGATAGCTTGCGACTAATGTCTTCAGCGAGTTGATCGCCGATTCGTTATCACCATTGAGCTGATATGCACGCGCGAGTTGGTAGAGGACCCGATCAGTATGTTCGTAAGTCGGAATCTCACTCAGTAATCGCTTGTAGTTGGAGATTGCTTTGCGCAGTTCTACCTCATTGAAGTCGCCAGAAGCATCAATCATCTGTACGCGCAGATCGGCCGATCTGCGTAGTGCTTCAGCCAGAATCACTGGGTCTGGATCCAGCTCGATAAGCCGATCGTATTGGATCAGCGCTTCACGCGGATTCGCGGGCAATGGCTTTGATGTCGTAACGCGAAGGATGGTTGGCGTTGCGATTTGAAGTATGCCGTTACTGTTCAGTCCATTGTTATGAGTGATGCTTCCAACAGTTGAGGGCTTGTTATCCGCCGCAGCGCTGGCTGCGCAGTGTAGGGCGAGGATTGCTACCACTGCAGACTTCAATAGGCGGGCTTGTTTCATTGTGCTGACGCCAGTTCAGGACGGTCATAAATCGTTGCCAGCGCGAAGCGAGCTTCGATCAAATATTTATCGAGCTGTTTCTTTTGCGCAGTCAGATTGGCAACGGCGATGCTTTCAAGTTGTGCGCGTTGCGCTGTGATTGCGGCAGAGAGGCGGCTGTGTAGTGCGTTGTCCGAATCTTTGATGGCACTGTCAGCCATCATCAGGTTTCTATACGTCTGCAAAGCTTCGGAATAATCGTCGCTAAGCAGCAGTCGCTCAAAGTAAAAAGTGTCGGCAACGGTTTTTGGTGGTTCTGGGGTGTTGCCTAGCCACCAGCGCGGACGCATGGGCGGAAGGCTGGCGTTTGCTCGTGCCCAGCCGTTGTCATCAACGGCGTCTCTGGCATTGATCGCTGCGATCATGCCGCCATTACTTACGCTCGCAATGGCGCTGTCATACCAGCCACGAGCCTTTTCGAATTGATCTGCTGCGCGGGTGTAATCGGTTTGCGCTTGCGCATATGCCCCAAAGTGATAAAGCGTCCATGCAATGGCGAGCATGCCTTCTTGTACGGTCGGATCCGTTGGATCGCGGCCAATCAATTCCGTCCACGGCACGAGCGCTTTGCGTAGGGCAGTTTGTTGGAACTTGCTGGCAGATGGAACGCGAGGTGCTTGTTCCCGCTTGAGTGCCACGATATCGGCGGTGAGGCGCGGCGTCACAATGGTTGGATATCTGGTAGTCGTGATTGGGTTGGCAACACCATCGCGATTAACGGGCAGAAGCAATGCCCACCCCAAGCCAAGCAAGCCGGCATTGGAGTAGGGGCCTGGGCTGCGTATGCGTTCAAATGCAGAGATCGCTTTGTCGCCTTGGCCTTGATTAAGAAAGTGGTAAGCCAACACTAAATTCGCTTGATCACGTAGCGATAGTGCAGACGATTCTGTAACTTCTGAGAGCCCAATCGCATCCAGCTCTGTCGTCGCTTCAAGCCCCTTGTTCTGCTGAATCGACAACAGCGCTTGGTTAAAGCGAGTCGTCAGTAAGTCATCACCAGTTTGCGTAGGTTCGCGGCTCTGCAATCCCAAGGCTGCATGACATGCGCTAAGCCTTTTCTGAATTGCTTCAGAAAGTGTTGCGTCCTGGTTATTCGCCATTAAGCGGATCAGGGTCGATGCGGCTGGGAAGTACTCGCCACCAGCCATCATGAAATCGACTGTGCTTAATTGATTCTGTGTAGTGCCAGCGGTTGATTCACGAATCGAAATATCGAAAGCCGCGTCGCTCATCAATGTGGCTTTGCTCAATGTCAGTTGTAGTGTTACGCCAGACGATCCGCTGCTAAAGCTCTTGGTGAGCTGTCCCTGTTTAAGTACCTTGATGCCTTTATCTGAGGCGGTCGCCGTATGGAAATCAGCACGCAGTTGATTAACGCCTTCCTTTAATCCAGAAAGCTTTAGTTGATACTGAGCACTACGTTGGAGTGCACGCGATTCGGTATCGCTGAATTCATAGCGAACAGGCGCACTGTCGTTCAGACGTAACGTAATGTCACGTATGAAAGGCGCCTCGACCTGACTGCCGATGTAGACCTGTGCCAGAGTTATATCAGCGCTCGTGTTGGCGACCGATGTCGCGACGTTCGCATTGAGTGCTTCGCTGATTAATGCCGTTGAGTTGCCTGTCTGCTGCGCCTGCGCGCCAGACGCCGCCATGAACATCAGGCTCGCTACGATCCATCGTCGCTGCATTCTCATGTGTCTCAGTACCTCCGTTTACGATTCAAACGGTTTCTCTTGAGCCAAAAAAAAGTCCACGCCATCGAGGTGATTCGATGGCGTGGACGTCGTTGTCCGTATGTTCTGATCTTCGTCGATCAGGTGGACTGCTCTTAAAAGGAGCAGTCTTGGTTTTAATTAAGCAAACGTCATGCCACATTGGATTGGTGACAAGGTTTTATCTCGTCATTCTCTAGCCCATTCGCAGAATAAGCCTATGTGCCGTATGGGTTTTAGCTGAATTGAGGTGATGACACTCAGGACGCGCTTCTTGTGCCTGCCGAAGCAGGAGGCTGATCAGGGCGTCTGATTTCAAAGCGTCATATTCGATCACTAGGATGCCGTGTTGTTTAGGCCTAGCAAAAGATTGAGGGCGTGCTTTGAAGCGTTTTCTGGTTTAAATCGCGGTCTTAATTGGCTTGGGAGTCGTCTGGCTGCAGTGGCCGCAAGCCTCAGTGCTTGATGCGATGTTGCCAGTTGAGTCGGTGATGCAGCCGTCACCGGTGGCTGCACGCGAGCAACTGCGGCATTTGGATGGGTGGCTGGTGGATCGCGAAGGCAGGGTGGTGATCCTGCATGGCGTTAACGCGGTTTGGAAAATTGCGCCGTATTCGCCGCCCGATTCTGCTCATGGATTCACAGCGCAAGATGCGGACTGGCTCGTCGCGCACGGATTCAATGTGGTGCGACTCGGCGTGCTGTTTGCGGGTGTCATGCCTGACAAGGGTCAGATCAATCAGGATTATCTCGACAAAATTGATCGCATCGTGAAGCTTCTGGCTTCGCGTAAGATTTATGTGATGTTGGATTTTCACCAGGATCTTTACGGCAGCGCTTATTTGGGCGAGGGCTTTCCGGCGTGGACGGTGCGGCCCTCGCGCTTTGATGATGTGTTGAAGGCGGGCTTTCCTCTCGGTTATGTCACGCCGCGTGTCAGCATCGCTTTTGACCGATTCTGGAATAACGAAGACGGCATGCACGATCATTTTCGTGATGCGTGGATGGCCGTTGCTGCGCGCTGGAAAGATCAGGATTATTTGATGGGCTATGACCTGATCAATGAGCCATGGAGCGGCAGTGTTTGGCCTGTTTGTGCAAGACCTGTGGGTTGCGCTGATTTTGAAAATAACAAGTTGCAGCCTTTTTACGAGCATGTGCTCAAAGGCATCCGAGAAGTTGATCCCTACAATATTGTTTGGATAGAGCCACAGGTGTTGTTTGAATTTGGTGCGCAATCCCATTTGGGTAGCCGCCCCATCGCAGATGAACAGCTAGGCTTGTCATGGCATAACTACTGTATCGCTGCGCCCATGATGAAGGCGTATGGCATTAAGGCCGCTACCTGCGCGCGTCTTGGTGAGCGCGTGGAAAAAAACGCGATAAAGCTCGCAGCACGCTTGCGCTCTGCAACATTATTGAGTGAGTTTGGTGCAAGTGATGACACCGTGGAGATTGCACGCATCACGGCAAACGCTGATCGTAATCTTGTCGGCTGGACTTACTGGTCCTATAAAAACTGGGGTGATCCAACCACTCAGGCGCAGGGTTCTGGTGCGCAAAGCATCTTTACGAGCGATGTGGACTTTAACTCCGCTAAGAACGCCAAGTTGTCGATACTGGAACGACCCTATCCACAAGCGGTTGCAGGCGTGCCGATTGCTTTTAATTTTGATGCTGCAGAACGTGTGTTCACCCTCACGTATTCAACAACCCTGCCGTCAGGGCAAGTCGCGACAGGTCAAGCGCTAACACAGATTTATGTGCCGGCACTGCATTTCCCCAGAGGTTACGTCGTCGATATTCAAGGAGGGCGTGTGGTTTCGGGGGCGAATGCAGCGCGCTTATTGATTGCGGCGGATGCTGGCGCTGATCAAGTTGAGCTGCGTATTTCAGAACTTGAGACCGAACAAGTGCTGGAAAATTAATTCGACATGCAATGACAACTCAGCGTGAACAATTAGTTTCAGCTGTCACAATTTCAACATAAGAAATTCACAGAAAACTTGTGTATCACTGTTTCTATGTTGTGCATAAGATCTAAAAAACCATGTCGAATCAGTGGGCTTCTGTAGATTGATTAAATAAACATCGGCGCTGTTATCGCTGTCTATTTTATAAGCAATGCGGGCTTCTATCGTGGAAATATTGCTTGCAATTGCATCAGAAGTTTTTACTTCTGGATGCTTTTGTTATTGATGTTGTCACTTGATGGATAAGCAATCGGGCCAGCTTCTTCCCAAAGCCGCAGCCATTCATCCGCATACTGTTGCGCGATCTTGGGTTCTCCGCGAATCACAATCACGTTTTCAGCATTGCGCTTAGTGGCTGATGTGGTGAAGTTGAAGCTGCCTGTCTCGACGGTGTCGGTTCCAATCACGATGAACTTGTTATGCATGATGGCGTAACGATCGCTAAAACGAATCGCAATACCTGCTGCACTCAGGCGATGAGTGACAAGATTGCGGCGATTCGATTTTTCGTCTGCAACGATACGAACGTCAGCGCCACGGTGATGCGCTGCGATCAAAGCAGCCTCAATTGGTTTAGACGTTAGCCCGTAGGCGGCCATCCATAATCGCTGGCGCGGTTTGGTTTGATCAATCGCTTGCAGCACAAGATCCAAGGCGCACACACGGCCTTCCCAGCAAGGGGAGAAGCCGACTTGGTGCTTTAGAGGCTCAGTTGCCGCCGAAGCCGTGCTCAAAAAAAGAGCAGCCAAGATGAGCGGTATCCGAGGTGACATAGCCTTCCTTGGCTAGATTGGTTTGAGCGCCTTATGTTTTAGGCTTCAAAGCATCCAATAGTGCGGCACCAAGTGAGCCCGTGGCTGGCGCACGCTCGTTGCGTCCTTTGGCTGGCGGTGCTGCTGTGCGCGGCTTTTGACGATCAACATCTGAGCGTGCTGCAACCGGTGGACGTGTTGCGGTATCTTCTTTGCGCATAGTTAATGCAATGCGTTTGCGCTTGGCATCAACATCCACCACGCGCACTTTGACGACATCGCCAGCTTTGACCACTTCGTAGGGATTCTTAATGAACTTGTCGGCGAGCTGTGAGACGTGAACCAGACCGTCTTGATGCACGCCGATATCCACGAATGCACCGAAGGCTGCAACGTTGGTTACCGTGCCTTCGAGAATCATGCCGGGTTTCAGATCGGCGATTTCATTAACGCCATCGGCAAAAGTAGCCGTGCGGAATTCAGGACGCGGATCGCGACCCGGTTTTTCCAATTCGGCAATGATGTCTTTGACCGTAGGCAGACCGAAGCGATCATCAACAAATTGCTTCGCATCAACCGACTTCAGCAATGCGCTATTGCCCATCAGTGTGCGCAGATCACGGCCACAGGCAGTCACGATCTTTGCAGCAACGTCGTAGGCTTCCGGGTGAACGGATGAAGCATCCAGCGGTTCGATGCCATCGCGAATACGCAGGAATCCAGCGCACTGTTCAAACGTTTTAGGACCAAGGCGCGGAACGGTGAGTAGTTCTTTGCGTGATTTGAAAGGGCCATTCTGATCGCGATGCAGCAGGATGGCATCTGCCAGCGAGCCGCCGAGGCCGGAGACGCGCGAGAGCAGTGAGGCGGACGCCATGTTCACATCAACACCAACAGCGTTCACCGCATCTTCAACCACCGCATCCAGTGCGCGTGCCATGCGATATTTATCAACGTCATGCTGATACTGGCCTACGCCAATGGCTTTGGGTTCGATCTTTACCAACTCAGCCAGCGGATCTTGTAGGCGGCGAGCGATAGAAACAGCGCCGCGCAGCGATACATCGAGATTCGGGAATTCCAGTGCGGCAGTTTCTGACGCTGAGTAAACCGAAGCGCCAGCCTCACTCACGACAACACGTGTCGGTTTGTTTGAGGGCAGGGCAGCAATTACTTCTGCGACCAGCTGATCCGTTTCGCGACTGGCCGTGCCGTTGCCGATGGCGATGAGTTCAACATTATGTTGTTTGATTAAACGAACCAGCTCGGCCTGCGAGCCGCGCACATCATTACGTGGTTGGAAGGGGTAAATGGTTGCGGTTTCCAGCAGTTTGCCGGTGCCATCAACCACGGCAGCCTTAACGCCAGTGCGGATGCCAGGATCAAGCCCCAGTGTTGTGCGTGAGCCAGCAGGTGCAGCGAGTAGAAGATCCTTGAGATTGCGTGCAAAAACCTGAATCGCTTCTTCTTCAGAGCGCTGACGTAGTTCCATCATCAAATCGACAGAAAGCGATAGCGAGAATTTGACGCGCCATGTCCAGCGCGCAACATCCAGCAACCAAGCATCTGCAGCGCCTGCCTGACCGGTGATGCCGTAAGCATCAGCGACCATTTTTTCAGCAGGCTTAATCGCGGAGAGATCTTCCGTGTCCACTTCGATGTCGAGCATCAAAATATCTTCGTTGCGACCACGCATCATCGCGAGTGCGCGATGGCCGGGAACGGTGGACCAGCGTTCGTGGTGGGCAAAATAATCGGAGAACTTGGCGCCCTCAGCTTCTTTGCCTGTTGCTACGGTTGAACGCAGTACGGCATTGCGACGCATGTATTCGCGCAGGCGGCCGATCAAATCTGCGTTTTCAGCAAAGCCTTCCATCAGGATGTCGCGTGCGCCTTCGAGAGCGGTTTTGACGTCGAGCACTTCTTCAGTGATGTAGGCGGTCGCTGCATCGGTGGGAACGAGCTTGCGATCGGTCATCAAGGCTTCGGCTAGTGGTCCCAAACCTTTTTCACGCGCAATCTCAGCGCGGGTACGGCGCTTGGGTTTGAAGGGCAGATACAGATCTTCCAGTTCAGCCTTAGTCGCTACGGTGGCAATTTTTTGCTCGAGCTCATCCGTTAACTTGCCTTGCTCACGAATTGAATCAAGCACGGCAGCGCGACGTGTTTCCAGTTCGCGAAGATAGCTGAGTCTTTCTTCAAGATTACGCAGCTGCGTGTCGTCCAATCCGCCGGTGACTTCTTTGCGATAGCGCGCAATGAAGGGCACGGTTGCGCCTTCGTCTAACAAATCAATGGCAGTCAAAACCTGTTGAGGCTTGGCTGCAATTTCAGAAGCAATAAGTGCGGCGATACGATTGGCGACAGAGGACATGTGCGGAAACAAAAAAGGTGGGGCGGCGACCTTAACCAAAAGATCGGTGATTGCCAACGTAGATAATGCGCTCTAAAACTGGTAGCGAGCCCCAGTTTCTGCAGATGTACTTTACTTATTCAAGTTTGGAAGGTTCAGGACTGGTGACGGTGCCCTTGCGCTCCAGCTTGCCCCAGCCGACTAGCGCACCAGCGCCAGCAGAGAAAATCGACTTGAGCACGACGTAGTAGAGAATCTGTCGATAACCAAAGCGTTGCAGCGCAACCAGCAATAGCAAACCCCATTCCTCGCGTTTCTCCATTGCAAAGGCAATGGCGACCGTGGCGGTATCCAGTGCCATAAACGCGATGAAGTAAATCGTGGTGAGATAAAGATTGCTCGGATCAAACTGGTCTCGATGCTGAATGTAATCAAGGCCGGTTTTGAAAATTTGAAAGAACAGGCAGAGATCGAGCAATGGCGAAATTACTGCCAACACTATCTGGAACAGAACGACCTGCGGCAGCGCGATAAAACCTAACGTGCCATAGCGGCGCGCAAACAGAGCATCACGATGTTTCCATAGACACTGCAAAGTGCCGAAGGCCCAGCGGAAGCGTTGTTTGACCAAACCTTGCACGGTGTCTGGTGCTTCGGTCCATGCAATGGCTTCGCTGTCGTATAGGACTTTGTAGCGCGCTTTTTGAACGGCGATGGTGAGATCCTGATCTTCTGCCAGCGTGTTGTCTGGGAAGCCGCCGAGTGTATCTAGCAAAGAACGTCGCCATGCGCCAACAGCGCCGGGAACAACCGTGATGCAGCCGAGAAGATCGAGTGCGCGGCGTTCTAGGTTTTGTGCGCTGACGTATTCGAGCGCTTGCCAGTTAGTGATCGTGTTGACGCGATTGCCGACCTTGGCGTTGCCTGCAACAGCACCGACTTTCTCATCGACAAACCAGCGAGCGAGATAGCTGATGGTTTCTGTTTCAAACTGCGTGTCCGCATCCAACGCTACAACAATGCCGCCGCTTGCGTGCTTCAAGCCGATGTTGAGTGCTTTGGCTTTGCCACCGTTGGGAATGGTGAGCAGCGTGACCGATTTATTCGCACTGAAATTTTCGCTGACGACGGCGCTGGTTGCATCTGAAGAGCCATCATCAATCACGATGACTTCCAGTTTCGGATAGTCGCTACTCAGGATGCGGTGGATCGATGCCACGATCACTTTGGCTTCGTTATGCGCGGGGATCAGTACCGAGAGCAGCGGTGCATCGGCATTCAATACCGGACGTACAAGTCGAAGTTCACGCCATTTGTGAATGAGGCCGAGGATGCAGAGAAACGCTACGCGCGCCAGTCCGAGTGCAATCGCGACCAAGAACAAGAGATGTGTGACGGAGCCAATTTGTCCCAGCGTCAGAAATACCGGCGCTGCAAATTTTTGCAGCACAGAACCTGCTGGTAATGGAGGCATGACTTGATCTGGCGTCAGGCCTGCAAGCTCTGAAACTGGAACAAGCTCATAGCCTTTGGCGCGCAAGGTGTCGATCAAGATCGGCAGCGCGGCAACAGTTTGTGAGCGATCACCGCCGGAGTCGTGCAGTAGCACGATGTGTCCAGTGACATCTTCGTCAGTGCTTTCGATTTCCTTGAGCGTTATATCAATGATGGCTTTTACACCAGGCTGCTGCCAGTCATCCGGGTCGATACGTAAACCAACGGTGATAAAGCCCATGCTCTGTGCGATGCGTACAGGTTCAATTTGCTCGTACGTGGTGGGATCAGCGTCGCCTAGATAAGGCGGACGAACCAAGCGCATGGAGCGATTGGTGATCGACTCAAATAGTTTGCGTGTGGTATCCAACTCCAGTTTGACCAGCGACTCTGGCAGCACGGACAGGTTGGGATGAGTGAATGTGTGATTGCCAACGTCGTGATGTTCAGCGACTTCACGACGGACGAGATCTGGATTGCTACCGGCGTTTTCGCCAATGATGAAGAATGAGGCGCGCACATTTTTTTGCTTGAGCACGTCGAGAATCTGTGGCGTCCAGGTTGGATCTGGACCGTCGTCAAACGTTAGCGCAATTTTTTTAGGCGCCGCACCAAAGCGTTGGATGGTGTATGCCATCGGCATGGTGGTGTAGTTCTGATCAACAACATCGCCGGTTTGCGGATCGATCTCCAGCGTGCGTTGACCTTCTGAAGGCGTTGAGGCCACGCGCAGAATTTCGCCTTGACCTTGGAAGTCGACATCGTGTCCGCCACCAATGGTGCGCAGGCCATCTGGTACTGCTGCATTGTAGGGACGACCCATCACGGACCAGATCGAAGGATCTTCCGAGCCCAGACGCCATAGCGCATAGCCGAATGGTTTATAGATGTCTGCAGCGTGAATCTGATTGAAGCTGGTCACTGCATCAAGGAACCAGACGTCGTGCTTTACGCCGGCTTCGCTGTAAGTGAAGTGTGGATTTTCTGCGTCTTCATCAAAATCAATATCGGCTTCGGAGTCCTGTGCGGCCTGAATGGCTTCTTGAAAAGTCAGATCATCCGCTGGTTTGCCGTTTGCCCAGTTGTAGCCGTAGTTACCGATGGCAATGATGGTTTGCTCTGGATCAAGCTCTTTCATCCGCTTATCCAGCAGGTCTTCGAACCAGTCTTGTCCCGCAATGCTGCCGGGCGCGCCTTCTTCCCAGTGCTGGTCGTAGGCCATCAGCACGACAAAATCAGCAACATCGGCGACTGCTTTGTAATCCCACGCTGGGTCGTCAAAAGGGACGCAGACCAGCAATGCCCAGTTGCGCTTGTCGAACTCTGTGGCAATTTCGCCAAGGAAAGTCAGCAGATTTTTTTGTGCGGTGGGCGGTACGGTTTCAAAGTCGATGGTCAGACCTTGCATCTTGTTGGTCTGCAGAAAGGCGACGATTTCTTTCAATCGTGTGGCGCGTTTTGCCGGGTCTGCCAGCAAGCGCGCGAGACCGGCGCCATCCCATGAGCCTTCTACCGAGTTCTGGATCATCGGCAGAACCGGAATGCCCGGTTTGATCTGCTTGATGGCCTCGACAGCGAGTGTGTTCAGCTCTGAATGCATGGCCATATCCGGGCCTTGCAGGTTCAGCCATGCGGGAATCACCCAGTCCAGATGCGGCAGCGCACGCTTGAGCGAGGGCAGGCTGTTGTCATCCCAGTTGGCGTAAAAGCCCATGCTCAGCGCGCGCCCGGGCGTGGGGGCTAGCCATGCGGGAGCAGGTTTGCTGCGTGTTTCGTGGGTGCGGGCTGCGTTCTTCTCTCTGGCCATTTCGCGCTCGCGCGCACGAAGTTCAGCGGCTACGCGTTGACTGGTTCTTGGGGCGACCTTGTCAAAAGAGGTGCCGCCCATGGGCAAATTGAATAGCGCAGCTGCACGACCGCTGAGATCGGAATTGCTGGGGGTGCTGATAACCAGGATGTAGACGACAAACGACACCAGAATGACGGCTGTTGTCGACAACAAAACACGGCGGGTCCGGCGTACGCGTTGTGCGCGTTTGCCAGTGGGGTCAAAAAAGATCGGCTTTTGGCTCATGTTTTCCAGCAAAAAAATTTAAGAAAGCCCAGTCTCTGGCAAGCAGAAATAGCGCTATGGCCTCACAATTAGCGATTGGCGCTCATTTGGGGCGCAAATTTACCATTAGGTGTGTGTGTGGAAGCTAAACCGTTCTCAACTTTACCGCTGAAACCTGAGTTATTGCAGGCGCTGGACTCGCTGGAGTTCAAGCTGATGACGCCCATTCAGGCCAACAGCCTGCCGCCGATGTTGGAAGGGCGGGACGTAATCGGACAGGCGCGCACGGGTAGCGGCAAGACTGCGGCGTATGGCCTGGGCCTGCTATCGCATATTGACCCGCTGCAGCCCAAGACGCAGGCGCTGATTTTGTGTCCGACGCGTGAGCTGGCGGATCAGATTTCCAAAGAGATTCGTCGACTGGCGCGCTGCATGCCGAACGTCAAGCTGTCGGTGCTGAGTGGCGGCATCGCCAAGCGGCCGCAGTTGGCTTCGCTGGAGTACGACCCGCATATCGTCGTCGGCATGGCCGGACGCGTGCTGGAGCACATTGAGTTGGGCACGCTCAAGCTCGATGACCTTAAGGTGCTGGTGCTCGACGAAGCGGATCGCATGCTCGATTCCGACTTTGAAGATGTCAGCCGTGCGATTGTCGAAAAGACCCCCAAATCTCGCCAAACCCTGTTCTTCTCCGCGACCTTCCCAGATGCTGTCCGTGGCGTCAGCCGCAAGCTACAGAAGCAGCCGGTAGAAGTGACTATCGATAACGAAATATCTGCATCGACTGTCGAACAAACCTTTTTTGAAGTCGATTTCAATCGGCGTATGGATGCCTTGGCGCATCTGTTGACGGAGCATCGCCCTGAGTCCGCGCTGGTGTTTTGCCATACCAAGAAAGACGCACAGGAAGTTGAGTCACAACTGGCGGCGCGTGGTTATTCAGTGCTCGGCTTGCACGGCAATATTGAACAGCGTGAACGCGATGAAGTGCTGGTGAAGTTCACCAATGGTAGCTGTCGTGTGCTGGTAGCTACGGACGTTGCGGCGCGTGGGCTCGATATTAAAGAGCTGGCTGCCGTCATTAGTTATGAATTGCCGGAAGATGCCGATCTTCATGTTCATCGCGTTGGCCGCACTGGCCGTGCAGGGCGCAGCGGCTTGGCTCTGCATTTGTTTACCCCACGTGAGCGCAGCCGTTTAACCGAGATTGAGCAGCGTTTGGGCATCAAAGCCCAGATTGGCAAGCTGCCGATGTCGAAGTTGTTGCCGGATCGCCCGGTACAGCCTTACGCGGTAACGCTGTGCGTCGACGGTGGTCGTAGCGACAAACTGCGTCCCGGCGATTTGCTCGGTGCTTTAACCGGCGACGTTGGCGTGATCAAAGAGGCGGTCGGAAAAATCAGCACCTTCGATACGCGAACCTATTTCGCAATTGATAAAAAGCTCGCCAAACACGTGTTGCAGCGTCTGCGCGAGTGCAAGATCAAGGGCAAGAAATTCCGAGTGCGCGAGATCGATTAAAGCGCTTGGCGGGCCTTGGTGATGGGTAGGTAGGTAAAGGGTAGGGTTAGCCTCGCTCGGGTAGGGCATGCTTCGGCATGCTAATAAAAGCTGCCGTCCTATTGCCAAGGAGTGAAAGATGAGACTGCTGCGTTACGACCGTGGGTTTTCGCGTCGCAAGTTTATGGCCGACGCGGCCAAGGGCATTTTCGGTGCCGGTGTTTTGATGCCGACATGGGAAGCGATTGCCGCCGACGGTGATGCCAGCAAGGCTTATCCTGATGAACTGCTCTCCATCGAGGGTTACACCAAGGGTCGTATCAAGACAGGCGATTACATCACCGCCGCCAATGTCGAACTTGTTAAGGATTTGCTGGAGCCGGTGCGCTACGAGCAAATTCTCAAAATGGGCCGACGACTCAAGGTCGTCAAAACCACCAAAGACATCATGCGTCTGTCGCCTTGGGAATATCTCGAAGCGACGCTCAAGAACGCCGGCAAGGCTGGCTTTGATGCCAAAGGTAATGTCGTCAATAAAGCCGATGGCAAACCGTGGATTGGTGGCAACCCTTTCCCCAATCCTAAAACCGGTGTTGAACTGTTTGCTGCGCAGACGCTGAGCTGGGGTCGACATGACGCTTCGTTCTACGCCATAAAAATGTATAGCTCGGACGTCAACGGCGGCGGCGCAGTTAAATTCAATTATTCGGGTGGTTGGGCAGAGTTGGCGCCAGTGGCGCGCGTCAGCATGAACCCAAAACCCTACTGGCCCGGGCACGACGACAAGCTGCGTTATCAGAGTGTGTTCTTCCTCAAACCGCAGAATTTCCGCGGCACTTCGTTCTTAAATATCTGGGACTACGACCACAGCACGTTCCCGACGCTGTATGGCTATGTGCCGGAGTTCCGGCGTATTCGTCAGTTTCCGACGGATCAACGCTTCGAGCCTTTGGTGCCGGGCTTGTCCCTGTTCCTTTCCGATGCTTGGGCTGCCGGTGATCCGCTGTACACCTGGGGCAATTACAAAATTGTGGGGCGTGGGCCTTTCCTTGCGGGTCTTTCAGAAAGCTGGAATTCCGGCCACGAAAATTGGGAGCACACCACGCACGGCGGCGCTCAAGGAAAACTATTTTGGGATGCCACGGTGGAGTTGGTGCCGGAAGCGATCATTGTTGAAGCGGAGCCAGTCAAATTTCCGCGCGCGCCGGTTTCCAAAAAACGCGTTTGGTTTGATGCACGCACGCAAGCAGTGATTGGCATGGTGACGTTTGACCGCCGTGGTGCGCCATATCGCTCATTCGATGGGGCGTACACGCTCTATGAAAATGGCAGCAAGAAAGTGATGGATGGCAAGCATCCGTATTGGAGCTGGGCGCATGTCACTTCATCGGATATTCAGACTGGCAGCGTGACGCGTCTTGAGCAGGTTCGCGTGTTGGAGGGCACACACTTCAGCGGCGCTAACGATCCCAAGATATATGACAAGTATCTAACGCACGTCGCCTTGATGAGTTTGGGCGCGGCATAAGTCTTTATCGAAATAATAAAGGGATAGAACTTGTACTCCTTGCGTTTCCGCCTTGCTCAATGGGTTCTGGCGCATCGTCGCTTTTCGTTCGCGTTTTT
>JAZKEM010000183.1:0-5125 GCA_040387055.1 Pseudomonadota bacterium | reverse complement strand
TGTGATCACTGCTTTTTTTGCGGCGGGCTTGCACAAGGTAGAACTGCGCACGATCTTTTCTGACCTGTTGCCGACTGACGATCCCTTTGTTCAGGTGTTTCAGGATCATCCCAACTTCGGTAGTCCGCTGACGATGATGGTGATGATTCGCCGTACTGACGGCGACATTTTCAACACCGAAACTTTAGACAAGGTCTGGAAATTTACTCGTGATATCGATCTGACGCCTGGCGTAGATCACGAGCAGATTCTGTCGATCACTACGGAAAAAGCGCGTTACTCAGAGGCGACGCCTTTTGGTATCGACATGCGTCCTTTGATGTCAGACCGCCCGCCGCAGACGCCAGAAGAAGTCGCGGATTTCCGCACTCGCGTTGGCAAGGCGTCTAACGTCCGGACATTTCTGATTTCACCTGACGATAAGTCGACCATCATCATGGCGACCTTCATCGAGCAGAAAGTCGATTACGGCGTCGCGTTTGAATATGTGCAGGGCTTGGTCAATCAAGCGCGTGATGGGCATCACGAGGTTTATCTGACGGGTCAGCCTGCGTTGATTGGCTGGGTCTATCGCCACGAATGGGAAATGGTCGGCATCTTTGCGGTGACGATGGCGATCCTGATCCTCACCTTGGCTTTGTACATGCGCAATCTGGTCGGTGTGCTGACGCCGATCATTACCAGCGTTGTTGCGGGTATCTGGGCGTTTGGCTTTGTTGGTTGGCTCAATATCTCAATTGAGCCGCTGTTGATGGTGGTGCCGCTGCTACTGACTGCGCGTTCGTTCTCACATAGCGTTCAATTCACTGAGCGTTTTTATGAGGTCTATGCGCAGGTGGGTGATCGACGCAAAGCAGCCGAGATCACGATGAGCGTGATGATGGCGCCGAGTGTGCTCGGCATTCTCACGGACATTCTCGGCATCATTGTGGTGGTTGCTGCGCCGATCCCAGCGATGGTGCGCCACGCAGTTTTCTGCGGCATGTGGGCTGTGTGGTTGATTCCAACGGGTGTCGTATTGATCTCGCTGCTGCTCGCTACTTTGCCTGCGCCCAAGAATATTCATCAGTTGGTGGGCGAGGGTCGCGAAAACGGGGTGCACCGAAAATTCCAGGCCATGTTGGAGAAATTGGCGAGCCTCAGCAGCGGCCCCAAGGCGCGCTGGACGACTATCGTGGTCGTGATCGCTTCTGCGTTAACGATCTATACCTCGTCGCAAATCAAAATTGGTAATCCGGTCGAAGGCACCAATCTGCTGTGGTACGACTCCGAATTCAACACCGCAGTGCGAATGATTAATGCCAATTTCCCTGGGGTAAACACGCTGGAAATTGTGCTTGAAGCCAAGAATCAGGACAGTGAAGACTGGGTATCGCAGCGCGCAGATACCGTGATGACGGAAATTAAATTGCAGCGGCTAATGGAAGCAGG
This sequence comes from Pseudomonadota bacterium, assembly GCA_040387055.1. Lineage (GTDB taxonomy): Bacteria > Pseudomonadota > Gammaproteobacteria > Nevskiales > Nevskiaceae > Stenotrophobium. The sequence continues at coordinate 3,694 of JAZKEM010000183.1, read as the reverse complement.
CACTGCACCGCCAAGGGCAACGCTGTCGTTTGCGGATTACTTGTCAGAGGCTAATCGACTCTTTAGCGGCGGTGATCCGCGATGGGCGCCACTGGATCCGCGTGATCGTGCGATTAGCGCTGCAGCCGTAGGCGCGATGATGGGCTCCAGCACCAAGAACTTCGGCCATGTGGTCGATGGTGGCCTGCAAAACTCCACCGTGTCGCTGTGGTACGCAGACAACAAGCAAGAGACTGTGGATGCCGCCTTGGAAGCGGCGCGCAAGGCTGTGGAGCAAGTTGGAGTCGATCACAAAGAATTTATTGTTCGGCTGGGCACCGGCACCATTGCACTGCAGGAAGCGGTTAATCGCGTCATTAAGCGCTACCAGTGGGTCGTAATCGTTGCGGTTGATCTCTTGGTATTCATCCTTTGCAGCCTTGCTTATCGTTCGTTTGTCGCCGGAATTTTGCTGTTGATTCCGGTGAATCTGGCTAATGAAGCCTTGATTGCGGCAATGCACTTGCTGGGTGTTGGCCTCGATGTGAACTCGATGATCGTGGCCGCGATCGGTGTTGGCGTCGGCATCGACTACGGCATCTATCTGCTTTCGCGTATTTGCGAGGAGCTACAAGGTAATGGCGGCGATTGGCAGGCTGCAATCACGGCCTCGCTGCGCACCACCGGCAAGGCGATCATGTTCACGGCAGCCATCATGACGCTGGGAATCATGCCTTGGTATGCGATGTCTGGGCTGAAATTTGTTGCGGATATGGGCCTGCTGCTGATGGCCATCATGGCGATTAATATGACGCTGTCGTTGGTGGTGTTGCCCTTGCTGGTCTGGTGGGTCAAACCTGCCTTCGCCTTGCGTCACAATAGGTGGGTAGGCGAGAGTGTCGACCTCGCAAAATTTTCCGCACATTAAATTAAACAGGGAGTGCTTTCTTGAGTCCGTCTTTCGCAGCGCGTATCGCGCAAATGAATGCCATGTACCGTCTGCCACAAAACGCAGTGCCGACGATTCCAGCCGATGTGGCGGATCGTTTGAAGAAGTTCAAGGCGACTCTGTCGGATGAAGTCAGCGAGATTGATGAGATCGTAGCTTCTGCAGAAGCAGGCGCGTCGCAGCTGGATATTGCCGTTGCGATTGCCGATTTGCTGGGCGACGTGATTGTTTATTGCCGTTCAGAGGCGCTGAAGTACGGTCTGCCGCTGGAAGATGTTCTTGGTCTGATTATGGACAGCAATGAGAGCAAGCTGGGCGCTGATGGCAACCCCATCTACGACGCCAACGGCAAATTCCTCAAGGGTCCGAATTACTGGAAGCCGGAACCTAAGATTCGTGAGTTGCTGCAAAAATTACAGCCCTAGAACTAAGGCTGACTAAAAACGGAGGGGTAGCCTAGGGGCTGCCCCTCCGTTTTTGTATCCGCAAGTTGAGCTTTGCAGGATCGCTTTTACTACAGCCTGTGAGTAACCCAGTTGCGTTCGCAGCCAGCGATAGCGATGGATTGATTCCGCCTGCTTAAAGTGAGCGATAGCTCTTGCCCCGCCATATTGCGCTATTCCCTCTAGGTAAATGCAGCACTTTGGCTGCTTGAATCCTTGAATTCTTCGCGATTCTGCGACCGTCGATCTGCTCGTGAAATGCCCTTTATCGCTGGTTTTATCCACAGCGGTGAGGGCTGTCCTTGACGATTGTTGACATGAACCCCACTGCCAATACTGCGCCGCAATACTTTCTGGTTCACTGAACTCCATGCATCGCCATGGTTTCAGTCGGATCGCCGACAGGGACGTTGCGGGTGATTTATGGCTTTTCAGCAAAATGAAAAGGGAAGCGCGAATACAAGTTGGCGCTCATTCAATTTCGCGTTTAAGGGCCTTGCGGCAGCGTCTGTTTTGCTGCTTTGCGGATATGGCAGCAGCTACGTAGATCAAGACCTTGCAGCGGGGCTAGCAAAGAAAATGGGCAAGCCCGAGCAACTCCTCGTGGGCTTGGGCAGCGCTGATGCTGCTGATATCAAGGCACAGAAGTTCAGTGTGGATATCCTCGATCACTACCTGACTGGCGTAGGAGAATCGTCTTGGGCGTCTTGGAATAGCCCGCGAGGCGAATACATCAGAGTCTTTACTGAACAGGCTGATTCGATTGGCGCTGTGCCAATGTTTACCTTGTATCAAATGGGAACTGGAAGTGCCGCTGACGCGAATCTATCTGGCTTAACCGATCACGCGTTCATGACGCAGTATTGGGACAACGTTAAATTGTTGTTCCTCAAACTAGGGCAATACGACAGTCCAGCGCTGGTTAACTTGGAGCCAGACTTTTGGGGTTACGCGCAAAAGCGTGCGCTGAATGATGACCCTAATACCGTGGATGCGCTGGTTTCAATCAATCCAGATTGCGCAGATTTACCCGACAGTGTCGCGGGCATTGCTGCTTGCCAAATGCGCGTTGCGCGTCAATACGCGCCTCGCACGTTGTTGGGATTTTCGGTTTCAGATTGGGGTGGGCGTTCTTCTGTAGAGGTAGCGCAATTCATGAAGAAGCTCGGCGCTGACCAAGCTGATTTTGTCGTTTTACCCTCGGTAAAAGAGGACATCTCTGGTCCAGAGATAAGCTCTCAGGTGCTGGGATCTGCGCGCTTAAACGCTCGTTCGTCTGCTGATGAAGGCGGGTCCGGCAGTCACAATTTAAAAAAATTCCTAGATAAAGTCCGTTTCTACCATGAGTCCATGGGGCGCTTGCCTGTGCTTTTGTGGCGAGCACCACTGGATGCTTCGCCTGTGGATTCTGGCGATGACGCAAAAAAGATGTCTGACATTGGCGCGCGCGATTTTCTAAAGAGCCCAGAAGAATTGGTTGCTGCTGGAGGCGTCGGTATTGTGTTTAGCGTAGGAGAAATGGGCCACGCTGACATTACGAATGATGACGGACAGTTCCGAATTCTCGCGTTGCAGTACTTCGCAAATCCGGCACCGCTCTAGTAAATGGCGTAAGAATTTGCAAGGTTTCTCTAGCGATTTTGATCGGATTAGCTCCCTAGGGAGCGCGAAGGGAAAATTTCTTCAATAAAAGATTGCGCTACTGCCCTCACTTCGCGTTAGGATAGAGGTGTCCATATGGGCGCTTATCTACGTGGGGGACTGCATCATGGCGAAAGCCGCTAAGAAGAAACCAGCAGCTAAGAAAGCTGTTGCAAAGAAGAAACCAGCAGCGAAGAAAGCTGTTGCTAAGAAGGCTGCTCCGAAGAAAGCAGCTGCTAAAAAAGCTGCTCCTAAGAAAGCTGTTGCTAAGAAAGCTGCACCTAAAAAGGCTGCTCCTAAGAAAGCAAAAGCAAAGCGTAAGCCTAGTGCTGCGCTGATGAAGCCAATGACTCCGAGTGCAACTCTTGCTGAAGTTGTAGGCGCTAAGCCTATTCCTCGCGGCCAGATCACGAAGAATCTCTGGGCTTACATCAAGAAGAATGGTCTGCAGGATCAGAAGAACAAGCGCCAGATCAACGCTGATGACAAGCTGAAGAAAATCTTTGGCGGCAAAGCTAGCGTCAACATGTTTGAAATGACCAAGCTGGTCAGCAAGCACATTAGCTAAGCATGTCCTAATGTTGGCGGCGCAGATTTCTGCGCCGCTAATGTTTAATTCTGAGGCGAGGTTTGCCGACGAATCTAAAGCCCGCAATTGCGGGCTTTATTTATGGGCGCCGCT
>JAZKEM010000182.1:10829-16398 GCA_040387055.1 Pseudomonadota bacterium | reverse complement strand
AATTCTTCCTTCACTTCACGCGCCACACCAATTTCTGGTGAAGGATCGTTCTTTTCCAGATAGCCCGTGATCAAAGCGAAAAACTTTCCCGGCCACAAAACATTGCGCGCGAGAATGATGTCGCCTTCGTGCTCAACAATCGCAGCGACGACCGGCACAGGATTATCCCAGTGCACAAAGCCGCAAGCTGGAATATTCGTGCAAGCCTGCCGATCCATGCCACCGTGATGCTGTGTGCTCATCGGCGAGCCGCAGCGTGGGCAAAATTTGAAGAAGGGTCCGCTCATAGTTTCGCCGCGTAGGTGCCAGTGTGGGTGACCGCCAGCGTATCGCCAGCACGAATTTCGGTAATGACGTTGATGCGCGCACGGCCTTTGCTGAGCAACGCACCGGTAAAACGCGCCCATTCATCTGCTGGAATTCGCGCGATCGCGTGAAGTTCTTGCGTGGCAGGTGCGTGAAAAATGCACTCATTCTTTTGCGCGACCAGATGCGCTTTTAATTGGGCATCGTGCAGCGCACGATCTAAAACAACCCAGCCACTGATCAAGCCTAAAGTCGAAAGGCTGCCTGCGAATGCAGTGCCATGCAGATTGCGATTCGGTGCCAGTGGCGCGCTGATTTCTACCTCGCCTGCTCCACTGCGCAACACACGAGCTTGCATCGCCGCGGTCAGTGGAATCTCGCGGTGCAAATATTCAGTGAAAGCTTCAGGAGTCATGGCGCAGAACCTTATCGCAGCAGCAACGGTTTAGTACAGATCGCCTGGATCAACATCCAGCGACCAACGCACTTGCCGCGCGGACGGCAGGCTGTCGAACTGTCCGACCCACGCCGATAATTTTCGCTGTAACGCCGCACGACTCGACGATTGCAGCAATAACTGCGCGCGTGTGTTTCCCGCCCGCTTTTCCATCGTTGCAGGAATTGCATCAGACACTTGCACGCTTTCCCGATCCGCCAGCATTAAATTGCGCGCCTCATTGAGGAAACGTAGCGGCGCCTCTGCTTGTGTCGCTTCTGCACGCAATAAAGCGAGATGTGAAAACGGCGGCAAGCCTGCCATGCGGCGTTCTTCTAATAATGCATCGCTCAAAGCGATGTAACCGCCTTCAACCAAAGTGCGAAGCAAGGGATGCTCAGGCTCATGCGTCTGCAAAATCACTTCGCCTTGCTGCGCGCCGCGGCCTGCGCGACCTGCGACCTGCGTGACCATTTGGCCCATGCGTTCAATCGCGCGGAAATCTGTGCCGTACAAAGCCTGATCAGCGCTGACGATGCCGACCAGCGTCAGCCCAGCAAAATCGTGACCTTTGGCGAGAATCTGTGTTCCGACCAAAATGTGAATATCGCCACTGCGAATATCTGTGAGCAAACGCTCCAATTCGCCTGCTCGGCGCAGACGATCGGAGTCAAACCGCTCAACGCGCTTCTGCGGGAATCGTGCACGCAGCGCTTCTTCGACACGCTCCGTGCCTTGGCCTACCGGCGTCAGTGTTTTTGAATTGCATGTTGGGCAAGTCGTCGGCGCTTTTTGCTGTGCACCACAGTGGTGACAAACCAAACGTCCACGCCCGCGATGTAGCGTCATATGCGCATCACAGCGCGTACACGGCGCGCTCCATCCGCAGTCGTGACACAACAACACCGGCGCAAATCCGCGGCGGTTGATAAAGAGCAGCGCCTGACCACCCGCGGTGAGATGTCGATCAATCGCTTCGAGCAGAGGCGGGGAAAGTCCGTGATCAAGTGCACGCGTGCGCACATCCAGCGCATGAATTTTTGGTGGCGCGGTTTGCCGCACACGACTTTCCAATTTCAGATGGCGATAGCGACCGCTGCGTGCGTTGTGCAATGTCTCCAGTGAGGGCGTAGCGCTGCCAAGCAGCACGGGCATCTCTAATTTCTGCGCGCGCAAAATTGCCAGATCACGTGCGGAATAGCGGAAGCTGTCTTGTTGTTTGTACGAGGCATCGTGCTCTTCATCAATCACGATTAAACCAAGCTTGGCGAAAGGCACAAACACTGCCGAGCGCGTACCGATAACAATGCGCGCTTCACCGGCGCGTGCGCGCAGCCAAGTATCCGCACGTTCGTTCTCACTCATGCCGGAGTGGAAGCTCGCGACGCCCGCACCAAAGCGTTCGTTGAAACGCGCCAGCAGCTGCGGCGTCAAACCAATCTCAGGCACCAGCACCAAAACTTGTTCGCCGCGCGTCACTGCATCGGCGGCGAGGCAGAGATAAACCTCGGTCTTGCCACTTCCAGTAACGCCCTCTAACAAGCTCGCCGAAAATCCTTTGGCTGCGGCACGCAAGGCTTCGACGACCGTCGTCTGCTCGGGTGTCGGCACCAAGGCCGGGCCGATGACGCCATCTGGAACAACCAGCGGCACTTCGACCAGCCAGCCCATTTCCATCGCTTTACGCAAACTCGCCGCCGCTTTGGGCAACAGCTCCAATAATTGGCCCCGCGTGCAGGGTGTTGTGGCCAGCTGTTGCAGCACAGCTCGTTGGGCATGTGAGCGTGCGGGCAAAGTTTCCAGCGCGGTGCGGCCGGACTCACTTATATGGAGTGCGTTTTCGCGACGAATCTCGGTGTCATCGCCACGCCGCAGCGGTCCTGGCAGGGCAGCGGACAAAACTTCGCCCAGCGGATATTGGTAATAGTCGGCAGCCCAGCGACATAAAGCCCATAAATCTGCAGGAAAAACAGAAGCTTGGTCGAGCACTGTTTCTATAAACTTGTACTCGCGCCCCTCGGTTTCAATCTCGCGGGGTAACTCGGCCACCACTGCAATCAAGCGACGCCGCCCAAACGGCACCCGCACACGCATACCCGGAACCAGCGAACCCTCGGCCGCAGCAGGAACCCGGTAATCAAACAGGCGGTAAATCGGCGCGGGAATCGCGATGGCTGCAACAAGGACGGTCACGATCAGGCCTGTGGATAACCGTGGGGATAGTTCAAACAGCCTCGCAGGGCTTCAGACAGCACAACTTGCACGAAAAATATCGCAGGCGTCACGAATAATAAAAATTTATTTAAAAACATCAAGATAAAAATGACTCTTAAAGTAAGGCGTCAGCCAACGCTTGACCACCAACCCCATTCATGAATAGCCCCCACTGTGCATAAGATTTTTCCCCTACTGCATGAAGGGTAGTAAACCAAAGCTACAGAGCTGCGTTGATTATGCAGGCTAAACTCTTGCGGTGACTCAATCTCACCCTGAACTTGATGCCTTTTTTGCCGGCGCGGAGCGTCGTGCGCTACGTATGGCTGAAATCATTACGCAGGATCGGGATGAAGCGCTGGATATTGTGCAGGACGCGATGGTGCAGCTGGCGCGTAAATACGCACAGCACCCACCGCAGGAATGGCCGCCGCTGTTCTACCGGATCGTCGAAAACAAGATTCGGGACTGGCGGCGACGACAAATGGTGCACAGCCGGATCTTTTTCTGGCGCACATCCAATGTGGCTGCAGAAGCTGAAGAAGTCAGCGAAACCCAGCCGGATCGACGCGCCACTGGTGCAGACCTGGTTCAACGCGATCAAGCGATGCAGCAGCTTGAAGCGGCTTTACGCAAGTTGCCCAATCGGCAACGCGAAGTTTTTGACCTGCGCATTTGGCAGGGGCTGAGCGTGGAAGAAACCGCGCAAGCCATGGGTTGTTCTAAGGGCAGTGTGAAAACCCACCTGTTCCGTGCACTCGCAACCTTGCGAGAGGGTTTGAAAGGAGTTTGGCCATGAATCACGAAAACGATCAGGATGATCTAGCTTTTGCACGCAACGCTGCGCATGCGCTACGTCGTTCAGAAGCTGTCGATAACGAAACCACTGCAAAACTAGCCATTGCGCGTAAGCGCGCATTGGCTGCTACCAACACGTACTCGCTAATACGCTCGATATGGCCTGTTACGGCAGTTACCGCAGCGGCAATCGTGGCGGTGTTGCTGTTGCAACCTCGAAGCAACTCAGCGCTCAATCCCGCCGTCTCAGATGCAAGCGGTGTCGATACTTTGGATTTGCTCACCGATGACATGAACCCGGCGTTCTATCGCGATCTCGAGTTCTATCAATGGCTGGCGCAGAGACGTCCGAATGCTTGAAGCGCTGTTATTCGCTGCTGCCGTCACTACCGCTGCCGCGAATCTGCAGGCCAAACCACCTGCTGCGCCATCTGCTGAATTACTGGAATTTATTGCCGATTGGACGGAGCTCGAAGCCCGTCAAATACTGGATGCACAACATGCAAAAGCCCCTCTACCCTCACTCGGACAAGCGACTGCCTCCAACAATAAACAGGAGTCTCGCCGTGAACATTAAAGCTCTTGTCGTTGTGGCCTTACTCGCGGGGTGCTCTGTCGCCAATGCGGCCGTCGATTGGAATAGCCTGAGCAGGGAACAACAAATCGTGTTGCTGCCGATGCAAAAGAATTGGGCATCACTACCTTCAGCGCGTCAGGACAAACTGGCGCTGGGCGCTGCACGCTGGACGTCAATGACGCCGCAACAGCGCACCGAAGCGCAACAGCGTTTGACGTTCTGGAAAACACTAACGCCACAGCAACAAGCTGCGACACTGGCCAAGCGCAATGACTATCGAAAAATGAGCCCTGCACAGCGTTTACAGCTGCAGAAAACTCAACAAAGCTTCAGTCTGTTACCTAGCAGCGAGCAAGACGCATTGCGTAAACAATTTGAACAGCTGCAGCAGGAAGCGCCGCAGTCCACGCTTTCGCCTGCCTCCAGTTTACCCAGCATCGGTGGCGCAGGTTTGCCGCCAGTGACGGCCACACCTGTCAACGTCTTACCGGTGCACTAGCAAGGATTGCGGCTTAGCTTTCGCTTTTCGCTACCAACTGATTGAGGATCGCGAGCTGCTCAAGGAGGCGCGCCTCACTGCTTGCTAACAAAGTCGCGTGTCCTACTTTGCGTAGTGGCTTCGGCGTTTTGCCGTAGTGATGGATATGCAGATCGGGGATCGCAGCGAGTTCGGTGTTGCTTGGCGCATCGCCGATAAAGTTCACCATCACGCAGGGCGCGCGCAAAGTGGTCGAACCTAGCGGCAAGCCAGCAATCGCACGCAGATGGTTTTCAAACTGCGAGCAAACCGCGCCTTCAATCGTCCAGTGACCCGAGTTGTGCACGCGCGGCGCAATCTCGTTTGCGAGCAAACGACCGCCAGCAACAAAGAATTCAAACGCCATCACGCCGACGTAATCGAGATGCTCGGCAATGCGGCGCGCGTAGTCTTCGGCTTCGCCCTGCATCGGATCATTGGCGCGTGGCGTTGCGGTACGCAGGATGCCGTCTCGGTGGACGTTCTCAACGACGTTGTAGAACGCCATCGCGCCATCTTTGCCGCGCACGGAAATGCATGAAATTTCACGTTCAAACGGAACGAACGCTTCGAGAATCAGCGGCTGGCCGCCGATGCGATCCCAAGCAGCATCCAGATCTTCCGGCTTGCGCAGCACGGCTTGGCCTTTACCGTCGTAACCCATGCGGCGGGTCTTCAGCACAGCGGGCAGGCCCGTCGCTTTCACTGCGAAATCCAAGGC
>JAZKEM010000182.1:0-10729 GCA_040387055.1 Pseudomonadota bacterium | reverse complement strand
TCGAGGAACACGAAGTCGAAATCGAGGGGATACCCCGCCAGAGCCAGCATTCTTCCTAGCTGGCCCGCACCCAAAATACCGATTTTCATGGCAGCTTCAGCGGCTCGTCGTTAAGGACTTTGGCCGTTTGGTCGGCGCGGAACTTGGCCAGACGTTTGGCCAGTGCCTTGTCAGTTGTTGCAAGAATCGCGGCAGCGAGGAGGCCCGCATTGGTCGCACCTGCGCGGCCAATTGCCAGCGTTGCCACCGGAATACCGGCCGGCATCTGCACGATTGAGAGAAGGGAATCGAGGCCGTTAAGCGCCTTGGACTGCACCGGCACACCGAGTACCGGCAGCGCCGTTTTGGCTGCGCACATGCCCGGCAAATGAGCCGCGCCGCCTGCGCCAGCAATGATCACTTTGATGCCGCGACCGGCCGCTTTCTCTGCGTAGTCGAACAGCAAGTCCGGAGTGCGGTGCGCAGAAACGACCTGCGCCTCGTAAGGCACTTTCAGGTCTTCAAGGATCTGCACGGCGTGCGCCATCGTTTCCCAATCCGACCGGGAACCCATGATGACGCCCACTAAAATCTGCTTCTTTTCGGCCACTTCCGCTGCCCTTGTACGGGAGGAAAGTGCGGGATTATCCCACAACCGGGGAATAACGCACTCCCCGTGAATACCTACCCGTTTTAATGCGCCGCAAGGTGCGCACAGCGCACCTTGCGGCTAGAGAGTTCATTACGGTGCAACCAAATCAAACTCCGCATTCACCGAAGCGTTGTACTTGATCAGTCCGCCCGAAAATCCCATTTCAGCATTGCCGCCAGCATCAGCGCCTTCTGAACGCATCATCGCGACCTTGTACATCATCGGCGGCGGTGCGGAGTCATTGGCGGAGATATTGCGCACGGTGCCGAGTTTTACGCCGAGGGTGTCGGCCAGCAGCTGCGCTTTGGAGCGGGCGTCTTGGGTGGCTTTAACGAGGGCCTCGCGCGTCAGTTCTTTAGCTTTGCTGGATTCCAGCGCTGGCGGATTGACCTGATTTACGCCAACTTTGGTCGCTCGCAGTATCAGATCGCCGATGACGGTGAGGTCTTCAATGCGCAGATCAATCTGACGATTGGCTCTGTAGCCGGTGAAAACCTGACGTTTTACTTTCTCGTCCCAGACGTATTCCGGGTTGATGGTGACGCCTGCGGTAGAGATCTGATCGTCCTTCAGGCCCAGCGATTTGGCTTCAAGCAGGTACGCACGCACGACCTTGTTCACCGCAGCTTCAGCGGCTTTGAGTTCGACATTAGAGGCCTCTACGCCCAGAGAAAGGCGCGCACGATCCGGCGCAACGCTAACTTCACCCTGGCCAGAAACATTGACGTTGCGGCGCTTGGCGGCCTCGTCGTCGGCATGCGCGGTGGCGGTCAAAAGCATCAACGGCAGCAGCAATACGGCAAGTTTCATGGGGTTCTCCAGAACAATCTCGGGGTTTAATTAAAGCACAGCGTGCGCTAATGACTCGTGGGGTTTAAAATTGGTTCCCTCTTCAAGCGGTTGTAAGTGCGTTCCCCATGGGTCATTCCAACGAAACTGTCAGCCTGACGCGAGATGTTATCGGCGTCCTCATCCCTGCTGGAACCAAGGTCGAGCTGCCTGAAGGCGCGCAAGCGCAGATCACGCAGGCCCTTGGTGGCAGCTTCACCGTGCAGGTTGAAGGCCACCTGTTCCGCATCGACGGCAAGGACGCTGACGCCATCGGCAAAACCGTGACGCTTGCGCCGGAAGTGCCAGAGAACGCCAGCGAAACCGAACTCGAAGCCGCAGTGTGGGAAGCCCTTAAAACCTGCTACGACCCAGAAATTCCGATCAATATCGTCGAGCTCGGCCTGATTTACAGCTGCAAAGTTTCCACGCTGGAAGATGGCAATCGCAAAGCCACGATCACGATGACGCTCACCGCGCCCGGCTGTGGCATGGGCGATGTGCTGGTCAATGATGTGAAGAGCAAAGTGTCCGCACTGCCGACCATCGGCGAAACGGATGTAGAGCTTGTGTTTGATCCACCTTGGACGCAGGACATGATGTCTGAAGCAGCGCGCTTACAAACAGGCATGTTCTGATGTCGAATACGCTGACCAATGGCGTGCGCATCATCGTGCAGCCACGCTATGTCCCGGAGCAGTCTGAACCGGCAGAGAGTCAGTATCTCTTCGCGTATCACATCACCATCCGCAACGAAGGCACAGAGACCGTGCAGCTGCTGTCACGTCACTGGGTGATCACCAACGGCGAAGGCAAAACGGATGAAGTGCGCGGCCCCGGTGTTGTGGGCTATCAGCCGACGCTCAAGTCTGGCGAAGAATTTCAGTACACCAGCGGCTGCCCACTCGGCACGCCTGTTGGCACCATGCATGGCAGCTTTCAGATGACGACTGAAGCTGGAGTGCAATTCGACGCCACCATCAATGCGTTTCGGCTTGCGGTGCCCTCCGCGCTCAACTAAATGTAGGCTGGGTTTCGCTTCGCTCCAACCCAGCCTACAAAGCTATTTCTTCTTCGCCCAACGCGCACGATGCATGCGGAATGCCGTCGTGTACTCATCCCACAAATACGCCACGAACGCAGTGAATACACCGCGCTGTAAAGGCTCGCGTCCACCGTCTGCCATATGTGCGATCTGCTGGTAATACCAACCCTGCAAGCCCAGCACATGAATGATCTTGAACAGGAACACCGGGCTAGTGCCTGAGAATAATTTGCCGGGGCCAAGGCGCAGGCCTTTTTCGAAGGCAGGTGCTTCGTCGATTTCACCATTGAGCAACTGACGCGGTACATCCGCGTGCGTACACAGCGGACGACCAAGACCAATCACATCACACTCGCCCGCGCTAATCGCCGCTTCCATTCCTGCGCGCGTGCGGAAACCGCCAGTGACCATCATCGGCATCTTCGCAATTTTGCGAATCGCTACCGCGTAGTCGAGGAAGTAAGCCTCACGCTTTTTGGTGCTCTCGCGTTGCGGCTCTGCAGCTTTTGATTCTGCTTTACCGTCAAAGCCGAGCAAGCGCGGTTGCTCGTAAGTACCGCCAGAAATTTCCAGCAAATCGATACCTTCGGCATTCAGCCACTGCACCACCTGCAAACAATCTTCATGATTGAAGCCGCCTTTGCGGAAGTCATCAGAGTTGAGCTTGATGCCAATTGGAAAGTCCGCGCCTACTGCTTTGCGTGTCGCGCGAACCGTCTCAATCAACATGCGTGCACGATTTTCCAACGTGCCGCCCCAAGCATCGGTGCGCACATTGGTGATCGGCGACAAGAAGCTCGATAACAAATAGCCGTGCGCCGAATGAATCTGCACGCCAGTGAATCCACCTTCACGCGCGGTTGCAGCGACGCGTGCATAGCGTTGGATGTAGTCGAGGATTTCTGCTTCTGTCAGCGCACGCGGCTTGGCGTAATTACCCAGCAGATCAAGCTGCACTGCAGACGGCCCCATCGGCGTACCAGTGACATAGCGCGGCGACTGACGACCTGCATGCGAGATCTGCATCCACATGTGGTTGTTATTGCTGGTGCCTGCATGCGTCCATGCTTTGATACGTCTCATCATCTCTGCATCTGGCGTCGCCGGATCAATCGCAACATTGCCCGGGCGCTCCAGCACTCGATGATCAATCAACACATTGCCGGTAAGCAGCAAGCCTGCGCCACCTTCGGCCCAGCGGCGATAGAGATGGTTGAGACGTTCTGTCGGACGCAGATGCTCATCTGCCAAGCCTTCTGTCATCGCTGCTTTGCACAGTCGGTTTGGCAGCGTGGCGCCGCAAGGGAGTTCGAAGGGTTGGGTCAGTACAGAAGTCATAGTGAATCTCGAAGACAAGATGGTCTGCGCAGATTCTACCGTTCGCGAACGATACGCAGGATTACAGTTGGCCTTTGATCGAATCGTAGGGTGGGTGATAACCCGCCGTGTTCGCACGCGCAAAAGCCGGCGGGTTATCACCCACCCTACAAATCATTACTTTTGGCAGGTCGAGCAATAGAAGCTGGAGCGCTGCCCGATCACGACACATTTGATCGGTACCTTGCACACCAAACAAGGCTCGCCTTCGCGTCCATAAACAAAAAGCTTTTGCTGGAAGTAACCCGGCGCACCATCTGCACCTGCAAAATCTTTTAGCGTAGTGCCGCCTTGCTTGATCGCTTCACCCAACACTTCGCGAATGTGTTGCGCCAGCACCTGGTACTGTGCTCGCGTGACTTTTCCAGCGGCTTTGGCTGGCCGAATGCCAGAACGGAATAGTGATTCCGCTGCATAGATATTCCCCGCACCGACCACAACACTGCCATCCATGATGAAGTTCTTCACCGGTGCACTGCGGCCACGCGAGAGATCAAACAGATAATCACCGTTGAACTCTTCGGTGAAAGGCTCTGGACCCATGCCTTCAATCAGAACATGCGTTGCTTCACTCGCTGGCCACGGCAGCACAGCACCAAAACGACGCGGGTCGTTGTAGCGCAGCATCACGCCACCGGAGAATTCGATATCAACGTGATCGTGTTTCTTCAGCGCATGCCCCGGCTTGAGCACAAACAAACGGCCCGACATGCCGAGGTGAATGATCAGGCGATCGCCGCCAGTCAGTTGCAGCAGCAAGTACTTGCCGCGACGAGCCGTGCCAGTCACTTTCTTGCCAGTGAGCAAAGCAGCGAGATTCGATGGGATCGGCCAGCGCAAACGCGTATCGCGCACAGTGACGCCAACAATCTTACGGCCCACAACGTGAGGCTCTATGCCTCGTCGAACGGTTTCTACTTCGGGTAATTCAGGCATGGCCGATCGTCTGCTAAGCCGCTAACAGATCGCAGTACCAAAAACCTGGGGTACTGCTGGCTGGCAAGTCGCAGCCGGGATTTGTTGGATTCAACACCAGCGGACGGAACTGCTTTTCGCCTAAGGCATAAGCAACAGGCTGCTGAAAAATTGGGCCGTCAAAGCAATAAGAATGGTATTCGCCGTTCTCGCCGCAAACATCGACGCCTGCGGGCAGTGACTGCACAAACGCGGCATCAAGCAGACGACCAACGTGCTCTTCACCAAGGCGCTGTGCATCGACACAACAGGTGACCGAGCGAAATCCTTCTGCAAAAAATTCCGTCAGCAAAGCCTGCGGCGACTCCTGCCAAAGTGGAAAGATGCCTTTCAAGCAAACGCGATCAAGAATGGTTTCACGATAAACGCGCAAATCAGCAAGATGAATATCGCCAAAGATGACCGCTTCTACGCCTTGCGCCTTGAACTCACGCAGATGACGTTCCAGTTCTTTTTCGTAAGCAATATTGGTGCGTTCAAGCACTTCCATCTTCACCAAAGAAATGCCGAGCGACTGCGCCTGATTCTCCAGTAGTTCCTCACGCACACCATGCATGCTGATGCGGCGGAATTCAGAAGAAAGCGTGGTCAGGAGCGCCGTGACTTGGTAATCGCCCCGCGACAGGACACGGTGCAGTGCGAGTGAGGAGTCTTTGCCGCCACTCCAGGCCATCACCGCTTTCGGTTTTGATAAGGACATGGTGCTGCCGATCAAGATTGTGGCTGTGCCGCTTTAGCAGCTGCATCAGAATCTTTAACCTTGAGCATCTCATCCACCAGCTGCTTGGAGAGTGTGTAGCTCACACCGATATCGGGTCTCGCGATCACGAGTTGTGGATCGCGTTCAACGATAATGAATTTGATGGCTGTTCCGCCTTTCAGCGTCACGGTGACTGGATCACCTTTGGCGTTCTCTTTTGGCAACGCCGCATTCCACAAGGCGCGTGCATTCTTCCAAGCGTCTGCCAACTTCTGACGTGCATCAGAACCGACGTTCTCATCTTCAGGCGTCAGTGCCCACGATTTTCCGTCCGCAGATTTGGCAATTTTGTGATCAGTAAATTCGATGGCCTGAATCTCTGAACCCGTTGGCAACATCGCGCGACTGGCGAGATCGGAATAATCCGCGTCGAGCGCTTCAGCGGGTGGATCGTCTACCAGCGCTACCTTGCCACCGGTGAGAAGATATCGACGCGACAAGATCGGCTCTAATCCGCCAAATTGGATTTTCTGATCGTTGAGTACAACAGCGTAAGACGGCGTATCAAGCGCCAAATCTTTGAGAGAAACGCTGTTGAGTTCCAGCGACTTTTTCACTTCTTGCTTGGCCAGATCGATAAAAGCATTGACCTCAAATGGATCCGCATCAACCTGCACAGGCTCAGTGATTTTCCAGTGGCCCTCTTTGCGCTCCAGCTTTACCGTTGGTGAACCCGGATGCTCAAGCGAAACGCGATTCAGCGTTTCTGCTGTGATCGGCGTCAGCGGCGGACCTTGCTCTTCTTTTTGCTGGCTGAAGTAAACCGCCGCACCTAATCCGAGTGCGGCAGCAACTAGACCAATATTCAGTGCTTGCCGTTGCATCACTTATTTCCGACGACGCACAACCCAACGTCCGATGCCGTAGCCAATCAACAACAGCGGCAGCAGCGCAACAAAGCCAATAGACACAACAGCAACAGCCCAACCCGGCATATTCAAAGACGTATCTGGCGCTTTCGGAATATCAATATTGAGCTGCGAATCGCGCAAAGCGAGCCACTGCACCAGATTGATACCGAACTGCTGATTGCCCTGCTGTGCAAGATAGGTATTGGTGAGGAAGTTGCTGTTGCCAATCACCACAACACGTTGCGCGCGGCTCTTGTCTGGATCGCCACTGGCGTCTTTGTGTTCGCGCAATAGGCTCAGGCCAACATTCAACGGGCCTTTGATGTCATTGCCATCAAACTGAACCGTGCCACCCATCTTCGGTTGCGTCTCCAACCAAGACTGCTCGGTGGAGCTAAGCAAAGGCACAGCATTCCATTTGCTGTCTTTATTGGTCGATACCGCTTCTGCCAAGGGATACAGGGTGTACTGGTCAAAATTTTGCGTCGCAGGATTTGGCGGATAGCTGTCTGGCACATAGAAACCGGCAGGCAACTGCAATTCCTGTGCAACAGGATCAATGATGACGCCCTTGTGCCAAGTTACTGCCAGCTCTTTTGTTAGCGGCGCGATCGTCGCGGTGGAATCTGCATCGCCCAGCCACAACAAACTACCGCCTTTGGCGACATAGTCTGCAAGCAACTGAGATTCACCCGCCAATGGTTCTTGCATCGCGCCTGCAATCACCAACACTGAAGTGTTGTCTGGGATTTTTGGCGTCTTAGCGAGATTGAGTGCTTGGACTTTTAAGCCTTTGCTACGCAGCGATTCGGCAAATTTTCCATAGCCCGTGTGCGATTCATTATCCGCGACAGCACGCTCACCGTGGCCTTCGAGAAACACGACCCACTGCTCGCCAGAGAAAGTGAGGCGCTGCAATGCGGTGGTGATGATCGGCTCAGTTGTCGCATGCAGGTTTTCACGGCGACCTTGGTACTCAGCAACCAATTCTCCTGGCGTCTGCACATTCAGCTCACGCACTTTCTGTGGCTGTGCGCTGGGGTCAACGAAGGTCAGCGTCAGATTCTTCTTGTAACGCTGATAGCGTGCAATATCGAACTGCACACCGTTACGCGCTTCAGCATCACCCGAGGGGATGAACGCATAGAACGTAATAGGGTCCGGCATTGCTGCAAGCTGCTTTTGGCTCGCGACCGAAATACTGTTGCGCTTGCCTGCAGTCCAATCGATTTCGCTTTTGTAGCGGACCGACAGCCAGCCCAGCATCACCAACACGGCGATGAACAACACGCCGCTAACAATTTGTTGAATCAGAGTTTGTTTTTTAGTCATGGCGTTCTTCTTAGTTTCTTTCCATGTCCAGACGTTGCACAGTCAGCCACAGGAACAGCGCAGTGAACAAGATGTAGTACACCGCGTCGGCACTGCTGAAGATGCCACGACGCAGGCTTTCAAAATGTCCGATCAGCGAGAGATAGCTGAACACTGCCGTAAATGGAATGCTGTCGTTAAAGGCCAGCATGTTCATCAACCAGATCACCAGCAATAAACCAAAGCTACCAACCGCAGCGATTGTTGGTTCGCGCGTCAGCGACGACACAAACAAACCGGCGGCGCCGAAAGATGACATCAACAAGAACAAGCCCAACAGGCCCGCAGCAATACGACCCAGATCAAGATCGGTTGCAGGGATCAGCGACAAGGGCATCAGCGCTAACAGCGCAAGCAATGCAAATACAAAAGAAAGCAGGCCTAAGAATTTGCCGAGTACGATTTCGGTGAGTGAAACCGGCGCGGAGAACAGCAAAGTCAGCGAACCTGATTTACGTTCTTCTGCAAATAAGCGCATCGTCATCAGCGGCATTACTAGCAACAGCACAATCACCGCAAAACCAAATACCGAACCACCGATGTAATCCGAAACACCAAAGGATTGACCGGCCTGTTCAGAAAAACGTGCGTAGTCCAGCAAGGACAACACAAACACAATCGCAACAATTAACTGCACAACGCCGAGCACGGCCCAAGCCAGTGGCGAAACAAAAATGCGCCGGGCTTCGTTGCCGGCGATTGCAAAGATATTTTTCATGCTGCTTTCCTTTCTTGCTCGTCGCCAGAAGTCAGTTCAACAAAGATTTCTTCCAGCGTTTTTACTTCTGGCGCCAGTTCAATCAAGCCCCAGTTGTTGTTGACGGCAGCGTCGACAATCACTTCGCGCGGGTCGTTGCCGCCTGCAAGTGCCAAACGGAAACGGCCTGCACCGAGATCTTCAACACTGGCAATGCCAACGATGCGGCTCAGTGCTTCAACAGCCGGTGGACGCTTGAGCGTCACGGTCAGTGATTCCATCTTTGCATTGCGTGTTGCGATCACTGGCTGGTCGTAAACCGCACGACCGCGATTGATGATCATCACGCGTGAACACACGGCCTGAATTTCTGGAAGGATGTGGCTAGACAAAATCACGCTGTGCGATTTTCCAAGCTCAACAATCAATGCGCGGATTTCACGAATCTGGATCGGATCAAGGCCAACCGTCGGTTCGTCAAGAACAATGACCGCCGGGCGATGGATGATGGCCTGCGCCAAACCTACACGCTGCTGAAAACCTTTGGAGAGATTGCCAATCAAACGACTGCTGACTTCATTGAGCGAGCACGACTGCTTGGCTTGTTGCACCGCTGCGGCGCGATCTTTCTTGGCGATGCCGTGAAGACCTGCGCAGAAGGTCAGATATTCATCCACAGTGAGTTCTGGATACACCGGCGGTTGTTCCGGCAGATAGCCAAGATTTTTCTTTGCTGCGGTCGGCGCATCGTGAAGGCTCAGGCCTTTGATGAAAGCTTCGCCCGCTGTCGGTGCAAGATTGCCGGTGAGCATCTTCATCGTGGTGGATTTGCCGGCGCCATTGGGGCCGAGCAGGCCGAGAATCTCGCCTTTGCGCAGCGTCAGGCTTAAATCAGAAACGGCCGTCGTCGGTCCATAGCGGCGCGTAAGGCCGCGCGCTTCGATCAGAATTTCGCTATCCATATTTTCTTCTAGTGTTGTAGAAATAGTTGCGGCTTAAAGACTGCCCGCGCTGCGGCAAGTTCCCTGCGGCGGGGCATTGTACGGTTAGAAATGTCCCTGCAACGACCACTCGCTCAAGACGGATCGTAAAAGTTGGGCGCGCCCGACGGCTGGCGCCGATAGCGCTTGTAGCCCCACCAGTATTGCTCGGGCAAATGGCGGATGACTTGCTCGACACCCAGATTGAGCGCAACCAAGCCCCGCTCGCGATCGCCGATGCCAGCAGGCGCTACGCGCAAGTGATGGCGGAATCCACGGCCCCAGGACAAGCGCTCGGTATAAATGAAATAGACCGGCACTTCACTGCGCGCTGCCAGTTTGCCGACCAATGTCGTGGTGTGTGCGGTGATACCGAACAGCGGCGCAAAATCACCGGAATGCAGCGGTGGATCGTGGTCTGGAAGAATGCCGACCATCTCGCCATTGCGCAGTGCTTGCAGCAGCGCCTTCACACCACCGGTGCTGGTGGGCACCAGCGTTGCGCCATTGCGGCAACGGCCCTCATAAATCAGCAAATCCATCGCGCCTTTCTGCGGCTTGTAGAGCGAAGTGATGGCGCCCGTGTCTGCGCAGAACAGTCCGGCCAGTTCCCAAGCGCCAATGTGCGGCGAAAGCATGATGACGCCTTTTCTGCCTGCAATCAGCGCATGTAACTGCGCCTGTGTTTGCGCTGAGTTTAGCCAGCGACGCAAGCGCCAACGCGGGCCAAACCAGATCGCTGGCGCTTCACTGATTGCCTTTGCGCTGTTGATCAAACTCAGGCGTGCGATGCGCTGACGTTCGCGCTCACTGAGTTCCGGCATGCAACGCTGCAGTTGCAACAGTGTTGTGCGACGCATGCTGTTCGGGAACAAGTACAACAACGTGCCCGCGAAATAGCCGAAGCCATGCAGCAAAGGTAGAGGCAGCGCGCCTACCAAAATTAAGACAATGCGTAAGAGCCCGACCATGGTGCCGGATTCTATAAGTGCTGAGCGCTATGTGCGTAGCGCCTACTGCACAAATTATTTATAAAAATTTGCCTCGCCAGCTGGGCGACGACGAAAACGCTTGTAGCCCCACCAATACTGATCCGGGCATGCGCGCACGCAGAGTTCCAAGCCTTGATTCATCGCCTCAGTAGAGACGGCAACATCGGTGTCGTAGATCGCTTCTGGCGCATCAAAATAATGTGCGATGTAGCCACGCGCCCA
>JAZKEM010000181.1:0-15291 GCA_040387055.1 Pseudomonadota bacterium | reverse complement strand
CCTGCGGCATCCCGTTCAAAACGGAAACGCACAGCGACAAAACCAATCATGTCTTTCGGAAATTCAACGTGCCGATAGCCATAGGTGAATGCGCTACGCTGCAGCCATTCGCAACGACCGTCGTGGAACATCACTTCGACTTCTTGCACGCTGTCCCAAGTCTCGCCGCCGTGTGCGCCTGCATTCATTGCGAGCGCGCCACCCACTGTTCCAGGGATGCCTGCAAAGAAACCTGCGCCTGCAAGCTTTGCATTGACTGCAAACTTGGCCATACGTGCGCAATGCACGCCCGCTTCGGCGTAAATTTCTTGCTCGCCGTTCATCTCTAATTTTTCGAGCGCGCCGTGCAGGCCGATGACCGAGCCACGCACGCCACCATCACGCACCAGCAGGTTGCTACCCAAACCAATCCAATAAATGGCTTCGGACGCAGGACGGCTGCTGACAAACGCCGAGAGATCTTCTCGGCTCTGCGGTTCGTAATAACGATCCGCAGGACCACCTACACGCCACGAGGTGTGACGTGACAGCGGTTCGTTCATGAGCAGGGTGCCGTTCATTACACCGCCCGTTTAAAATGTTGCGTGAGTGCTGCTGGCACGCTGCCAACATCACCAGCGCCCAGAGTCAGCACGAGGTCACCGTCTTTCACCATGGCTTCAAGCGCTGCTGGAACTTCCTGCACGCTCTTGAGGAAGATCGGCTCAACCTTGCCGCGTGCGCGGATTGCGCGTGCCAAGGCACGACCATCAGCGCCTTCAATCGGCGCTTCGCCTGCGGCATAGACTTCGCACAACAACAGCGCGTCGGCTTGCGACAGAATTTCACTGAAGTCTTCAAACAGATCGCGCGTACGCGTGTAACGATGCGGCTGAAACACCACCACCATGCGGCGCGTAGGGTGCGCAGCGCGCATCGCCTGGAATGTCGCAGCCACTTCACGCGGGTGATGGCCGTAGTCATCAACCAACAGCGCCGTGCCCTTAGCCAATTGCAGATCAGGATGCGGTTCGCAGCGGCGGCCCACACCTTGAAAATTGCTCAGTGCGCGACGAATCGCGTCAAAGCTCACACCAAGTTCGCGGCCAATCGCAATCGCGACCAGCGCGTTCTGCACATTGTGCTGACCGGGCAAATTGAGGTGGAATTCTTCGCGAACACCACCCGCCATCGTCAGCGTGAAATGTGCGCCGGAGCCTTCAGGACGAATATCTGTCGCACGCAGATCAGCATCTGCTGCCATGCCGTAAGTCACGATTGGGCGACCTACTTGCGGCAATAGCTCGCGCACCACCGGATCGTCGATACACATCACCGCTAGGCCGTAAAACGGCAGGTGATGCAAGAACTCAATAAAGGTTGCCTTCAAGCGCTTGAAGTCACCGCCGTAGGTTTCCAGATGATCGGCGTCAATGTTGGTCACAGCTGACATCATTGGCATCAGATGCAAGAACGAGGCATCGCTCTCGTCTGCTTCTGCAACGAGATATGGGCCCTCACCGAGTCGCGCATTAGCGTCAGCGCTCTTGAGCTTGCCACCAATCACGTAGGTTGGATCCAATCCGCCTTCAGCCAACACGCTCGACACCAAGCTCGTCGTCGTTGTTTTGCCGTGCGTGCCAGCAATCGCAATGCCGTAACGGAAGCGCATGATCTCAGCCAGCATCTCGGCGCGACGCACAATCGGAATGCGATGCTCGCGTGCGTATTCCAGTTCAGGATTGCCCGACTTCACCGCCGTCGATACCACCACAGCATCAACGTTATGTGCATTCTCGGCGCGATGGCCGAAATAAATTTTCGCGCCCAGTTCCGTGAGGCGATTCGTTGCAGCACTCTCTTTAAGATCGGTGCCGCTCACTTCATAGCCGAGATTCAATAGAACCTCAGCGATGCCCGCCATGCCAGAGCCGCCAATGCCGAGCATATGAATGCGACGCACACGGCGCATCGGCGCGGTCATCATGTTCTTCATACCACTTGAACTCACCATGCCGTCCTCCTCGCCTGCGCACACGTCAGGCACTGCTCAACAATTTTTTCGACTGCGTCGGGAACCGCTTTAGCGCGTGAGGCTTGTGCCATGCGCACCAAGCGCTCGCGATCACTCAGCAAGCTGGTGAGCAACGCGGATAATTTTTCGGTATCGATATCGCGCTCTTGCGCAATCACCGCGCCGCCTGCTGCAACGAGAAACTCACCGTTGCGCGTTTGATGATCATCAACCGCTGCGGGAAAAGGCACGAGCAATGCTGCGCAACCGGCTGCTGCAAGTTCTGCCACCGTCGATGCGCCAGAACGGCACACCACCAGATCAGCCGCGGCATAAGCTGCTGGCATATCCGTGATGAACTGTTCAACAGAAGCCTGAACCTGCGCTTGCGCATAAGCCGTCTGCGCAATTTCCAAAGTGCGGCCTGCTTGATGACGAACCTGAGGACGCTGCGCTTCAGGAATCAGTGCCAAGGCTTTCGGAATTAATTCATTCAAGGCGCGCGCGCCTTGGCTGCCGCCAATCACCAACATGCGTGCTGCACCGCTATGAGCCATGCGTTGCTCTGGCGCAGGCAATTCAGCAAAGCCCGCACGCACCGGATTACCCACCGTAAGCGCGTTGGCAAAAGTATTGGGGAAAGCTTGCAGCACGCGCGTTGCGATACGTGCAAGCAAACGATTAGTCAGACCCGCAGCAGCGTTCTGTTCGTGAATCAACAGCGGGCAACGCATCAACCAAGCCATCAAACCACCGGGGCCTGCAGCAAAACCGCCCATGCCCATGACGACATCTGGTTTTTGACGACGCAGTACCGCGCGCGCATCCAACAACGCGCGCATCAGCAGCAGTGGCGCTTTAAGCAACTTGATGACGCCCTTGCCGCGCAAACCACTCACGCGCACGAACTCCATCGGAATACCATTCTGCGGAATCACGCGCGACTCAAAACTATCAGGCGTGCCCATCCAAACAATTTCATGGCCCTGCTCACGCATCGTCAATGCGACAGCAAGCGCGGGGAATACATGTCCACCGGTACCGCCAGCCATGATCATGACTTTCATGATTCAAGGCCTCCCTTACTTAGCCTTCCATGGCGGTGCAGTCCGGCCCGCGCATCCATGCGCGTGCGTTCGCCGGATTGAAGTGCCACTGGCACTTCAATAATTCCCGGCTCACCCATGATCATCACTTTGATCGGCTTCATGGAAACATCTCCGCTGCTTCAGGCTCAGCCAATGGCGAAACGCGTGAAGGACGTGACGAGCGATCTGCTCGCGCACGTGGCGATGCGGTTAGCCCTGCAGCGACGCGATTCTCATAATCAACACGCAAGATCAGCGCGAGAATCAGACAGACCGACACCAACGAAGAACCGCCGTAGCTAATCAAAGGCAAGGTCAGGCCTTTAGTCGGCAAGATGCCCATGTTGACGGCCATATTGATCAACGCCTGAAAGCCAATCCAACTCGACAGGCCGTAAGTCAAATACGCGCGGAAACGTGCATCCAATTCTTCTGCACGGCGCCCAATCACAAAGCCGCGCCAAACGATGACGCCAAACAATGCCATTAGTAAGGCAATCCCCATCAAGCCAAACTCCTCCGCAAGAATTGCGAAGATAAAATCAGTGTGCATTTCTGGCAGGTACAACAATTTCTGCACGCTGTTACCGAGTCCAACGCCGGTCCATTCGCCGCGACCCACTGCAATGAGTGATTGCGCCAGCTGCCAACCGCCGTGCTCAATATCAGCCCAAGGGTTGGTGAAATTCAGGATGCGTCGCATGCGATAGGGTTCGATAAGAACCAGCAGTACCGCTGCCCCGACTGCAATCGCCACCACGCCACCGAAGTAACGCAGCCTTGCGCCACCAAGGAACAACATCAGGAATGCCACCATGAACAGCACGACGGTGGCGCCGAAGTCCGGCTCTAACAACAACAGCAAAGCCGGAATCATCAGCAAACCAATTGGATTGATCAGCCCACGGAATGAGTTCTGCAACTCCGCCTGACGACGCGTGATGTAACTGGCCAGATACAAGATCAGTGCGAGACGCGCAGGCTCTGAGGCTTGCATGCGGAATACGCCCAGATCAATCCAGCGACGCGCGTGATTAACCTTGAGACCAAGCCCCGGAATCAGCACGAGGATCAGCAAGAAGACCGCAAACAACAGCAGCCACATGCGGCTATTTTCCCACTGCTTCATTGGCACCAGATAAATCATGCAGCCGGCGAACAAGCCCAAGCCGACAAAAAATAGCTGGCGATAGAAAAAGTGGAACGGCGCGCCTGTCATCTTGTCAGCCTGCGCAACCGACGCCGACGCCACCATGATCAAACCCCAAGTCAGCAGCACAAGCGAAGTGCCAACCAGGATGCCATCAAGGCCGTAGCGTGCGGATGGAAATTCGATAGAGCGCAGGAACTTCATGCTGCAAGCTCCTTCACTGCTGCACGGAATTTTTCGCCGCGATCGACATAGCTCTTGAACTGGTCAAAGCTTGCGCAGGCCGGCGACAACAACACGCGATCACCACTCACAGCGATGCCATGCGCGCGCTTGAGTGCAGCAAACATATCGACTTCGCGGTACACCGGCAGTGCGCCAGCAATATCGCTTTCGATCTTTGCGGCATCTTCGCCAAACAGAATTGCGGCGCGGCCTTTGCGTGCCAGCGGCTCAGCCAACTCTGAAAAATCTTGCCCTTTGCCCTGCCCGCCTGCGAGCCAGACAATCGGCGCAGGCAAGCCATTAATGGCTGCCACGGTCGAACCAACGTTGGTTCCCTTGGAGTCGTTGAAGTAAGCAACACCAGCGACTTCCGCAACGAATTCGCAGCGGTGCGATAAACCCGCAAAAGCCTTGAGTGCAATAACACTAGCTGCACGAGGGATACCTGCAGCGTCAGCCAATGCCAAAGCGGCAAGTGCATTAGCAGCGTTGTGCAAACCAAAGATCTTGAGCGCGGATTGCGGCAACACGATTTCTTCGCCATGCGCCAAGCTCAAGCCTTGCGCAGTTTCAGCGAGGCCATATTGCTGCGCCGCAGGCTTGTCGATACCAAAAGTGATCGCGCTCGTCGGTGACAGCGCCATCACCGCCGCATCATCACGATTGGCAATACTGTGTTCGCAGTGATTAAAGACAGTCGCTTTAATACGGCCGTAATGCTCCATCGTCACATGACGATCAAGATGATCCTGCGACAGATTCAGAATGGTCGCTGCCTTGCAGCGCAGGCTCGTCGTCGTTTCAAGTTGGAAACTCGACAACTCCAACACATAAAGCTGCGCATCCGGCTGGAGCAGATCCAAAGCTGGCGGGCCAAGATTGCCGCCGACGCCGACGCGAAGGCCAGCAGCTTTAGCCATTTCACCAACTAGTGTCGTCACTGTGCTCTTACCGTTGGAACCGGTAATGCCAATCACTGGAACCCCAGCATCATTGGCAGCACGTGCGAACAGTTCAATATCACCGATGATTTCGACGCCTGCTGCTTGCAGCGCAACCGCAAGATCTGAAGCCAGCGAAATGCCTGGTGACAGCACGGTTGTTTGATAAGCCTTCAGCGGCAGCTCATTGATACGCTTGCCACAAAGATTATTAGCTGCAGAAATCTTGTCGCTGATTTCTGCAAGCTTGGGCGGCGTACCTGTCGCATCCCACACAGCAACATCTGCACCTTCGGACAGCAGGTAGCGCAGAGCCGCGACGCCACTGGCGCCCAGCCCTGCTACCAACATCTTCTGTCCGTTATAGCGTTTCATTTTCCTTAGCGAATCTTCAGTGTCGCCAAACCAATTAAGACGAGAATCAGCGTGATGATCCAGAAGCGCACGATGATCTTCGGCTCCGGCCAACCTTTAAGTTCGTAGTGGTGATGCAAGGGCGCCATGCGGAAAATTCGTTTTCCGCCGCTGTATTTGAAGTAACCGACTTGCAGTGCGACCGACACCGTCTCGGCGACGAACACGCCGCCCATCACTGCGAGCACTAGCTCCTGACGAACTAGCACGGCGACAACGCCAAGTGCTGCACCGAGTGCGAGCGCGCCAACGTCGCCCATGAAAACTTGCGCCGGATAAGCGTTGAACCAGAGGAAGCCCAGCCCCGCACCTGCAATTGCGGTGCAGAAGATCGCCAACTCACCAACGCCGCTAATGAAGGGAATGCCAAGGTAAGTCGCCATCTTGATGTTGCCGGTCACATAGGCGAACACCGCCAATGCAGATGCGACCAACACGCAAGGCATGATCGCGAGTCCATCAAGACCATCCGTCAGATTCACCGCATTACTGGAGCCAACGATGACCAGATAGCTCCACAGCACAAAGAAGCCGCCAAGTGGAATCACCACATCTTTGAACACCGGCACAATCAGCGCCGTTTCCATCGGTGTTTTTGCGGTGAGGTAAATCATCAGCGACACGCCAAAGCCCGCCAGCGACAACCAGAAATATTTTTTCTTGGCTGGCAGTCCTTTCGGATCCTTGTTTTTGATCTTGATGTAATCGTCAGCAAAACCGACAGCACCGAAAGCCAGCATCACGATCAGCGCGAACCAAACAAAGCGATTATTGAGATTGCCCCAGAGCAGCGTGGAGATCGTCACCGCAGCAATAATCAGCACCCCGCCCATTGTTGGCGTGCCGGTTTTCTTGAGATGCGTCTGCGGGCCATCGCTACGAACAGGCTGACCAAACTTGAAGCGATAAAGTCGCTCGATCAGGATCGGACCAAAGACGAACGAAAAGATCAGCGCGGTAAGAATACCGAGCACCGCGCGCATGGTCAGGTAGGTAAATACGTTAAAGAAACTGTAGTGCTCTTTGAGCAACTCTGCGAGATATAGAAGCATTAGTGATCTCCCTTGACGCTTTCGCCAGTCAGCGCTGCCACCACACGCTCCATGCGTGAAGAGCGTGAGCCCTTCACCAATAGCGTGACGTTCTTATTGAGGTGCGGCCGCAGAGCAGCCGCGAGTTCGTTGAAATCTTCAAAAGCATTAGCACCATCACCGAAGCCTTTTGCAGCTTCAGCAGCTGATGCGCCCAGCGTGTAGAGACGATCAATGCGCAACTTCTTAGCGGCAACGCCAGCATCATGATGAAGCTGCAGCGCATTCGCGCCGAGTTCGGCCATGCCACCTAGCACCAGCACGCGTTCACCAGACAATGAAGCTAATAGCTCCATGCCTGCTTGCAGTGATGTGGGATTGGCGTTGTAACTGTCATCCAGCAAGCGCGCGCCTTCGCGTGTGTTCTTCCAACTCAAGCGACCTTGCGGTGCATCCATGCGTGCAAGACCGGCAGCGATGTCTTTCAAATCCATACCTAGAGCAACCGCGCAAGCTGCAGCAGCGAGTGCATTGAAAATGTTGTGACGGCCAGGCAATGGCAAATTCACCGTTTGCCGACCTTCTGGTGCGCGCAGTTCAAACCGCGTGCCGACTGGCGCTTCTGCTGGAAATGGCTGTACATGCAGTGCGCGTACATCCGCCTGTTCGCTAAAGCCGAATGAAATCGCCGAAGCACTTTTCGCAAGTTCGCGCCAAAGTGGCGCATAAGTGTCGTCGGCATTAATCACCGCGACACCGCCACCGAGTCCTGCAAATAGCTCGCCCTTGGCACGTGCCACGCCTTCGCGTGATCCGAAGCCTTCAAGGTGCGCATCGCCAGCTTGAGTGATCACTCCGATGTTTGGGCGTGTGAGGCGCGTTAGCAATTCGATCTCACCATGATTGCTAGCACCCATCTCAATCACTGCGGTGACATGCTCACGACGCAGCGACAACAATGTCAGCGGCAGGCCAATGTGATTATTGAAATTGCCCTGCGTCGCCAACACTGGGCCGCGCGTGACAAAGATCGACGACAGCATCTGCTTGGTCGTGGTCTTACCGTTGCTGCCGGTGACGGCGACAATCGGCAGATTGAAGTCATTGCGCCAAGACGCAGCGTATTCCTGCAGCGCGATGAGCGTGTCGTCAACGATGATCTGTGGCAGCGGGCAATCGATATGACGCGAAACAATCGCACCGACGGCACCGACGGCTGCAGCGCGAGCCACGAATTCGTGGCCATCAAAGTTTTCGCCCTTGAGTGCAACGAACAAATCACCTGCGGCCAAAGTGCGCGTATCCGTCACTACGCGGCTGAAGCCGACATTGGCGCCTTCAAGACGAGCGCCAATACGTTGAGCCACTGCGTAGAGTGTTTCCATCATGGCCGTGGCTCCACGCCAACCAGATTGGCAACAAAATTCCGATCGCTGAACTGACGCACATCTGCACCGTAAATTTGATAATCCTCATGGCCCTTGCCGGCCACGACTACTGAATCGTCTTTGCCCGCTGCGCGCACAGCTGCCGTAATGGCCTGTGCACGATCATGAATCACACGTACCGAATGACCATTTGATAAACCCGCACGAATCTCGGAAACGATGGTTTCAGGATTTTCGCTACGTGGGTTGTCATCCGTAATGACCAATTCGTCTGCATAAGCAGCTGCAGCTGCGGCCATCAAGGGACGTTTGCCGCGATCGCGATCACCGCCACAACCAAACACACACCAGAGTTTGCCCGGCGTATGCGCACGCACCGCTTTTAGAATTTGTTCGAGAGCCTGCGGCGTATGTGCGTAATCGACAACGACCAGCGGCATCGCCTGAGCACCGCGATAACCTTCAATGCGACCCGGCACGGTCTGCGATTGATTGAGTGCGCCAACAGCGTCTTGCAATGAGACGCCACCTTGCAGAATCGCAGCCAAGGCTGCGAGCAAGTTGTAGGCATTGAAGCGTCCAAACAACTGACTCTGAATACGCGCTTGGCCCCAGCTGCTATCGATATCGAAAGCAAGACCCGTGCTCAGCAATTCCAGCTTGCGGCCCAGTACATAACGATGTCTTGCTGGCACGTTGCCATCAAGTCCATAAGCAATCGCAATATCGCCGAACTCTTCCAACCATTGCGCACCACGTGCGTCATCACGATTGAAGATTGCGGCTTTAAGGCCTGGGCGTTCGAAAAGCTTGCGCTTAGCAGCAGCGTAGTTCTCAACCGTGCCGTGATAGTCCAGATGATCACGCGTGACATTGGTCAACACGGCGGCATCGAAATGCACACCTGAGATGCGATCCTGATCGAGTGCGTGCGATGAAACTTCCATCGCGGCTGAGCGTGCGCCCTGTGCATGCATCTGTGAGAAGTGACGCTGGAGGGTTACTGCATCTGGCGTGGTATGCGTTGCAACATCGAGTTTGCCGACGCGGCCATAACCCAGTGTTCCGAGATAAGCGCAGGGCTGATCAAGACGATCCAATGCTTGCGCAATCAAGTATGCCGTTGAAGTTTTTCCATCCGTGCCCGTGACGCCCACGGTGAACATCTCGCGTGTCGGTTCGCCGTAATAGCGGCTGGCGATTTCACCCGCATGCTTCGCGAGTTTCTCGACAGAGATTGCAGGAATCTTCGTTTCTGGATGCGTCCAATCAGCGGCAGGCTCCCATGCAACCGCAGCAGCACCGCGCTCCAGCGCTTGATGCAGATGCGCAAGGCCATGATGTTGACCTTGCCCTTTACAAGCGAGGAACAGATTGCCCGGCGCAACGCGGCGGCTGTCCATTTCTACGCCTGTCACCGAAAGATCAGACGCAAACGCAGAAAACCCTGCAAGCAAGGTCTTCACAGAATGTTGTGCTTGTTGAGCCGTCATGTGCGCGGCTCCCGAATTGGCAGCGCAACGGTTTGACGCGTTGGAATTGGCGCCGCAATCGGCGACGTCGGCAAATTCATCTGGCCTGGCGGAATTCGCAGTAAGCGTGCCGCGCCTTGCATCACCGTTGAAAAAACTGGAGCAGCAACAAGACCGCCGTAGTAATCGCCTGCGCCCGGCTCATCAATCATGACAAGGCCCACAAGGCGCGGATGCTCAGCTGGAAGCATGCCGATGAACACAGACTGGTGACGTCTGTCTGCGTAACCACCGGTATCAGCAACCTTGCGAATCGTGCCGGTCTTGCCTGCGACGCGATAACCTGGAATCGATGCGCGCTGTGCAGTACCACCCTCTTGCACCACACCTTCCATCAACTCGCGCATTTCACGCGCAACCACGGCGGACACTGCGCGCTGTGGTGGAACTTGAGGAGCGCTGGCAAGCAAGCGCAACTGCGGCATCAAACCATCATTGGCCAACGCTGCATACGCACGCACCAGATGCATCGCAGTAAGCGATAGTCCATATCCATATGAGGCTGTCGCTGTAGCGATCTGTCCCCACTCGCTGTAATGACGCAGCACAGGACTTGCTTCACCAGGGAAGCCTGAATAGATCGGTTCACCAAAACCAAAACGCTGATAACCGGACCAGACTGATTCCGCGCCTAACGCCAAGCCAATTTTGGCCGCGCCAACGTTGCTGGATTTGCTGAGCAACACTTTAAGATCAACATCGCCTTGTGGATGCTCATCTCGCACAGTCAGCGCGCCGACCTTAAAGAATCCAGGCGTGGTATCGATGTGACTAGTGGGCTGATAAACGCCCAGCTCCAATGCTTGTGCGACCAGCAAAGGCTTCACCGTCGAGCCAGGCTCAAAGCCATCGGTGATGCCGCGATTACGTGCGCCACCGCTTTTGCGATCTTCAACGTTGTTAGGATTAAAGCCAGGCTGGCTCGCCATCGCGAGAATTTCACCGGTGGTGCTATCAGCAACCACCACCAAACCACCGCGTGCGTTATTGCGCGCAACAGCGGCTTTCAATTCGCGATAAGCGAGATACTGAATGCGCAAATCAATTGTCAGCGCAAGATCTTTACCCGACAGCGCGTCCTTGCTCTCAAGATTGTCTTCAACCACGCGACCGGTGCGATCACGAATCACGCGACGTGCGCCTGCCTTGCCTGCCAGCGCTGCCTCCTGCGCCAACTCCAAACCCTCTTGCCCGCGACCATCGCGACCGCAGAAGCCGACAACCTGTCCGGCTACTTCGCCCGCTGGGTAATAACGTGCATAAGCGGCTTCTGAAAATACGCCCGGCGCTTTGAGCGACAACACACGCTCTGCTTCTGCAGGGCTGATGGCATCGCTGATGTAAACAAATTTGCGATCTTTGCGATTACGCAGAAAGTCCTGCAAATCCTTTGGATTGCGACCAAGCAATTTGGCAACCGCATAAACATGTTGCGGTGATTCCAACAGCGCGGCTGGCACAGCCCAAATCATTTCGACGGGAGCAGACAAAGCCAAAGGCTCGCCGCGACGATCACGAATCGCGCCACGATGACCCGGAATCACTAGCGTACGGATGTGACGCTTATCGCCTTCCTGCACCAGAAAATCGCGCTGCAAAACCTGTAACTGAAACGCACGGCCAAATACCAATACAACGCCCACGCCCAGCAATCCAAGCACGGTCCAACGACGCCAAGCCGGCACCGATTGCGCAACATAATTTGGGCGCGCATTACTCATGGTTTGGAACTCACAACCACGTAGTCATGCGGCTCAGTCATGCCGAGCTGCTCGCGCGCATTTTTTTCAACGCGGGCGTGATGCGAAAGCGTGGCTTCTTCAAGCTGCAGCTGTGCCCACTCCATATTGAGACGTTCTTTTTCAGAACGCATGCCGTTGAGTTGATTCACCAACACACGGTTTTCATGCTTGGTGCGCACAACGGCGAGTGCAGAAATCACTACCAAGAAAATCAGCGCCAGCGGCAACAACATGCCGCCACGGCCTTCGATGAGTTCGCGGAAGCGTCTCATGAGCGACGCTCCGCAACGCGCAACACAGCGCTACGAGCGCGCGGGTTAACAGCGCATTCTTCATCCGTCGATAACTGTTTTTTACCCACCAGATTCAGTGGAAAAGTAGCAGCGGATTGCGGCAGCATCGGTAAGCGGCGGTCATACACTTCCGCTTCACGTGATGCATCACGCATAAAGCGTTTGACGATGCGATCTTCCAGCGAGTGGAAACTGATCACGACCAGACGACCGCCGGGTGCGAGCACGTCGAGCGCCTGCTTCAGTACTGACTCCAGCACTTCGAGTTCACGATTGATGTGAATGCGGATCGCCTGAAAGCTGCGCGTTGCTGGATGAATGTGATGACTGCGTGGGCCCGGCACAGTGGCAATCAACGCGGCGAGTTGCGATGTCGTCGTAAACGGCGTTTCAACGCGAGCTTCAACGATGCGACGTGCGATGCGCCGGCTGTTGCGTTCATCACCGAACTTCCACAGCACGTCAGCAAGATCACGCTCGCCGACCTGTGCAATCCACTCCGCAGCTGACTCACCCGCGGACGGATTCATCCGCATGTCGAGCGGACCATCTTTGCTAAAGCTGAAGCCGCGCGATGCATCATCAAGTTGCGGCGATGACACACCGAGGTCCAACAAAATTCCGCTAACGCGACGCGTGATGCCTTCGCTCTCAGCTACCGCAGCAAGCTGCGAAAAATTTTTGTGATGAATGCGGAAGTTTTTACGCGCACCAAAATTCTGCATGGCTTCAGCTACAGCCTGCGGATCCTGATCGAGGCCATGCAGCATGCCGTCGCCGCCGGCAGCATCGAGTTCATCGAGAATCGCGCCGGAATGTCCGCCGCGTCCGAAGGTGCCGTCGATGTAAATGCCACCCGCAACGACTCCGAGGCCGGCGAGGGCTTCTGTGAGCATCACCGGACGATGGGAGAACATCGGGGCGCTAGCCCTGGCCGTTATGGCAGGGGAGGCGACGCATGCGGACATGGCGCCTCACCGCTTGAGATGCTTGAAGGCCGCCGAGAGCGCAGGCAATACGCTCTCTGGGCCTGTGCCAAACATGGTGTCCCAGATTTCCTCGGCGAACAGTTCCAAGCGATTGATCTGCCCCACCAACACTGCGCCTGTTTCCAGACGCGCTTGCTTGCGAAGGAACTGCGGCAGCATCACGCGTCCCTGCTTATCAATTTCGGTTTCCACCGCGCGACCAACGAAGGCGAGCTTGAGCAACTCTGCGGCTTCGCGATCTTCAAGATTCTGGATTTGCTCAGCGATGCTGTTGAACACCGCGACTGGATAGATTTCGAGCGAAGCACGCGGCCCCATCGTGATCACGATTTGCAGGCCATACGTGTCGACGAGTTGCGCACGAAAGCGCGCAGGGATCGCGATGCGTCCCTTGTCGTCAACCGTTGAATGATGAGCGCCTGCAAACATTGCGTTTTACGACGGCAGAGCCGTCTCTACTCCCGTTTCTTCCACTACGGGGCACTTTAATCCACTTCATACCACCACGCAAGCATTTTTACAGCAAAAAAGTGAGTTACGACAAGCACTTAGGCCCATTTGAGACAGCCGATCAGGCACTTCATTTAAAACAAAGAGTTACAGCCAACACTTAAAGTAAAAGTCGTCCGTTCGAGGGGGTTTTAGGCGACAACTGACCGCTGACCACGTTTTTAGACGCGGATTGGGGTTGGGGAAGGGATATTGGTCAAAAAATAAGCAGGGAAGTTGAATCTAAAAATATGCGGCCTGCAATTGGGGCGAGACGCCGCTCCTGCGCCCGCGGCGTACCGTACATCCTGTACATAAAAGCGGCCTGGTTTTTAAACCAAGCCGCCGTAAAGCCTTACCGAATTTAAAGAGTCAGCCGTTAAGCCGGGTTCTGTCGTGGACAACCATTCCTCTAGGCGTACTGTCGCCAGCACGCTCAAGCAACCTACCCGGAAGGCATGCGGGCCGCATGTTGCCTTTCGGCGTCCTTCCCTATTTGGTCTTGCTCCAAGTGGGGTTTTCCGTGCCGCCACTGTTGCCAGTGACGCGGTGCGCTCTTACCGCACCTTTTCACCCTTACCGTCGCCTTGCGGCGCTTAGGCGGTTCGTTCTCTGTGGCACTTTCCGTAGGCTCGCGCCTCCCAGGCATTACCTGGCACTTCGCCCGATGGAGCCCGGACTTTCCTCCCCCACTTGCGTGGCGGCGATTGTCTTGGCCGACTCGCGATCATTTTAACAGGGCAGGCCTAGTGCAAACGGTATGATGGCCAACTAATTTTCAGGAGCAGGCCCATGTCACGTTACGAAGTCAGTTTCGATGAAGTTTTCCCAGCGCCACGCAGCAAGATCTTCAAGTTCTTCGGCACGCACAAAAAAGTCGGCCTGATCTTTGGCGGCCAGTTTGATCGCATCAAAGATGGCGAAGACGCACAGAACCCAGACGGCCTCGGCTCAGTTCGTCGCATCAAGCTGCCCCTGCCCGGCCCTTCATTTGAAGAAACCATTATCACTTTCCAGCCGGAAACGCTGATCGAATATACCGTCACCCGCGGCAGCCCGATCAAGAACCATCTCGGCCACATCGAATTCAGCGACGCTCCCAACGGCGGTACGCGTGTGAAATACACGATTGGCTTTGAACCACGCATTCCCTGCACCGGGCTCGTAATCAAAGGCATTCTCGCGGCTGGTTTCAAGATGGGCATTCCGCGCGTGATGAAGAATCTCGACTAATCAGTCGTGCGAGTTTTTAGTCACACCTGCTCCAACACCGAAATCATGTGCGCGCTTGGATGCGCGCACATGATTGTGGGTATTGATACGGACTCTGACTATCCACCGGAAGTTGTCGAACCCTTGCCGAAGCTTGGACGCGATCTCGATCTTGCTGCCGAGCAAGTCAAAGATCTCAAACCTGACTTGGTCCTGACCTCACTCACCGTGCCCGGTCATGAGCGCATCGTTGATGCGTTGCGTGCTGACGGAATGCCCCTACTCGTCTGCGATCCGCTCAGCCTCGACGACGTCTACGCCAACATCATCGAAATCGCCGAAGCCGTTGGCGTGCTCTCACGTGGTCGCGCACTCGTCGCAAAGATGCAGGCACAGATGCCACGCGTTGAACGCACACAGCGTCCTCGTGTGTTGGTGGAGTGGTGGCCAAAGCCTGTCATTGCAGCAGCGCAGCAATCATGGGTTACAGATTTGATTGAGCTCGCAGGCGGCGAGAATCCGTGGAAGGACACGGTAGCGAAGAGCATTCCACTCGAAGATTCTGCAGTCGTCGACGCAGCACCCGACGCCATCGTGATGAGTTGGTGCGGCGTGAAGGTGCAGAACTATCGCGCCGAAGTTGTCAATCGACGGCCGGGACACGACAAAATTCCTGCTGTGCGTAACCAGCAGGTTCATGCAATCAGCGAAGAGTTTTTAGGCCGTCCTGGCCCACGCTTGGTAGAAGGCTATCGCGCGTTGCGCGACATTATTTCAAAATTGTAGGAGCGCCTCTTAGGCGCG